>JBGPKH010000414.1:0-7997 GCA_041485845.1 Bryobacteraceae bacterium
CGCAGCCGCTACCCCTCGGCCCAGACGCGACTGGATGGTCGCAGGAACGCGTTGGAGGAACTGCTCGCACCGCTCAACGATCCGGACCTGGCGGCGGAGCGCCGAGCGGCCATCGAGCAGGCGGTGCAAAGGGACGTCCACGATCTGGCGGCCATCGCCGCATGTTCGGTGCTGCCCCAGGAGCATGCTTTGCGGCAGGCCGCCGTGGCGCTGATGAAGGCGTTCGTGGCAGTGACGGCCACACCTGGCTCGGAAGAGGAACTGGCGTTGCCCGAGGTATCGCACCGCAGCCCGCTGGCGCCGTGGAAACTGCTGGTGCGCGCGATCGGGCACTTTTACCGCCATGAGGACGAGCGGAGCCGCGAATGCGTGGAGGCCATTCCGCGGGAGTCGGCGCCGGCGCGGCTGGTACCGGCGATCCGCGCGATGCTCGGAGACAAGGCGGCGCCGCTAACGCCCGCCGCGGCGCGGCTGGTTCCCGCGATCGCAGGGAATTCGGAGAGCCTGCGGAACGCGCTCGAGAAGCTGGACCGCGCCTTCCACGCGGACAGCGGCGAGAAGCGGATTCTCCAGGACGTGAAGGCGGCCGTATACGAATGTTCGCGGCACGCACCCGCCCTGCTCGAGAGACTCAAACAACACATCTCGGTTCGCTGCGCGATGACCGATCTGGAGAAGGGCAAGGTAGCGGCTGCAATGGGTGGCGGAGCCAGCCACGGCGCCTATTTCTGGAGGCTGTGGGCACGCTCGCTGGAACTGACCAACGATGCGGAGAACATCCTGACGGCGTGCGCGATGTGGGAGAGTTTCCGGCAAAATGCGATCCAGGAGGGCTGGTTCTCTCCCAACGGCCAAGAAGCGGCCACGCTCTACCTGCACATGGCTGGGTTGCTGCGCACCATCCCCGAGAGCGAGTTGGACGAGGTTCAACATGCGGCTCTGGCGAAGTCCGGGAACCGCCCCAGTGACGATCAGGTCTTCTTTATCTTTCCGGAGAAACTGTACGAACGCGCCTGCACGCTCGATCCGCATTTCGAAGCCTTCTCGAAATGGCTGGAGTGGGCCAAGGGCCAAAAGGGATGGCAGGCGGAGCAGGTGGCCAAGGCTTGGCACAAGATCCGCCCCACGGATATCGAGCCGATACTGCACCTGATGCACGATGCCGCGAAGAGGAACGCCTTTCCCACGGCTCTTCAGTTTTTGACCAAAGCGGAGCGAATTGACACGGTCAATCCATCCGTGCGGCGGGCGCGCCTGCAACTGCTGGCCAGCAGCGCCATCAAGCACCTCCAACAGAAGAAGGCGCACCTGGCCCAGCAGAAGCTGGCGGAGATCGCCGGGTTGCCGCAGGCGCAGCAGGGAGACCGTCCCGCGTTCGTCCAAGCTTTGCGTTATCTGACCAGCTCGGTTGGCGGCGACCGCGAGGCGGCCGCCGGGCATCGCGCCGAGATCGAGCGGCTGCTCGGAGGCAAGGTGGCGGCGTGGCTTTTGCTTTGGGGCGTGGCGGCGGCCGCCAAGCACACGCTGCTGGAACAGATCGACCGGCCGGAAAAGCTCGACAAGAGCGAGCGCGCCGCGATTCCCGCGGGGCTCGCCCGAGTGGTGGCGTTGGCGGCCGACATGAACGCGATGAAGCTGGACGTTCCCTGGCCGTACGTCGATGAGGCCTCGAAGCAGCTTGCGCGCGACAGCAAGCCGCTCGATGCGAGCCAGCTTCGCGCGTTGGCCGAGTCGGGAGTGTGCGCCAGTCATCGGGAACTGGCTTTTGCCGCCACCAAAGCGGGACTGGAACGGGGCGGGCCAACCGAGGCGCGCTTCCTGTTGCTGCGGGCGAAGTCGCTGCCCGAGGGGGACACCGGTCGGGGCGCGATTTGCGCTACGGCTGCGGCCGAGCTGGCGCGGGCGCAGCGCGACATGCAACTGGTGGAAGAGGCGGTGGAGTTCAGCCGCGGGAAGTTCGGTCCGCTGGCCCTGGATCTCAGCCTCGAACAGGCGGCCGAAGTAGTGCGTAAAGAGCGGGCCGAGATTCGGTTCCCGCGGTTCGCCGGCGAGGGTCCCAATTACCGCAACCTGTTTCCGAAGGACCTGTGCCAGTGTCCCCAGTGCCGCCGCGAGCGCGGGGAGAGCGTCAGTCCGTTCGAGGATTTCGACGTTGACGATGAGTTGGAGGAGCTGTTCGAGGAGTTCGCGATTCCGCCGGACATGCCGCCGGAAATCGCGCGCATGCTGTTCGAGGAGACCAAGAGGGCCGCGATGAATGGGGAGTCCCTCGATACGCTGTTGAATCGTGTGCTCGGCGGTATGGGTCCTCGCCGGAAGTCGAAGAAAGGCAGGCGGAGATAGTGGACGCGAGAGAGATTTTGGGCGTCGCGCCGGATGCCGGCGAGGAAGAAATACGCGCCGCTTATTTGCGGCTAGTGAAGGAGCATCCGCCGGACCGGTCGCCCGAGGAGTTCGAAAAGATCCGCGACGCCTACGAGACCCTGCGCGATCCGCGCCGCCGCATGCGCGAGATGCTGCTGGCGGCCGACCCCGAAGCGCCTCTGGCCGCGCTGCTGTCGGGACAGGCGCCGGAGCGGCGGTTGGTGGGACCGCAAGTCTGGCTGGAGGTCCTGAAGGGCTCGTGAATCGGGACGAAATCGTGCGTCGCCTGGAGGAGTGGGTGGACGGGGCCTTGGCCGCGGAAGAGCCGCCGCGCGGAATCGCCGCGGAAATTCTGGCGGTGCTCGGGGCCGCGGGAGAGGACGCCCAAGAGGCCGGCCGGCGCTGCGACTCTTACGCACTGTGGTCGGCCATGACCGCGCTGGCTCAGGAAGTGAAGCTGCAAGGAAGGGCGTTCAAAGAGCTGAACGAGACGCTGCCTGTAGAGGCGATCCGCGCGGCGGAGGAGTTGCGCGCGGCGCACCGCGAGCGCCAGCGCGATCTGGAACGCGAGGCCGAGCGACGCTGCCGCAAGGAGGCTCTCAACGTGCTGATCGACCTGCGCGACCGGCTGGCGCGCGGCATCGAATCGGTGGCGCAGGCGTCCGCGCCGGTGAAATCGGGATGGGTGGAGCGGATCTTCCGAAGTCCGCGGGGGCCGGATGCTCGGATCGAGGCGGTGGTCAAGGGGTACGAACTGGCGCTTGAACGGCTCGACCAGGCGCTGGCGGATTGGAACGCGAGAGAGATCCGCTGCGACGGGCAGGTTTTCGATCCGCGGCGCATGAACGCCATCGACCGGGAGGAATCGAGCGCCGTCCCCGAAGGCACGGTGATCGAGGTCTACCGCAGCGGCTACGAGTGGAACGGAGAAATATTCCGGCCGGCGCAAGTGAAGGTGTCGTGCGTACCGGCTGCGCAGCCGCGGCCGTGAGGGAGCGGTCTTAAGTGGGACAAAACATGAGTGATCTGATTGTCGGCATCGATCTGGGAACCACGAATTCGGAGATCGCCGCGCTGAGCGGCGGCCAGGTGCGGATCCTCGGGCCGGGGGACACGCGCATGCTGCCTTCGTGCGTGGGATTCTCGGCAACGGGCGAGCTGCTGGTGGGCGAGACGGCGCGCAACCAGCAGGCGCTCTACCCGGAGCGCACGGTGCGCAGTATTAAACGCAAGATGGGCAGCGAGGAAAAGGTCGCGGTAGGCGACCGCAGTTTTCTGCCGCAGGAGATCTCGGCCTTGATTCTGCACGAGCTGGCGGAGTGGGCGTACCGCGCGCTGGGCACGCGCCCGGAGAAGGCCGTCATCACGGTGCCCGCCTACTTCTCCGACGCGCAACGAAACGCCACGCGCGAGGCCGGCGCGCTGGCGGGCCTGGAGGTGGTGCGCATTCTCAACGAACCGACCGCCGCCAGCCTGGCCTACGGGTACGGCGATGGAACGCGCCACACGGCCCTGATCTACGATCTGGGCGGCGGCACCTTCGACGTGTCGGTGGTCACGGTGGAAGGCGACATCACGGAGGTGCTGGCGAGCCACGGCAACAACCACCTGGGCGGCGACGATTTCGACGATCTGCTGTCCGAGATGCTGACGCAGGAGTTTCAGAAGCAGCACGGCATCGACCTGCGGAAGGGGCACACGGCGGCCAAAGCGCGGCTCTGGTGGTCGGCCGAAGAGGCCAAGAAGAAGCTGAGCTTCGAGCCCTATGTGAAGATTCGCGAGGAGGCGCTGGTCATTCAAAACGGGAAGCCGCTGCACCTGGAATTCGAGGTGTCGCGCGAGGAGTACGAAGGGCTGATCCGGCCGCTGGTGGAATCGACGCTCGACAGCGTGTCCAAGGCGCTGGTGGATTCGGGCAAGAAGCCGGGCGACCTGGATGCGGTGCTGCTGGTGGGCGGTTCCACGCGCACGCCGCTGGTCTCGAGCCTTTTGCTCGAGCACACCGGCCTCGCACCGCGGCAGGACGTGCATCCCGACCTTTGCGTGGCGCTGGGCGCGGGCGTGTTGGCATCCCGCCTGGCCGGACACGAAGTGGAGCGCGTGCTGGTGGACGTCTCGCCCTACACCTTCGGCGTCTCCTACCTGGGAGAGCGCGGCGGCTTTCCCTATCCGCACTGTTACAAGCCCATCATCCAGCGCAACACGCCGCTGCCGTTGACCCGCACCGAACGGTTCACCACGAGCCATCCTTATCAGACCGCGGTGGACATAGAGGTGTATCAGGGGGATGACGAAGACGCGCTGAAGAACATCCTGGTGGGCGATTTTCACATCGACGGGCTGGCGCCGGTGGATGGTCCCAACGAGATCCTGTGCAGGATGCGCCTCGACCTGGACGGCATACTGGAGGTCACCGCGCTCGAGAAAAAGACCGGGAAATCGAAGCAGGTGACCATCGCCAACGCGATGCGCGCCAAGAGCCCGGAGGAGATCGCGGCGGGGCGGAAGCGGATTGAGGAGCTGTACCGGTCGCGCGGCGATCTGCTGGATGAGGTGTGGAATACGGGAGGCGAGGAGGAGGAAGAGGCGGAGGAGTTCGCCGAGCAATCGAAGGTAATCGTGATGAACCCTTCCGCGGCGGTCCCGGAGTCCCAGGCGAAGGCGCAGGATTTGATGGAGCGATCGCGCAATGCGCTGGGCAAGATGCACGCGGACGATCGGGAGGAGGCCATCGACCTGCACGAGAGGATCGAAGCCGCGATGGCGGCGGGCGATTCCGCGGCGCTCGACGAGGCTTCGCGGGCGCTGAAGGAGTTGCTGTTCTTCGTGGAAGGTCAGAGCTGAGTGGGCGCGGCGAATCACTGTCCGGTGTGCCAGGCGCGGTTTCGCGGCGCTCGAGTGTGTTCACGGTGCGGGGCCGATCTGGGACCGCTGATGGCGCTGTCGGTGAAAGCGTGGCAATTGCGCGAGTCGGCGCGGGGAGCGGTGGGCGCGGGGGAATTCGAGGAGGCGTTAGACTGGGTGCTCGAGGCGCAGGAGATTCAGCGGACCGGCGCGGGGGAATCGCTGCGGGTGTTGTGCGAGGGGCTTGCCGATGGCGGAGACCTCCGGCGCCAGGCCGATGCCCAACGCCAGGATCGGGACGGCGCCCAGCGCGAAGCTCCGGTTCCTGGTGAGGACCCGCACGCCGCAGCGGACGTCCTGGAGGGTGTCTTCGAATCTCACGCCGCTTCGGACACATCGTTTTGGCGGAAATTCACAATTATGGCGGTTGGAGCTATAGTCATACTCGGCATATACGGACTGTCCGACCGATGGAATCGCGCGAAGACAGGTTAACCGCCGAGACGCCGTGGCGCCGAGGATGAAGAGGCCGGTGAGGACTTGGGGTGTTTGTGTCGTTGGCGTGGCTCGAGCGCGGAGGGAGCCGGGAAGAGTGTAGCCGAGGGGTTTCTTTGGCGTGCGGCTTAGACACAGTTATAACCAAGTCAATTTCGCGAGGGAGGGGCAAATGGCGAAAATTCAGTGGATAAGAAAGAGTGTTGGGATTCTTGCCTGCCTTCTGCTGGCGATTCCTCAACCGGGGGCGGCGGCGGGATGCGGAGGACACGGCGACCGCGACAGCCTGCTGGTCCCGACCTCCTGGCTGGCCGATCACCTGAACGACCGCAACCTGGCGATCCTGGCGGTGGGCGACAAGAACGACTACGACAAGGCCCACATCCCCGGCTCGCAGTTCATCGAGTACATGGATACTCACGTCATGAAGAGCCCGGCGGGACTCACGCTCGAAATGTCGCCGATGGCCGACCTGGCCGAGGTCTTCGGCAAGGTGGGTGTGACCAACGATTCGCGCATCGTGCTCTACGCGATCAAGGAGCTGAACGCTCCCGTGGCCCGGATCTACGTCACGCTGGACGCCATGGGGCTGGGATCGCATACCTCGATCCTGAATGGCGGCACGCCGGTCTGGCAGAACGAGGGGCGGCCGGTCTCGACCGAAGTTCGCAGAGTGACCCGCGGAAAGCTCGATCCGTGCCCGCAGAACGACGTCATCACCGGCGTGGAGTACGTGCGCGCCAACCTGCACCATGCGGGAGTGGACCTTGTGGACGCCCGACTGCCCGAGTACTACACCGGCGCCCGGATTCCGCAGGGACAACGCACGGGGCACATTCCCGGCGCCAGCAACATCACGTTCAGCTCGCTGATAGATGACAAAGGCAAATTGCTGCCGCTCGAAACGATCCAGGCCAAGTTCCGCGGCGCGGGCATCAAGACCGGAGACCGTGTCGTATCGTACTGTCATATCGGCCAGCAGGCCAGCCTGATCTACTTCGTCGCGCGCTACCTGGGGTACGACGCCAGGCTCTACGACGGCTCATGGGAGGAGTGGAGCAAACAAGCGGACCTGCCGGCGGAGATCTCGGCAACTGCGTCACCCGTTAAATAGGGGAGCATCCGATGTCGCCCCGGCGCACACGAACGTGCATTTCCCGGCGCTGCGCGCCTCTTCCTGTACGATTTCATACGTTCGCCACGCGGGCCGCATGATGGTTCGCGGCATCCGATCACTAGAAGGCAAAGGCCGGATTGACGGGCCGCCGGTAGTGGACTAAAGAGGCCGCCCGATGGCCTCGGCTTCACCGCGGCGCAGAGCGAACCGCCGTCACGCGATTGCCGCCCGGCGCAGGAGCGCCACGCCGGCATAAGCTGAATGCAAATTCAGGTTTTGGCGGACCATCGGGATGGCCTTGCGATGGCGGTGGACTGCCAAATGGTGACGATTCCATAACACGGTGATATGCTTTGGAGTCTATGCGTCGATTGCTCCTGGCCCTCGCTGCCTTTTTGCACGTGGTTTGTGCGCAGACCTTCGATCCGAAGCTCTACGCGGGTCTCGAATGGCGGATGATCGGTCCGTTCCGCGGCGGGCGCACGGTGGGCGCGGCGGGGATTCCGGATCGGCCGAATGTGTTCTACATCGGGGTGAACAACGGCGGCGTGTGGAAGACCGACGACTACGGTCACACCTGGACGCCGATCTTCGACGACCAGCCCACGGGCTCGATCGGGACGCTGGCAATCGCGCCTTCCGACCCCAACGTCATTTACGTGGGCAGCGGCGAGGGCTTGCAGCGTCCGGACCTCTCGGTAGGCGACGGGATCTACAAGAGCGCGGACGGCGGCAAGACGTGGCGCCTTCTGGGACTGCGCGACGGACAGCAGATTCCGTCGATCCTGGTAGACCCGCGGAATCCCAACCGGTTGTTTGTGGCGGTGCTCGGGCATCCTTACGGCCCGAACGCCGAGCGCGGCGTCTTTCGCTCGACCGACGGCGGCCAGACGTGGCAGAAGGTCTTATATAAGGATGAGCACACCGGGGCGATCGACCTGGCCTTCGATCCCGCGAATGCGCAGACGGTGTATGCGGTGCTGTGGCAGGCGCGCCAGGGTCCCTGGGAGAACGGCGCGTTCTCTGGGCCCGCGAGCGGTCTCTACAAATCCACCGACGGCGGCAACACCTGGCGTCCGCTCACCGGCGGATTGCCCACGTTCGCGCAGGGGCGCGGGCGGATCGGCATAGGGATTTCGCCCAGCGACGGAAAGCGCATGTACGCGCTGGTGGAATC
>JBGPKH010000415.1:0-7992 GCA_041485845.1 Bryobacteraceae bacterium
CCGGTGTAATCAGGTCCTTGGGGAAGATGGTGAGGTAGTCGCGGAATTCCGTGCGCAGAACGACTCTCCTGGTCAGCGCGTACTTGACGCCGGCGCCGATGCTGACCATCGGTTTGATCACCTGGGTCTTGTTGAAGTAGGCATACTGACTCAAGGGTTGATAGGCGGCCTCCTTGCCGCGGCGCGGCGCTACACGACCGACGATGCCGAACCCGTGAGCCACTCGTAGCGGAGAGCGCGGATCGGATCGATCCTGGTGGCGCGGCGGGCGGGAGAATAACAGGCCGCGAGAGCCACGACGGCCAGGAGCGCGGCGCCCGTCACAAAGGTGAGCGGATCGGCCGGCTTGACGCGGTACAACTGGCTGGAAAGCACCTATCATGGATATCAGAGAAACAGATCTCCAATATATTTGATATGGACGGATGAGCTCAGTGCTGCCTGTCTAGTTTCGACTGCCAGTTGAGGACCACGGTCAGCGGCGATGCCTCAGGCCCTCGGACGGGCGCCAGCACGAGGAATCGACGCCCGTCGGGGGAAACATCGTAGGCGCTTCCGGCAATCGGGAACAGGGCCTTCGGGGCGCCGAACTGCAAACCTCCCGCGATGGACTGAACCGGGACTGCCATCAGATTTCCATCCGGCGAGCGGTAAAAGAGTTCTTTACCGTCTCTGCGCCACAGGGAATCGCTCCCTCCGTCGAGCGACACCTGCTGCCGGGTGGCCGTGGCAGGAAAGCTTTGCACGTAAATCTCCTGCCGGCCGGATTGGTTCGAGGTGTAGGAGATCCACTTGCCGTCAGGTGAAAATCGTCCGCCAGATTCCTGAAAAGGAGTTTGCAAATACGGTGTGGGTTTACGGTCGCCGCTGGTAGGCAATACCCAAAGGTGGAGGTCTGCCTCTGCGGAGACTTCGTTGTACAAAACGAACTTTCCATCCGGTGACCAGTCGGGAGCGCCCTGGGAGTGCGGCGTACTGGTCAGCCGCTCCGGCGGCCCAGTGCCCATGGAGTTGGTAGCGTGAAGCGTGGCGCGCGACCCAGTGAAATCGCCGCCCGTGGGATACGCGATCCGTTGGCCGTCAGGCGACCAAGCCATGCGGCCACCACCGCCTGAAGCAACTCGGGTCCAGTCGCCGTGGGCCAAGTCATAGGTCCACATAGCTGTTCTGCCGGAAGCATCGGCACGGCCCACGGCGACGCGTTTCCCGTCGGGAGAGATTCGTAAACCACCGGCATAGGATTCCGGTTCGCCGAGCGGTTCCTCGGCTACGCCGCTCCGGCTAACCCAGGTGAGCTGCGAGCGTGAATCGCTTCTACCATAGACCATCGTTCCATCATGAGAAACCGATACCGGGGTATCGCGGTCGTACCCCATCTTCAAGGCTCCGATTTCGGGCACGAGTGCCGGCGCGCCGGACAGACGTCCGCGGCGTCGAACGGCTGAGCGATCAATCCTCCCTCTTGTGACATCCACAATAGGGCGCCCGGGTGTGCGCCGCGGGGCGGAGAATACAGACCGCTGAACATGGTTTCCACGACGCGGGTTTTTTCTCGTGGATTGTCGAGTGAGGCCTCATAGATGCCTCGGAGCTGCGGCTCTCCGGCCCGAACGTAGAACAGAAAATGCCGTCCATCGGGCAGGAACGAGGGAAACCGATGGCTGGCTTCTCGCGGGGAGTCCAGCTTCGTGGCCTGTTCAGGAGTGCCACCGAGCGCGGAGATCTTCCAAATCGGGCCGTTGGTGGCGGCACTGAACAGGATGACGTTAGCGGCGTTCCAGGAACCGCTTCTACCGGCAGCGGCATCGGCAAGTGTCGAAACCCGATCGTCTGCCAGGTCGATGCGTTTGAGCTTGCCCCCCCGCGAAGAAACCCAGGGAGCGGCGGTCCGTCGACCAAAACGGAAGAAAGGCTCCCCCGGTGCCGGGCAGTTCGCGCGCGCTGAGTGAATCGAGGGCCCGGACCCACAGCTTGCTGCCTGAGCCGCGCGTCACAAAGGCCAGCATCTGCCCGTCAGGTGAGAGCGCCAGGTCCTGCGGCTGGAATTCCCTTCCCGGAGGCGGATTCAATTGCAGTTGCACCGAGAGGTTCTCGGCGGGTGGTTGCCGGAATTGGAATATCAGCGCGACCAGTGTCGCGGCCAGCACGGCCGCCCCAGCGGCCCACGGCCATCACGGCTTCGCCCCCCGAGCCGCCGGAGGGTTATCGAGCGCCCAGTTGAGAGCGTCCCCACATCCGCGGCCGATTGCCAGCGTTTGTCCGGATCTTGCGCCAAACAGCCTCGGATGGTACGCGCCAAAGCCGACGCGGACGATTCCGGAGAAGGAAGTTCGCCGCGCGGCAGCCGCTTGCCGGCCGACATTTCGTAGAGCACCAAACCCAGCGCGTAGATGTCGGTTCGAGTGTCGCTCTTCCTGCCCTCCCATTGTTCGGGAGCCATGTAGGCCGGCGTGCCCAGAATTGCATTGGTAGCCGTCAGGGTCTCGTCTTCGAGATGGGATTTGGCCAAACCGAAATCCAGCACTTTGACGCCGGAACTGGCGATCATGATATTGGCCGGCTTGAGATCCCGGTGAACGATCCCCTTCGCGTGGGCCGCGCTCAAAGCCTGCGCGATGGCGGCTCCGTATTCCACCACCAGATCCATCGGGAGGGCGCCCTTTCGCAGCCGTGCGGCGAGGGATTCCCCTTCTACTAACTCCATCACCAGGTAATTGGGGCCGACGTCGTGAAGCGTGCAAATATTGGGATGATTCAACGCCGCGATGGCGCGAGCCTCGCGCTCAAAGCGCCCGTTGAACCGCTCGGCCGAAATCTTGATCGCCACCTTGCGGCCGAGCCGCGTATCGACCGCCTGATAGACTTCGCCCATGCCGCCGGCCCCCAGGAGAGCTTCGATTTTGTATGGCCCGAGCTGGACGCCGGGAGCCAACCGGGTCTGTGTGGCAAGTGTTTGCCCTTCGCGCGATGGCGATTCTTCGATGTTACGCACTGGGTCCTGGCTCATGGTCGGCAGTAAACCCATTATGACCCACACGCAGGTAGAAGAGGAGTCTCGTCTTGGTCATGCACCTAAGGCTGCGATCTTGGGCTCGACGCGGTCACTCTCTTTCCCAAAGCCGAGCGGGACTGGGCCAGCGGGTCCGCCCCGGATTGGCGTTGCGCCGCCGACCCGGCGGCGAGACTCAGGCAGAAAGCACAGGAGCATCCGGGAGAACGTTTTCACCGAACGGACGGAGCAGCCATTTCTCGACCTGCGCAAGCCGCGCACATTCGCTGCATCCGGGGGGACAGTTGGCACTCGCGTGATCGACCAGGTATTCCAGTTGTTCGAACATCACATCGGCCAGCGGGGCCGGCCCGGTGTAGCACAGGTGGCCCAGGCTGCATGGTGAAGTGGCGGCGCAGGGCTGGTTCCCGGCGTCGAGATTTCCGCTTTCGCAATTCATTTTCCAACCCTCCTGTAAATAGAGGATGCACGGGCCGGGCCGCCGGCCGGAATGGGGCAATCGGATGATTCGGCGACAGTTAGGGGAGATGGGAAGAGCGGCGATTCCAGGGGTGACCACCGATTGGTCAGCGCTCCTGTCCACGCGGTGGGCGGCGCCCCAAAAAAAAGCGGCCGCGGCAGGTAAGCCGCGGCCGTCATACAGTGGAGAGAATATTCGCTGGCTTCAATATTCGTAGGCGATCGATACCATGGGAACGAAATTGTGCAACAATCCTCCGAATTTCGCGCCCGGCGCCGGTGTAATCAGGTCCTTGGGGAAGATGGTGAGGTAGTCGCGGAATTCCGTGCGCAGAACGACTCTCCTGGTCAGCGCGTACTTGACGCCGGCGCCGATGCTGACCATCGGCTTCAACACCTGGGTCTTGGTGAAGTAGGCATACTGACTCAAGGGTTGATAGGCGGCCTCCTTGCCGGTTCCACGGAAGACTTTCAAGCCGCCGCCCACCGCGGCAAAATACTGGGTGCGCGAGTCCCCGCGGTTGGTGTGAATCAGCACGTCATAGTGCACCACGTGGGCCACGCCCGAGAAAGCGGCTTCCGTTCCGCCGCTCTGGATGCGCAGGTTGCTTTGCATGAATCCGTAATGCAACTCGCCGCTGACATGGGGGTACAGATTATTTCCCACAAACGCCCCGAAGGAGGCGCCCGGCTTGAAGCCCGTGGTGGCCGAGCCCAACGCGCTGGCAACCGAAACACCGGGCACGAAGCCCGCGCCGGCCCCTCCGCCGACCTCCCACTGCTGGGCAAAGCCCGACAGGGCCGCGGCGGACAGTAACATCGATAGTTGAATCGCTCTCATGTAAGCTCCTGGGATGGACAGGCCGGAGGCCTGTCCTACTAATTCACTACGCGCAGCATCAGGGTGGTGGAAACCCCCTGGTCCACGACCAGCGGGATACTCAAGCCCTGCGGAACTTTGAACGGAACGGTGGCATTGATCTGGTAGACGCCCACCTCACCGGGGACCAGGCCGGCATAGGTAACGGTCAGCGGCACCCCACCCAAGGTCACCGACGGCACAATGATGGCGACCGGGAGCGGGTCGGAGGGCGCCGGCAGTCCGGCGTCGATCGCCGGCTGGGTGCGGCCCAGACCGGTAGCGTAGATGACCACCGAGTCGTTGGGGTGGATCGGGTTGGTCGGCGTCACGAGCTCGTTATTGTCGGCGCGGACGACGGTGGCAAGCCCCGTCACGGGTCCGGCGGTGCCCGAGCGGAAGATGCTGGGCGCGGCGGTGAAGATGCTGAAGTTGTAGTTATCGCTGACGCCGCCGGGAGTGTGCAGGGTCATGGTGGCGTTGCCATCTACGTTAAACGGAAGCTGGCCGTTGATCTGCTGGCTGGAAACGAACAGCATGGGCACGGGGACGCCGTTCACGGTGAGGCACGATTCACCGAGCGCCGTAGGAAGCGGGATTTCCTTGGTCGCCATGTTGACGGGGCTCATCTGCTGTCCGTAGACGCTGATCAGCCCGCCGGGCGCCACGGGCTTGGTGCCATCGGCGGCGTTCACCACGCTCGAAATCTTGGGCGGCGCCACGGCGGCGTCGTAGGTCCACGGCAGGACGGTGAAACCGGAAACCGTGAGCGCGATGACGGCGCTGCGGTTGTTCAACGGCGCCAGGGTGCGGATGAGGGGCTGGGCCAGGGTGGGAGCGAGCGGCGCCTCCACCATGCGGGTGGGCTTGATGCCGAGACTGGTTGCCGGATCGACGCGCTGGATGACGCCGGGGCTGGAGAGCGCCGAGACCGTGGTGCGGAATCCGCCCTGGTCCACGAAGGCGAAGCCCGACGCCGCTCCCGAAGACGTTTCCAGAGTCGCCTGAGTCACCAGCGATGAATTCAGCAGAACGTTGCCGACCACGTAGGAGTTGTAGCTCGACGCGGCATACGCACCCTTCAGTTCGGTGAAGTCCTTGCGCGATACGGTGAAGGTGTCGGCGTTGGCATCGTAGAGCAGCACGTTGCCGTCGGGCATGGCAACCAGGATCGACCCTCCGTTGGGCGCGGCCGCCAGCACGCCCGCCGGGTTCACGCTGTTGGTGTAAATCCCGAGCGAGGGCAACTTAGTGGCGCGGCGCGACGCGAAGTCGATGCGGTCGATGGCGCCCGGCCCGTCGCCCGTGACATCGCGCACCAGCGCGAGAATCGACTTACCCGATTCGGCGATCTGGCGCGGATAGTGGCCGCCGGGAAACGTGATGGGCGTGTCCGGCTGGAGCGTGTCGAGGTTGTAAACGTAAGCGAATTGCGAATTGTCGTGGCCCACGATCAGGTACTGGCGGTCGAACGTCATGGCCATCTGGGTGGGCGTGGTGGAGGTGCGCAGGGCGGCGATCTGGCTGTAGGTCGCGCCATCGAAGACCAGCACCTGGTTGCGGTCCTGCTGCACGACGTAGAAACGGTTGCGAACGGGGTCGGCCAGGATGTCGGTGATGGCGCCGGGAAGGTTGACGGCGGTGCCGCGCTGGTCGGGATTGCGGTTGTTGATGAGCAGGCGCACCGGCGGCGGGACATTGACCGCGCTGGCGGACGCAATGTTGAGACGCACCACGATGGTGCCGTTCTGGTTCTGGAAGACGTTGGGATCGACGCGCACCTGAACGGTGGCCGGCGTGATGCCGGAAGCGGGCGAGATGGTGACGCCGGGGATGTTGCCGCCGACGACGAAATCGGTATTGCCGCCGCCCGGGTCGGTGATGGTGAGGTTCTGGGTGATGACGTTGCGGTTGCAGAAATTGCCGCTCACGACCACGTCGCTCTGGGTGGCGGCCACGCGATGAAATTGCTTCAGGCGGCCCACCGGCATCACCGTCACGCCGCTATCGGAGACGGCGTAGAGCACGTCGGCGGCGGTACTCAGCACGGCCCTCCCGGTCATGTTCTCGGGGAGGTTCAAGGTTTCCCGCACCGTCAGGTTGTCCGCATCCATGATGGAGAGCACCGGCGGCGCGGCTGGCGCCGCCGGTGTGGATGTGGAGGTAGTAGAGGAACTGCCTTGCGAGGTGGTCGAGGAACTGCTTGGGGGGGCGGCCGTCACAATCTGTGCATAGATGATGCCGGCATTGGAATCGATGGCGTTGCCGCCGACGTTGAGAGAAGTCACGGCGTTGGGGAACTGCGCGAGATCGTGGAGCCCGCCATCGATCTTGTACATTCCGACCATGGCCCATGCGCCGTCGGCCGAAGCGCTCACGCGCGGCAGGGGCTTGGGCGCGGCGACGAAGCCGGAAGCGAAGACCTGGCGTTTCACCGCATCGAAGCGGATGAAGGCCTGGAAGCTGCCGTCGTCGGCGATGCCATAGACCACTTTGCGGTCGGGCGTGGTGGCCATGGTGGCGAGGATCACCTGCGATGGGAACGTGCCGAGCTTGGCGGGCAGCGTGGTGGCCAGGGCCTCGAAGGTTGCCACCACATTAATGGCGCCGGTGACGGGATCGAACAGGAGCAGCCCATTGGTGGTGGCGATGAGCGCCGTGCCGTCGGCCACGAACGCCACGGCGAGGGGCGTATCGCCGGTGCTGAACGTCTGGCGCGTGCCGTCGTTCAGGTTGATGAGCGTGAGTCCGTTCTTGGTCGCGTCCGGCGGATCGAACCTGCCGTAGTGCGCGACCAGAAGGAACTGGTTGTCCGGCGACAGCGAGATAGCGCCCGGCTGGGCCGCTACGTTCATCGACGTGCGGATCGAACGGTCACTGAGAGACATGACTTCGATCCGGTTGGCGGTGAAGTTCGCTATATAGAGGACGCCCCGCGACTCATCGAGGGCGATGTCGGAGGCGTGGCCGCCAATGGGAACGACCGTTCCAAAGGTGGCTGCAACCGAGGGCTTGACCGCGCTGGTGAGGGCGGCCGCAATCACAATCGAAAACACTAACCGGTGGCGCATAAGAGTGCTCTTCGAACGTCACGATTAGACGCCCGAGCGGCGCGGGAATCAATGATCGAAATAGCTAATAAGTGCCGCATTACCAAAGTTAGCCGTGCATTTTCGTGGATTTGCGAATATACTGCCCGCGTGGAAAGACGTCTACCCGAGCGGACTGATCGATTGTGCCAGGAAGATTCGGCCATGAAGAACTATTTCAAGAAATTCGCACCCTTTTCTATTGTTACGATCGTGCTGGCGGCGTTGCTGGCCCCCACGTATCGCGCGCAGAGCCTGGGCACGACCGTTCGGATCGTGCCGGTGCCCGACGGAGCGTACTACAGCGTCGACGGCCAGATCTACACGCACGCCACCAGCGCCATCTGGCCCGCCGGCAGCAAGCACATTCTGTCGGCGGACGCGGAACTGGACGGAGTGCAGAACAAATCGCGGTATACTTTTTCGGGCTGGCAGTACTCCGGAGGCGTCCTCCCCGGAGGAAACACGGTGGCGATTACGGCCGATCCGTCGATCACCGAGTATCGCGCGGTGTTCGCCGTGCAGTACGCCATCAGCCTGGTTTTCTACGCGTGCCAGGATGCCGCTTCCTGTCC
>JBGPKH010000416.1:0-7990 GCA_041485845.1 Bryobacteraceae bacterium
CCAGGTCGGCGATGGTGGTAGCCAGTTGCTTGCCTCCATAAAACATCACCATGAAACTGACCGCAGCCCGGACCCGGTCAGACGGCTGGCCCCGCCGCCGCATGAGATAGTAGATATTGTAAAGGCGCTCGGCTGCCTGATAGACCTTACGTCTGGGCCGCTGTTCGAATAACTCTACCGCTCCTCGAGACACCAGCCGGTTCAGCAGAGCGCTCACTTCGTTCACGCCCATCCGGGCGCTACGGGCCAGATCGGCGGCCCCAACTGGATTCCACTGCTCCAACAGGCCGACAAAGACCTTGCGTTCCTTTGGCGGCAGCACGTCCAGATGTCCTTTGAAGTACTCCGTGTGATCGTCGATCAGGTGGACCAGTTGCTCCATCAGCTCTCGAAACGAATGTTTGGCGGCAAAACCGGCCAGCACCGCCAGTAGACGTGGATTGCCGCCCGTAAGAATACGGACGGCCCGAACATGTCCGGGTTTGAGGTCCTGATCCGCTACCGATTGCCACAAGGTGTGACTCTCTTTGCGGTCCAGTGGCTTCAATTCATGCACACCAAATAGCTCGAACCATGCTTGGTCGGCATGCGTGATGGCGTCAAAACGGCTGGTAGCTGTCCCGAGCAACATGATCCGAGGCTCGTTGGTGAGTGTGTGACGAAGCTCCCACGCAGCGTCCGAAGTAATCTGGTCGCACAACATGTTCAGGTTTTCGACTAT
Organism: Bryobacteraceae bacterium; assembly: GCA_041485845.1. Lineage (GTDB taxonomy): Bacteria > Acidobacteriota > Terriglobia > Bryobacterales > Bryobacteraceae > OMOG01. The sequence continues at coordinate 722 of JBGPKH010000416.1, forward strand.
CAGTATTAGACGTTTGCCCTCACTGTCGGCAAAGTCGCGAAATTGGGCGAGCGCGCGTTCGCGCAACCTCTGATCTTTTTCCTCCTCCCGCAGTTCCTTCAAGGTGCCATCCAATTTGTGGCCACCTATCTGATCGGACAAATGAAATAACGCTTCCAGCCAGAACTCACCTGCGGAGCTCACCTGGTAACTCTCTTCACCAAAGACGATAGGGAACCATACGCGCCCGTAGTCCGGGTTGGACCGCACCTCGGCGGCCACGCGCCGCACGAGCATAGTCTTGCCGATCCCCCGCGGGCCGACGACAAGCAGATGCCGATTTGCAGAAGCCGAGCCGGCGTTCTCTTTCAGGGCCTCGAGGATCAACTCCAGGCATTTGTGCCGAACGACGAAGGAGCGCACCAGCTCGTCATCGCCTAGAACACCTGGATTGTATTTGAAGATAGCCGCATCCATCTTATTGCCGCCTCTCAGCCGCGGGGATATAGGCGAACTGGAAGCGCGCTTTCCACCAGTCCTTCAGGAGGGTAGAAGCAAACGAATAAGCGCCGTTACGGTTTCTGAGGTAGCCGTCGTGTTCGAGAATGCCTAAGACATCGCGCAGAGGAGCAGCCCAGTCGTCGCCAAAATGGCCTATGGCCAGAACGCGGCCTGCTTCCGCGGTGAGGATCCCGACTACGGCCGCTTCGGTTAGTAGGTCTAGCGCCAGGAAGTCCAGTTTCGGCCCGAGCACCATCTTGAGCCGTTCCTCCATGTGGCTTAGCTCTACGTGCCCGCGAATACCCAACATCGACTGCTGATAGACGGCCCTAACCAGGGCGACCGAGACCTCCTGCAAGCTGGACATGCGCGCCTGTTGGTAAATATGGTCGAAGAACATCTGCACGTGGTGTGGTATGAAGACTCCCAAGTGGTCCAGCATCTCCTCGATCGCATCCGGGGGCAGTACAAGATCATGACCGTTGGACAGTGCCTGGAGACAGCCACCGGCGACCTCACGCGTCCATGGCGCCAGATGGCATGGCGTGAACGTGTTGAGGGTGGCGCTGAGTCCGGCCTGGCGAACGAGCGGCTCCAGGCCAATCGACCCGGTAACGACCAACCGGATCTTGCCCTGGTGGCGAATGCAGTTGGCGCGGAGCCATGACAGGAAAGCATCGACTTCTTGGCGGCGTTGGTTTGTGATTGTGTAGTCGCTGCCGCGGAGGAGCCGGTTGACCAGGATGGCTACTTCATCAAAAAACAGCGCCACTGGTAGGCTTTGGTCGGCCAGGACTTCGAAGATTTGGTCGCCTTTTGATTGCCAGTTGTCCGAGGTGAGACCACCGCGGAGAGTGATGCTGAGATCTTTGATTTTGACGGCCTCCACCGTGTCCTTCAACGCGTGTTGGAAGACGGAGAGGACGCGATCCCACGCGGGTTTGTAATCCTGCGCGGCCATGCTGAGTTCCACAACCGCATCAGATGCTGATTCCGCCTTTTGGAGGTCAACGTAGAGGCAAAGGAAACGCCCCTCCAGTCGGCGCGCGGCTTCCTTCAGGAGACTGGTCTTTCCAATGCGGCGTGGCGCGGTGAGAAGCAAGTGCGCGCCTTCCATGAGGCGTTCAATGAACAGAGAGAGTTCCACTTCGCGATCCCAGAACTGGTCGCCAACGACCCAGTTTCCGGTGGCGCGCTTCAACATGGGAGAGCTCATGATGCAATTATAAATGCCAACAAATTTGTTGTCAACATATTTGTTGGCATTAAGACTTATCTCACAGCAGGTAGCGATCCGTCTGGGCCTCGCCCCAGGTGCGAAGGGTGTAGGCGCCGATGCTGAGCAAGTCGGCCTCGGCAAGCCGCGAGAAACGAAACGTGGCCACGGGTCAGCGGCCCGGCTTGCGAAGATTCAGCGTCTTGCGGACTCGCGCAAAGACGTCGCCCTTGGCAATGCCGCTGGCGTCGCCCTGATCGATGGCCGCCCGCAGCGCGTCGAGCTTCGCCTCGTACTGCTGCTCCTCGCGCTCCAAAGTACGCAACGCGGCGCGCACCACTTCACTGGCATTCTCGTAGCGCCCGCTCTCCACTTTGGCGAGAACGAAGCGATCCAGTTCGTCGGTCAAATTGACGTTGCGGGTGGGCATGGCGGCATTCCAATCGTAACATGATTAGCAAAGATTGCTAACACCGGCCTGCTCACCTTTGCTCACCTGCTCACCCCTTCCCCTGTTGGTAGACCTTCTACCATTGATCGCTCGCCTGCAACCCGCGGCGTTTGCACCACACTCCACTGCAAAAGTGTCGCGTTTCAACCACACTATGCAGGCCCGAAGTGCTTGAAAATAAGTCTCTTGGACTTGGGATCTGAAGTTGCACTATCATAGGGCATGATCCTGGAGCCGCCCTTTGCGTTTTGAAACCACCTTGCACCGCCCGGTCGAAGTCTCGGGGGTAGGACTTCACCACGGCGTTCCCGTGCAGCTTCGCATCCTCCCCGCTCCGGTTTCCACGGGCCTGGTTTTCCTGCGCACGGACCTCGATAATTTCCCCATCCCGGCGAGCTGGCGGCACGTGGCGCGCGTCAGTTACGCCACCAGCCTCATGCGGCAGGGCGTCCTCATCTCCACCACCGAACACCTCTTGAGCGTCTTCTACTCCATGGGCATCGACAACGCCTACATCGAGATCGACAATCTCGAAGTGCCCATCCTCGATGGCAGCGGCTTGCCGTTCGTGCGCCTGATCGAAGAGGCCGGCATCCGCCAATATCGCCGTAAACGCCGCTACCTTCGTATCCGCAGGCCCATCTCCGTGGAAGACAAGGGCAAACGCATCAGCATCCTCCCCTCCGACGATTTCCGCCTGACCTGCGATACCGACTACCCACACCCCGTGGGCCGCCAGTCGCTCGAGCTGGAAGTGACCCCCGAGCGCTACGCCACCGAGATCGCGTTTGCCCGCACCTTCGGTTGGGAATCCGACCTCGACCAGATGCGCAACATGGGCCTCATCCGCGGCGCGTCGCTCTCGAACGCCGTGTGCTTCACGCGCGATGGCGTCATGAATCCCGAGGGACTCCGCGCGCCCGACGAGTGCTGCCGCCACAAGGCGCTCGACCTCATCGGCGACCTCGCCCTTCTCGGCCGCCCGCTCCTCGGCCACGTAATCGCCGAGCGCGCCGGCCACGCCATGCACGCCGCGCTGGTGGCGCGCATCATGTCCGACCCCTCACTGTACGAGATCCTCACCTTCGACCAGTTGGCCTCGCGGGTAACGCAAGCCCTCGTATCGTAGTGCGGGGCAGGTTGCCAACCTGCGGCGGGTTGCCAACCCGCCTCTCCGCGCTTCAATACAATAAGACTTGCACTCCATGCCCCCACCTCGTCTGGATCTCCGCGGAGTTTCCAAGACCTATCGCCACGAAGGCCAGCCGGTCGAAGTCCTGCACGACATCTCTCTTTTCGCCCAGCCCGCCACCATCACCGCCCTGGTGGGCCGCAGCGGCTGCGGCAAGACCACCCGTAGTTGTCGCCATCGATCTCTCGGGCGATGCCGCCACCGGTTCCTTTCGCTCTTCCATGGAGACGCTTGCCGGCAAGACCGGCCTCGAAATCCTCGCCAACGGCGGTATCGACGAGCGCTTCATCGGTAGTCTCACCGCGCCCCCCTTCAACGCGCGCTTTTCCCCCGTCATCGAAAGCCTGGCCGTGCTCGAAGGCATCGGCGCAGTGCCGCTCTATGGCGTGGACCTCACTGGCGCGCCCGGCAACGCCATCGTCCCCTCGCGCGCCCTGGCACAGCGCCTTCACCTGGCCGTCGATGCGCCGCTCGCCGTGGTTCTCGCCGGCCGCCGCTCCGAGTTCCAGGTAGCGCGCATCGCCGGCGCCGCGTCCGCCGAGTTTCTCGCTATCGATATCGCCGCCGCGCAGCAGGCCCTCGGCCGCTACGGCAAGCTCGACCGCATCGATATCACGGTCTCCCCTGGAGAAGATTTCGCCCGCGTCGAACAGGCCGGCCGCGCGGCCCTGCCGCCTGCTTGCCTGATCGAAAAGCCCGGCGCGCGCAGCCAAGAAAACCAGCGCATGTTTCGCGCCTTCCGCTGAAACTTGCGGGTGCTCAGTCAGCTACATCTCGCTGGTGGCCGGCGCATTCCTCGTCTGCAACACCATCTCCGTGAGCGTGGTGCGCCGCCGCGCTGAAATCGGCATCCTGCGCGCGCTCGGGCCGGCCGCGCCACCGTGCTCGCCGTGTTCCTGGCTGAAGCGCTGCTCTTCGGCATAGTCGCAGCGGCCCCCGGTGTGGCGCTGGGACGCCTGCTGGCCGGCGCGACCGTCAAGCTGATCGCCGATACCGTGAATGCGCTCTATACCACCAGCCGCCCCACCCCGATAGTCCTGACGTGGAGCGAAACGTGGATCGGCCTGGTGTTCGTCGTCAAAGAGCTTCGGCTGGACCATTCAGTTTCATCCCCCTCGCGAGGGCTATACCCCGCGCGTGTCGCCTCGCGCCTCCATCCGATCGATGTGGTTCACGAGGAGTGACTCCGCGCTACTGCACCGTCAAGGTAAGCGGCGTGGTATGCATGAACGTGCCGTTCTTGCCGGTAATCGTCAGGTTGTAAGTTCCCGGACTCGCGGGCCTATTCGCGCTGATCTTCAGGATCGAGTTGACGCCCGCGCTTACCGGATTTGCCGTAAAACTGGCGCTGGTTTTCGTCGGAAGGCCGGAGATGCTCAGCGTTACCGAGCTGCTGCCACCTAGCGCCGTCGTGTTCACCGTCACGGACCCGCTCGACCCGCGGCTGATGGTCAGTGACGGCGCCGAAGTCGAAAGCGTAAAGTCCGCCGCCGTCCCGTTTACGGTCACGCTCACCGTGGTCGTGTGCGTAAGACTCGAGCTGGTGCCGGTTACGGTAACGGTGTAAGTTCCCGGCGTGGTCGTGGGGGCGGGAGTCACGGTAAGAGTAGAGTTCCCGGGGCCGGTCGAGGCCGGACTCACCGTACATGTGGTAAAGGACGCAGGGCAGGTGGGGACCAGGCTCACGCTGCTACTAAACCCGTTGATGGCAGTCACCGTCACGGTCGAAGTCCCCTGCTGGCCCTGGTTCAGCGTCAATGACGAGGGGCTCGCCGAGAGCGAGAAGTCCGGCGTCGGCGCCGCGCCGCAGTTGCCGAATATAAACGACCCGATGCGCGTATACCAGCCGTAGGAAGAGCTGATTGGGTAGTACTCGGTGGCATACCAGAAGGTGCAGTCGTCGCTCGGGTCGATCCGCAGCGAGCTGTAATCGCCCCAGCGGGTGTAGCCCGTCTGCGAACCCGCGCCGGGTTGGAGCGTCGCCTCGCTTTGCATGGTCCCCAGGGTATCGCCCGGAGCCCGGCCCGTATAGCGGATCGCCGGAGAGGTGGCGCCGCTGGAAACGCTGTAACCGATCGCGATGTCGCCCGCCTGGTCCATGGCCGCGCTCCCCATCCACCGATAGTTGGAATCGGCGGGGGCGAACGTGCCTTGCTGATACAGGCTGAAAGATCCGCTGTTGGAGACCGGGGCGCGCATCTCGTACCACCGCACTCCGGTGGCCGAGCCGGCTGCGACGGAGTGGTTCACCACCATGGCTTCATGATCCGGAAACATACGGAATGCGAGCCGGTACATGAGACGGTCGCCGAGAGAATCGAGCAGCCTCGTGGTTCCCGGTTGCGGGATGCAGGTGCCGCCGCCGCAGGCTCGGGTGTAGCCTGCTGCCGTCATTCCCTGCATCGCGGTCAGGGTGGCCGTCGAATTGGAGAAGTCCGGCTTGATGGCGTACCCGCCGAGGCCGGACCCGCTGAGGTTGACGAAGTATCCCGGCGTTCCGTCGAGGGGCGGAGTCGCGCCATCCAAGTCGGCCGGCAAATAGCTCGCGCTGCCGAGGACGTAGCAGAGGCCCGCCGGGCTGGCGACGCCGGCGATCATGCCCATGCGGTCGTAAGCGCAAATCTCGGCGCCGGCGAATGTGCTCCCGTTGGCGAACAGGTTGTAGCTCGCCAGATAGGCGCTGTTGGTCGCCGTGGGCCACACCCCGAATTTCGGGTAATCGTTCAGGTTGGACCCGAAGGCATAAGAGTAGAGGTTATACGCGCCGGTGGGATCCGCGGTCTGGGAAATCGCGATGCACTCGGCGTACGGGCTGGAGAGGCTGCCCAACTGGGTCATCATCCAGCGGTCGGCCATTTTGTCGTATTGGACGACGGTGTCGCCTCCGTTATTGGCAGCGCACGCTCCGCCCAAGCCCGCCCACAGCGACCGGAGCGACTTCGGACCGAGGATCAGGACCCCGTTCTTGTTGTATATCGCGTAAGCCGCATTGACCGTCTCCATAATGTGATTGGGTCCGACCGCGATGTTGGTGTCCGGCGGAATATAACCGGCGGAGTAGATATTGATGCCATCGAAGTTGGTTCCCGTGGTGGCGTTGACCAGCGGCGCTCCCTGGGTCTGCAGCGCCGTATCCGGCCCGTTCCCGCCGCCCTGCGGCGACGGCGGGTGATGGATCACCGTCGGCCCATGGGTGAGGTCCGCGCTGCCACCGTGAATATCGGTGAGACGGGGCGACACGATGTGGTTCGTCGGCTGGACCACGATGAGCGTCTGGGCCGGGGCCGCCAGGACCCCCAGCCACCACCCGGCCACGGCAAGAGTCGATGCAACCTGTAGATTCTTCAAGTCATTCCTCCGGTCCCAAGGTTGGTGCCGTTACTACTGTAACCACATTGGATGTTGGAAAAAATACCTCCTTGGTTATAGATGGTTGGTTATAGATGGTTGCCCCGGCCCCTCGACCGCCATCCGGAATCGCCTGCTATCATAGGTGCAGGGTGGAGAGCGGCCCGGCGCCCACCGCAAGAGCTTGCAGTCCTCCATCGCCGGGAACCTGAATTCATGAAAACCAGCAACACCACCATTCGCAACATCGCCATCATCGCCCACGTCGACCATGGCAAGACCACCCTCGTGGACGCCATGCTCAATCAGAGCGGCATCTTCGGCTCCCACGAAGAGCACGTCGACCGCGTCATGGATTCCAACGAGCTGGAACGCGAGCGCGGCATCACCATCCTTGCCAAGATCACCGGCGTCCGTTACCACGGCGTCAAGATCAATATCGTCGACACGCCCGGCCACAGCGACTTTGGCGGCGAAGTGGAGCGCGCGCTCAAGCTGGTGGATGGCGTGATGCTCCTGGTGGACGCGAGCGAAGGTCCCTTGCCGCAAACCCGCTACGTCCTCATGAAGGCGCTGGAAGCG
>JBGPKH010000417.1:0-7944 GCA_041485845.1 Bryobacteraceae bacterium
CTGCGCGACCACCGATACGGGGACGGGTGGAGGCCCGCACGCTACCGTGCAGATGCGCGACGGCACCGCGGTAGCCGGCGCCGTGCTGGCGAGTTCGCCCACCGAGATCAGGCTCGCCGGCGACGACAAGATCACCCGCACAATCCCGATGGCCCAGGTGCGATCGGTCGACTACGGCGACACGGCGGCCGCGCCACCTGCTCCCGGCTCACCGGAAGCGCCGGCGCCCGATCCGGTTCACGATCGGCACTACCATCCGCCCGCCGCCGCCATCACGACCAAGACCTACGAACTCCCGGTCGGCACGCACATCCCGGTGCGCAACGAAGAGACCATCGACTCGGCGAAAGCCGCCGAGGGCCAGACGTTCGCCGCCGAGGTCACCCGGGACATCAAGGATGACGCCGGCGACGTCGTCATTCCCCGTGGGGCGAATGCGCGAATCATCATCCGGTCGGCGTCCAGGGGCGGAAAGATCCGTGGGGCCTCCGATCTGGTCCTCGATCTGGATTCGGTGGCGATCGACGGAAAGCAGTACCGGCTCAGCACCACCGACCTGGCCGAACGTGGAAGACAGGGCGTGGGAGCGAACAAGCGGACGGCCGAGTTCGCGGGCGGAGGCGCGGCGATCGGCGCCATCATCGGCGCCATTGCCGGCGGCGGAAAGGGCGCGGCGATCGGAGCCGGATCGGGCGCGGGCGCGGGAACGGTCACCGAGATCCTGACCAAGGGCGGCTCGGTCAAGGTGCCGGTGGAGAGCGTGCTGACGTTCAAGCTGGATCGGCCGCTGCACGTGGTTTCGGAGCAGTAGGACAGGCCTCCTGGCCTGTCCAGTGAGCCACATTTGCCACACGAAAAGACAGGCCAGGAGGCCTGTCCCACTAGCCCCACAAGTCGCGCTTTTGTACCTTGCGCACCAGTCCGCGTAGGATGCGTTCGTTCCAATCGCCGAAAGGGCGGTCGGTGGTGAGATAGGTCCACGTCGCGCCGCGCTCGGAGGGGTCGATGCCGTTGGCCTGCGCCCGCTCCAGGCGCTGGGCAATCTCGGCGTCGAGCGAGTCCTCCAGTTCCCGGTAAGCCGTATCGACGCGGGTCAGGTACTCGTGCAGCGGATCGCGGCCGCTCCAGGAATACCACTGCACGCCCGACCGCAGCTCGGAAACGGCCGCGAGATGGTCCGACCACAAATCGTCGATGGTGTTCAGCGATACCGTGAGTTCGAGCTCCGCAACGCCGGAGGTCAGAATCGCCTGGCGCCGTTCCTGAATGCGCTGCCGCTGGCCTTCGATCACGGATTCGTATTTCGCCAGGAACTTGCGGATGTCGAGGTTCTGTCCTTCCACCAGGCGCTGGATGCTCTCGGCATCGTGCTGGTACTTCTCTTCCTGGATCCCGTGGCGGACCAGAAGATCGTCTTCGCGGGAGATGAAGAATCGCGAGTGGCCGGGATCGCCCTGCCGGCCCGCGCGGCCGCGAAGCTGGTGGTCGATGCGCCGGCTCTCGTGCCGATTCATCCCGATGACGTACAGCCCGCCGGCTTCCGCCACTCCTTCACCGAGCGCGATGTCCACGCCGCGGCCCGCCATGTTCGTGGAGATGGTGACCGCGCCGCGCTGCCCCGCGCGGGCTACGATCCCGGCCTCCTCCTCTTCGTTGCGGGCGTTCAGAACGACGTGCGGAATCCCCGTGAGTGCCGCGCTCAGGCGCTCCGATTCTTCCACGCTGGCGGTGCCCACCAGGATCGGCTGGCCGAGGGCGTGCACCCGCCGGATCTCCTCCACCACGGCCTTCTCCTTCTCGATCTTCGTCGTGAACACCAGGTCGGGTTCGTCGGTGCGAATCACCGGCCGGTTGGTGGGGATGACCTCCACCTCCAGGCCATAGCAGATGCGCAACTCCTCGGCCTGGGTGGCGGCGGTGCCGGTCATGCCGCACAGCTTCGGATAGAGCGCCACCAGGTTCTGGAGCGTGATGGACCCGAGCACGCGGCCCTGACGCCGGAACGGCACTCCCTCCTTGGCCTCGATGGCGGTGTGCAGTCCCGCGGGCCAGCGCCGGTCCTGCGCGATGCGGCCCTTGAACTGGTCGACCGACTCGATGGCGCCGTTCTTCACCACGTAGTCGACGTCGCGGTGGAGCAGCGCGTGCGCGTGGATGGCGTTGTGTACGGCAGTGTAGAGCGCCAGGTTGGATTCCGCGAAGATGTTGCCGCAGCGCAGCGCGGCTTCGAGAACGCGAATGCCCTCGTCGGCTAGCGCGATGTTGCGGCCGTACTCATCCAGGGTGAAATGCACGCCGGGCTGGAGACGGCGCACGATGGGGTCCGCACGCCGCGCGAGCACTTCCTCGTCCACCTCGCCGCCCGCGAGAATCAGCGGGATGCGCGCCTCGTCGATCAGAATCGAATCGGCTTCGTCGATCAACGCGGCATGAAAGGGGCGATGCACCTGCTCGTCCGGCCGCAGGGCGATCTGGTCGCGCAGAAAATCGAACCCGGCCTCGTTGGCCGTGGCGTAAGTGATATTCCGACGGTACTCGCGGCGGCGCTCCTCGATCCCCATGGTCTGCTGGATGCAGCCCACCGAGAGTCCCAGGAATTCGTAGGTGCCGCCCATCCAACGGGCATCGCGGCGCGCCAGGTAATCGTTGACGGTCATCACGTGGACGCCGCCGCCCGCGCGCGCGAGCCACGCCACGGCCGGCGTGCACGCGAGAGTCTTGCCTTCGCCGGTCTGCATTTCCGCGATGCGGCCACGGGCCAGTGCCAGCGCGCCCTGCAACTGGACGTCGAACATGTCCAGTCCGAGGACGCGCCAGGCCACCACCGCGACGATCGCAATGACCTCCAGCAGATCTTGCGACGTGTGGAACCGCGCCCGCAGGCTTTCGTCGTCCAGTTTCGCGAAATCGGCCCGCTGCCGCTGGATCTGGGCGATCTCTCCGGCGGCCGATGGAGCGGCGAACCAGGAACGAAGGAGGTTCATGTTTCTATATTTCCACGACGCTCAGGATTGGCCCTTGTTAGCCGCGCAGAACTCGAAGAGCAACTGCCATTCGGCGCGCTGGACTTCGAGCGCCTGCCGCTCGCGGGGCGAACCCGGCGCCTGGCGGGCTTCCTCGCAGATTCGGATGAAGGCGATGGGGTCCCACGATACTGAGTTAACGGCTGGGGGAGCGGGGTTGATGCCGATTTCGGCGGCGCGTGCGGCCAGCGCGGGGAAGATGGGATGTGCTCCCGCCTGGCGGAACCAGTAGCTGGAGTTGCCGGCGTCGGGCTCCTGCCGGTGAACGATGGCGTGCCAGTAGCTGCCTTCGCTCGTGGAAATGTTCTGCGCGGTCTCATGGGCTTCGTCCCAGCAAGAGAAATAGAGGTAGAGTCCGGCCAGCGCGGCTTCGGGAGCGCGCGAGCCGGGGAAGATCTGGTGCGCGGCGGCGGCCTTCAGCAGGGCCCGTGCGCGGTCGGAGGAGCATCGGCCGTGGGCCAGGGGCATCCGGCGCTCGCCATGGCCATCGAGGGCCAGGATCGCGGCCACTTCGTCGCTGTAGGCTTTCGGATCGAATCGCATGATTCATTATGGTCAACTCCGATCTTGTACGCAGATGGGAAAGCACAGGTGTTATCCGCGTTTATCGGCGTTATCTGCGGTCCTAATTGGTTTTCTTCACGGCTTCTGAATTGGCCCTGGCTCAGAATTGGAACCGGTACCGGATCGAACCTATGATCTCCCGCGGTTCGTTATAGTGGGTTCCGGCGAAGGAGCTGTCCCTTCCGAACAGGAACCGGCTGTTTGTGATATTGAGCGCCGAAACGGTGACCGATATCCGCTCGCCGATGGATTTGCCTATGGCGATGTCGGCCGACGTGTGATTCGGCAGATGCTGAGGCCCGTCGCCATCCAGAAATCCGGAGCCGAAGTTGACATTCGTGTTGAACCAGGCTCGACGGGGCAAGGTGATTTCCCCGCCCGCACTGAGGGTGTCCCGCTGGTCGTGATCAATGTAGAAGAAGCCCTCCGACGGGGGCTCGAAGCCGGTCAATCCACCAGTCACAGCGCCCTGTCCCTTGACGACCTGGTTGGAATACGCCAGGTGAAAGTGCATACGGCGGTACAATTCCGGCGAGTGAATCACCGCTTCCCAGCCGCGGATTTTCACAAATTCCACATTGAGCGGGAGCGTAATATTGGAATTCCCCAGCACGTTGTGATCGGAGAAATTGTGAGCCGCGGTGCGGAAGTGCGAAAAGTCGAACGTCCAGCCGCGCACCGGGATGGTGAGCCCGAACTCGTGCTGCTGGTCGCGCTCCCCGGCGACCGGCAGGAAGTCAATGCCTTCCCTGAGGGCGAAATCGAGCACCGGGCCGGCAATGGTTTCGAGCGGCGGCGGTTGATAATACAAGCCGAAAAAGCCGCGCAGGACCCAGTTCAGCTTGGGCACGCGGACGGATCCGCCGATCCGGGGACTCGCCGCGTTCTCTTGGACCTCGCCGGAGAAGCGCGTCAGGCGCACCCCGCCATTTATGGTGAGCCAGCGGAAAGGCTTGAATTGTTCATCGAGGAACAGGGATGCCACGCCGCCGTTGACGGGTTGCCGCTCGCTCAGCGAGAGGCCGGCTTGATCGGCCAGCCGGAACAGCCGGTCATCGTGCTCCACGAAGCCGTACACTCCCGCGGTAAAGTTGTGATCGCCTTTGACCACGCCAAGCATCGCCTGTGCGCCGACGTATTTGGAGTCGCGGTGGTCCGTAGTAATCAGCGGGTCGTCAGGGCCGCCATTGTATTGGGCGCGATTCAAGTGGAACAACGGCGAAAGAGTTAAGAGTGTGCCAGGCTTCAGTGTGCGAACCCAGGAAAGATTGACGAACGAATCCACTTCCTGGTCAACGTCGCGGACGCCGGCCGCCTGATCCTCGGGCGTATTGGGAACCTGATAGTGGTCTTTGCGCAGGGAGGCGGCCAACCGAAGCTGATCGCGGGCAGTCAGGTTGTAATCGATCGTAGTGAAGCCGGCGAGCCCGCTCCCCCGATTGTGGATGATCCGGGTCGTGGGCGGTTCCAGGCCGAGATCGGTACGGTTCCCGGTCAGACTCCCATAATATGCCGGACGATTGCTGTGCCCGCCAAAACTGAGTTGATCGTTGGTCTGGCTCAGGCTGCCATAGGTGGCGGTCAATTCGGCTTCGCGGTTACTGAATTCGGAGCCGGAACGAGGAACAATGTTGATCATTCCGTACGTGCGGTCCCCGTACCTGGAGGAGAAGCCGCCGCGCGAGACTTCCACGGTCTGGATATCCTTGGGGTCGAGCGCCGGCCGGCATTACTGGAAATGTTCGTGTTGGGAACGGGTACGCCGTCCACCAGCCAGCTCACCTGGTGGCCCCCACGCATGTGAAGGTGATCGTGGAGAAGATAGGACCCGGGAACGAAGTCGGTGATGAACGCGAGGCTGCTGGTGCGTTCCGCCCCCGGGGTGTGTTGGATCTCCAACTGTTCCACGGTGACTGGACGGTGAGAAGCATCGGGATTGGTGGCCTCCAGCGGCGCGCTCACCTGAACCGTCGAAGTAACCGAGATCAAGCCTAAGGAGAAGTGGAGGTTCGGCGCGCTGCCGATCGACACGCTGAGTGCCTGGTGAATCGGCTGAAAGCCCTCGTGCTCGATTTGGATGGTGTAGGACCCCGCCGGCAACGCGGTCAAGGTGAACTCGCCGTTGGCGCCCGTTTGGGTCTGTCGAGCGAAAGCGGATGCCACCGACTTGACTTCGACCTTGGCGTCCGGAACGGACCGCTGCTGGGGATCGGTTACCGACCCGCGAACGGTTCCAAAGACTTGGCCTTGACAGAGGCCTGCCGCCAGCGTCAGCCAGACAGTCAGTAGGCTCGGAATCCGGCGATGCGCGGGTCGATGGTCGATGGTCGAACAGGCTTCGAAAAGAATGGGAAGTCCTTTGGGAAATGGCTGAGAAACAATGAGCCTACCACAGGAGGCTAGCCATCCGATCAACCTGTGCTGAATGCCGGCGGGTGACAGACGACAAAAACCGACCGTCTGTCCCACCTTCGAGCCCGCGTTTAGAATGTCACGCGCGTGCCCAACTGGATCTGCCGCGGGCCAAACAGGTTCGTTCCCGCCGCCGATACCGACTGGAACGAAGTGTTGGGGAACAGCACGGTGTTGCGCACGTTGTACTGCGTCGTGTTGATGCCCGTGACCTCCACCCGGTTGGCCACGTTGAAAGCCTCCATGATCAACTGCCAGCGCACGCGCTCGCGAATCTTGATCTCGCGCGCCAGGCGCAGATCGACTGTGTTGGCGCCCGGGCCGGTGAACGTGTTGCGGCCGACGTCCGGCACCCGCCCCGAGCCTGCTACTCCCAGAAGGCCCGACTGGAGGCCCGCCGGTGAGGGGCTTCCCGAGGCGCCGCCGGAGTATGGCCGGCCATCGGCGAGTGTCAGAATTCCGGAAAGCTGGAAGCCATCTACAACCTTGCGGAGCCCGTCCGACTTGATGTTGTGCGTCGGCAACTCCCACACCCCCGACATCGTGAACCGCTTGCGCTGGTCGAAATCCGAAAGTGAATAGTCGTTCTTCAAGGAGAAGGGGTTCAGCGGCGTGTTGGCCGTCGTGAACGTGGTGGAGTTCTGATCGTCATCCTGGGCCTTCGAATACGTGAAGCCGGCCTGCATCTGGAACCCATGCGAGAACCGCTTCCTGGCCTGAATGACCAGGCCGTGGTACCACGTATTGACGACGGTGTCGACCTCCGTCATGAAGCCGTAGTTCGTGTTGGGCCGGGCCCCCGTGAAGAACGGCACGGAGAACGTGCGCGCCACGCTGCCACAAGTCGTGCTGCTGCCGACCTGCGGAACGGCGCACACCGTGTAGGTGGCGTTCTGCGAGGCGGGGAACAGGTTGGTGTCGATGAAAACCGGCATCCGCTGGCCGCGATTCAACATGTAGATCGCGCTTACGGTAAAGTCGCGGATCAGTTCGTGCTCGATGGCCACTTCGCTCTGGTAGATCATCGGGTTGGCCAACGTCGGCGAAGCGAACACTACGTCCGATTTTGCCCCGGAAGCCGTCGGTATGTCGGCTAGCACGTTCGGGAACACCGGCGAACCGGCCAAAGTCGGAGTCAGGGTGTAGGATTTGAACCGCACGCCGTTGTTGGTAATCAGGTTGGCAAGGGTCGCGTTCTGAATACGGCCGTAGTAGATGCCACCACCCACTCGCACCACGGTCCTTTGGCGCCCGGATACGTCCCAGGCCAGCCCAAATCGCGGCCCGAAATTGTTTCGGTCGGTGTTGATCTTGTTGGTGGCCGGCAGATCGGGATTGCCCTTCAATGCCGGCATGGACTGTATCTCCCACCGCAGCCCCATGTTCAAAGTAAGGCGGGGAACCGGCCGGAAACTGTCCTCGATGTATCCCGCCCCGTCCCATGTCTGAAACTGCGTCGCACCCGCTGCCCCCAGCGCGTCAAAGTCCTGCCTGAAACTTGTATAGTGTTTGCCTGCGATTCCGCTCTGCGGCGGGTTCAGGGCCTGGCAGTTCTTCAACGGCAGCGGGAACGCCAGATTGGCGCAGTCCGACGCGATATCGTTGAGCGTCGAAAAGCTGTAAACGCCACCGCCCGAGAACAGGTTGATGATCTGGTCGTTCACCCGCGTGACATCCCAGCCGAACCTCACCGAGTGACGCCCGTGCAGCCAGCTCAGGTTCTGCGAAAACTGCAGGCGCTTCTCGTCCGGATAGGCAGGGCGCGGCAGGAAGTTGGGCATTCCGAAAGTGATTCCGTTGGTCACGCTCGCAGAAGGTCCGGGACCGTTGGGCAGTTCGAATTCGAAATCCCGCCCGTACTGGAAACGCAATTCGCTGAGGAAAGTCGGCTTGACGATCCCATTCCAGCGCGCAATCACGGACTCTGCGCTCACGTCGTCCGAAC
>JBGPKH010000418.1:0-7934 GCA_041485845.1 Bryobacteraceae bacterium
GGCCAAGCGGGCGGCGTACTTCGCGGCTGCCCGTTGCGCGACAGCAGGAAGAAATGATCGCGCGCCTCGAACAGCTCGTGCGTGGCCTGCGCCGCGGAGGCCACGGCCTCCCGAAACCGGTCCGGAATCAGGAAGTCGCTGGCGGGGTGGGCGCGAATCGTCTGCGCCAGTTCTTCCGGCGACGCCGTCACGATCAGCGTCCCGATCGGCTCCCCCGAATCGAGCCCCCACTCGCGCAGACGCTGCCGGAAAACGGGCTCCCACCGCGGGAGGTCGTCGAACTGCGGCGCCGTGAGCGTGATGCCCATCGCATCGAACGGCATCGTGTACTTTCCCGCCGCCGCGCCGCCGCCCACCAGGCAATAGCGCAGCTTCGCCAGCGGCAGCGTGGAGGCGTAGAGGTCGTCATCCAGACCCACCAGAATCAGCTCGTTGGCACGCCCGCGCCGGCAGTAGTCGGAGAGTAGCGGCGCCATTGGTTGAATCGTCCCGGATGCGAATGAGATCCCCCACGGGGCCGACGGGAACGCAGCCTTTGCCGCAAACGCCGCTCCCGCCAGCACCAGCATCCAGGTAGCTGCGCGATGCGAGGAATGCGGCCCGAATGCCGTGGCCAGTATGGCCAATGCCGGAACAAGCGGCAGCAGGTAGGAGATATTGCGATACTGCCAGCCGAGCGTCGCAGCCAGCGGCACAACCAGCCAGCAGAGCAGCAGAACCGCCGCCCAGGACCTCTGGCGCAGTTCCCGGAGGAAGCCCGGGATCGCAACCAGCGCGACCGCCGTAAGCACCGGATCGACCGCAGCCATGCGCAGGAAGTAAAAGAGCGCGTGATTCTCGCGCGAAGTCTGCGGAGGAGCGCCGGCGCCGAATCCCAGGATCTCCACGCCGATGAGTTCCGCGCGGAACCACCGGCCGTGCGCCGCCGCCTGGTAAACGAACCACGGCGCGGCCAGCGCCAGCGAGAGCCCGGCAGCGACGCACGTGCGCGAAAAAGCGGGCCGCTGTTTGCGCGGTCCGGCCAGCCAGTAGAGCCCCAGAATGCCCAGCGGCAGCACGCCCGCGATGCTTTTGGTGAGAATGGCCGCGGCCACCGATCCGGCGAATCCCCACAGCGCGGACCGGGACTCCAGCCAGGGGTCCGAGAACAGGCAGTACATGGCGGCGGTGTAGAAGGCCACCAGCAGTCCGTCCGTCATGCACATCCCGCCCAGCACGTGCCACACGTGATTCGAAGCCATCAACAGGGCGGCGCACGCTCCCGCCTTCCACGAGCGCAGCTCCGCCGCCCAGAGAAAGACGAGCCCCACCGCCAGGCTGCACAGCAAGGCCACCGGCAGACGCAGCGCCAGCCGCGACACCCCCAGAACGCGCGCGGAGAGTCCCGACATCCAAAGCAGAAGCGGCGGCTTATAGAGTGCGTAGCGGCCCATCAACATCGGGGTGAGCCAGTTGCCCGCCACCGCCATGTGGATGGCGCTGTGCGCGTACGCGGCCTCATCCTGGGCGGTCACCCTGCCGACAGGGTCGACATAGTCCCCGGCCAGTCCCACACGGGCCGAACGCAGAAGGAGGCAGGCCAGCGCGAGCATGGCAACGGCGCTGAGGGCCCGTCGCATCCCAGTCAAGATAACACGGCGCGGTCCGGCACACTGCACCATCCAGTGACTGGCCCTTACCCCCTGCTCACCTGTATACTTTGACCAAGCACATCGAGGGAAAAGCTATATGTCACGTTGCGTCATTTGTCTGTCTGTTGCGTCTTTGCTGGCGGCTCCGCTGGCCGCCTTTCAAGCGGCCTACTCCAGCATTCTCGCCAAGCTCGGACATTCGCAGCATGGCGAGGCGTTCGACACCGGACCGCGGGAGAAACCGTGGCCCATTGCCGGCATCGGCGTAGCGCATTTCCCGATCACCACGAATAATCCGGAAGTGCAGCGCTGGTTCGACCAGGGCAACGCGCTGCTGCATTCGTTTTGGGATTACGAAGCCGAGCGCGCCTTCCGCTGGTGCCTGAAGCTGGAGCCGGACAACGGCATGGCGTACTGGGGCCTGGCGCGCGCCGCCATGATAGGCGGGCTGGGCGGACAGAACCGGCCGGCGGACATGATTCGCGAGGCGGTGAAGCGCAAGAATCGCGTGAGCCCCCGCGAGCAACTGTACATCGACGCACTGGCGGCGGACCTGCTGCCCGATCCCTTGCATGAGACGTCCCCAGCGGACGGCGATCGACGGGAAAGCTCGAGCCGCGGCAAGAAGATCCTCGAGACCCTGTGCGTGAAGTATCCCGACGATATGGAGGCGCGGGCGCTGCTCGCGCTGCAAACCATGGGCGATTCCCGCTACGGCGCGGAGCTCATGATCCGCGAGGTTCTCGCCAAACAGCCGGACCATCCCGGCGCGCATCACTACCGCATCCACAACTGGGACTATCACGAGCCGGAACAGGCGCTGGAAAGCGCCCGCCGTTACGGCGAGATTGTCACCGGCATCGGGCATGCGCTCCACATGCCCGGCCACATCTTCAGCATCGTGGGCATGTGGAACGAAGCGGCTATCTCCATGGATGCCGCCACGCGACGCGAGAAACAGTACATGAAGGAACGGCTCACGCTCCCGTTCAATAACTGGAACTACGGGCACAATCTAAATTATCTTTGCTATATCCAGGAGCAACTGGGCATGGCCAACGCCGCGATTTTTGGAGCGAAGCAACTGATCGACGCGCCGCTCGATCCCCAGGGAAACGACGATTCGCCGTTCAGCAGTCACTCCTACGGGATTGCCGCGCTGGCGCGCGCGCTGGTGAAGTTCGAGCAGTGGGGCGAGCTGTTGAAAGACGGCGCAATTCCGTGGCGCGACACCTTTGCCGATTAGGTGAACCGGGCCTACTTCGAGGCGCGCGCGCATTTCGGCAAGGGCGACCTGGAGAAGGCGGAGAAGAGCCTGGCGGCGCACACCGCCCTGAAGAAGGACCTGGAGAAAAACAAGAGCGGGTCGATCGCCAGCATCTATGAGATCCAGGCCCAGGAACTTCGCGGCAGACTGGCGCTGGCGCGCGGCGAGAACCTGGAAGGCCTGAAGTTCCTCTCCGAGGCCGCGCAGAAGGAGTTCGATCTCCAGAAAGGCTACGCCGATCCGCCGGTCTATCCGGAAGCACTGTACAACGTCCTGGGTGAGGCTTACCTTCAGGTGAAGGGCCCGGTGTTGGCCGCACAATCATTCGAGAAGGCCCTCACCCTGACGCACAACGACCTGTTTGCTCTATCGGGCCTGGTTCGCGCCTACGCGGGCGCGGGCGAAAAGGCCAAGGCGGAAGATGCCATGGCGCGGCTGCTGTTCGTATCCAGCGACGCCGATAAGGACCTGCCGATCCTGCGGCGCGCAACGGCCGCCGGGATCGCCGCCACGCCGCGCGATTCTTCCCCCCGCCCCCAGCGGAATTATCTGCGCACCTCGCTGGAGCGGTTCGGCCCCAATCGCTGGGAACCCTACACGGCGCCGCCGCTCGAGGTCACGGACTCGGCCGGCAAGCGCGTGACGCTCGACGAATACAAGGGCAAGAACGTGATCCTGGTGTTTTTTCTCGGTCAGGAATGCCCGCACTGCATGAAGCAGTTGCACGATATCGGCGACAAGAAGGCCGACTGGGAGCGGCTCGACGCCGCCGTGCTGGCCGTGAGCAGCGCGCCGCCCGGCAAGAATTCGAAGGGGCTCAAGGCATTCGGCGACCTGCCGGTGCGCCTGCTTTCGGACGACCACTACGCCAACGCGCGGCGCTTCCATTCCTACGACGACTTCGAGGAGACGGAGCTGCACTCGACGATCCTCATCGACCGCAACGGGCGGGTACACTGGGCGCGCAACGGCGGCGATCCGTTCGGCGACATGGCCTTCCTGGTGAAGCAACTGGAGCGCATGAACCAGCCGGCGCGCAAGGATGCGCCCGGCCGCGGGGAGTGATGGGCATCCCGGGTCCTACCGCGACACGCTCACCGCGGCACGAAGATTAGCCACGCCCGCCGTATACCGGCTGTCGCTCACGGTAAAGGCCACCGCATCCTCCAGCCAATCGTGCCACACGCCGTCCGGGTCGTGCGATGCCACCGTGAGGGTGTACTCCTGCGGGCAAAGCCCGCAGCGGAAGGCGAACGTGATTTCGAGAGCTTCCTCCGCCGCACACGGCCCCAGCTTCACTCCCTCCAACTCCGTGTTGGTGCCGTAAACATTGAGCCCGATGCGGGTACGAATCATCATTCCGACTACCGGGTCGGCCACGGCTTCCCGGAAGCGGACCCGCACTTTCACCACGGCCAGCTCGCCGCTGCGCCAGACCATGGTCGGGTGGCCATTCTCGCCGATGGTCTCCACGCCGAGGATCTCCGCCCGCCCGTCCCCGCGGCGCATGCGCGGCGTGAGCGGCGCGGCTACGGTCTCGCCCCATGCGCGCACGCGTTCGGCAATGTGCTTCCGGTAAGCGGCCAGAATCTCCTCGGGATCGCCGCGGCCCGCGAGCTTGCCGTCATGCAGCCACCACACTTCGTCCGCCAGGCGGCGGATCAGCTCGTCCTCGTGCGACACCAGCAGGGTGGTGGAGCCCGCGCGCCGCATGCGGTCGATGGCGATGGCGGCCAGTTCGCGGACCAGCGCGTCCTGGTGCGCGAAGGAATGGTCGATGAGCAGCACCGCGGCAGGCGAGAGGTTCAAGGCATCGCCCAGCGCCAGCAGCCGGACGTCGCCGGAAAGCTCAACGGAGCCTGACACGGGCCGGCAAATTCCCGCCGCCAGGCGTAGCAGAAGACCCTTGCCCGAGCTGTTCTCTCCCACAATGCCGATCACGGCGCCATCGGGCGCGGCCGCGTCGAATTCCCGAAGCGGCGGGAGAGTGACGCCGCGGAAGGCAATGGCCATAGACGCTAGAATAACAACTGCGCACCGGTTTGTTAGGGCTGAACCCGATTCGTAAGAGTTGAAATGGACGATCCCAAAGTGCTTGAGCGCATGCGCGCCGACTGGAACCAACGGGCCGGCGAAGATGCGAATTATTACGTGGCGTTCGGCCGGCGCGCGCAGGATGACGAGGAGTTCTTCTCCACCGCCGCCGATGTTCTGCGCCTGTTGCGTGGCGAATTGAAGCGCCTGCGCGGCCGGAACGCGGCCCTCGAGATCGGCTGCGGTCCCGGGCGCCTGATGCGGCCGCTGAGCCGCCATTTCGGCGAGATCCACGGGGTGGACGTTTCCGATGAGATGATCCGGCTGGCCGGGGAGCGCTTGCGCGGCACGCCGAATGCGCACGCGCACCACAATTCCGGGTCGGACCTCGCGTTGTTTCCCGACGAAATGTTCGACTTTGTGTACTCCTACGCGGTGTTCCAGCACATCCCCAGCCGCGACGTGGTTTTGCAGTATTTGCGCGAGTCGCGGCGAGTCCTGAAGACCGGCGGCATCCTGCGCTGCCAGATCAACGGGCTTCCGGCGCACGCCAGACAGTACGACACCTGGAGCGGCGTGCGCATCTCGCCCGCGGAGGTCGCGCAATTCGCGTGCGAGCACGATTTCCAGTTGCTGGCTCTGGAACAGGTCTGCACCCAGTATATGTGGATCACGTGCCGCAAAATGCCGGCGGGCTGGGGGCAGGCGCTTTCCGGCAAGCCGGCAGGGCGGGCTAGAATCCGGACCATCAGCAACGCGCTGACCGGCGAGCGGGCCGCGCCGGTTGCGGGGCCGATGGCGTTCCTGTCCGTATGGGTAGATAATCTACCCAACGATTGCGACTTGAACTGTATGACGATGACTGCGGACGGGCGCGATTGCCGGCTGTCGTATATCGGGGAGCCCGAAGCCGACGGCGTCTCCCAGGTGAACGCAGCGCTGCCCGAAGGGCTGCGCACCGGGCTCGTCCCCATCGAATTGCAGTGGCTGGGGCGGCCGGTCTGCGCGCCGGGTTGGGTGCGGATCGTGCCGGCCGGTCCCTCGGTGCCAAGAATCGGCGCGTTGACCGATGGCGTCAACCTGCTCTCGGACAACCGGATTGCGAGCGGCATTCTGAAGGTAACGATTCTGGAAGTCGCGCACCCCGAACAGTTGCGCGTGGCGGTGGATGGCCTGGACGCCGTGGTCTCCGACTCCTTTTGTGTCGATCCCATCGCGCAACGTTACGAATTCAATATCGATTTGCCGCCGGGGATCGGCAACGGCCCCCATGAAGTGCGGATCGCGATCGGCAAACGGCCGTTCCCTCCGATGCCCATCGAGGTTGTCTAACGGTGGCGCACGCACTCATGCGTGCCGTGTCGGCACTCATTCCAGCGCTGGGCGCCATCGCCCTGCTGAAGCCCGTGCCGCCGCAACCTGTGGTGCAATTCCCCGCGGGCGTAGTAAACATACACACCGAGATCATCGTCAACGCCGGCGCCGAAGTGCGAGGCGCACGATCCGGCACCGTGCTGCGGCTCGCTCCGGACTTCTCCGGCCGCGCCGCGATCGTGGTGCAAGGCAGCGGCGTACGACTTCGCGATTTCACCATCGAAGGCAATCGCCGCGCAGCGGAAACACGCTCGGGGCTTCCTCCGTCGGATGTGCCCTTCGCGCGCTTCACGCGCGGCAACGGAGTCCTTGCCGAAGGAGTCTCCGGCCTGCGCATCGAGCGAATTCGTTTTCGGGAGATATCCGGCTTTGCCGTGCTGGTGAGCCGTTCGCATGACGTCGCAATCCACGCGGTATCGATCGCCGACAGCGGATCGCGAAATCCCGCCGGCCGCAACAACACCACCGGCGGCATCCTCCTGGAAGAGGGCGCCAGCGATTTCCGGGTGACTGATTCGGAGTTCCGCGGCATCCGCGGGAACGCGCTGTGGACACACTCGCTCTACACCTCGCCGCGAAATGTGCGCGGCTTGTTCGCGCGGAACCGGTTCGAAAATATCGGCCGCGACGCCATCCAGGTGGGGCACGCCAGCGACATCCGGGTGGTCCAGAACGCCGGACGGCGCATCGGCTTCCCCGTGGAAGAGGTGGACATCGAAAACCGCGCCGTGCCCGTGGCCATCGACACCGCGGGTAATGTCGAGCGTTGCTCGTACGCCGGCAACCGCTTCTCCGAAGTCGACGGCAAGTGCATCGACCTCGACGGCTTCCACGATGGCGAAATCCGCGGCAACGTGTGTGTCAACCGCGCCGCGCCGGAGCAGTACCGGTTCGGCAACTACGGCATCGTCATGAACAACGGCAATCCCGACATGCAGTCGCGGAATATCCGGATCGTGGACAACGTGATCCAGAGCCCGCTCTTCGGCGGGATCTTCGTAATCGGCACGGGCCACTGGATCGCGCGCAACCGTCTGCTGAACCTGAACACCGCGCACTGCAACGAGAGTGCGGCGCGGTTCGGCTGCTACTATGCGCCCGATGAGCCGGACATGTTGCGCAGCGGGATCTATCTGGGGCGAGGCGCGGAGCGGCCGGATCGAGCGCGAGAGAACGTGATCGAAAACAACGAGATCACGGGCTTCCGGATGAGCACCCGGTGCATCGGGCTCGCTCCGGGCATCCAGCCCGCTTGGAATACCATTCGGAAAAACCGCTGCCGCGAGACGGTTCCGTAGTTTGACAACCGCTTCCTCACGGCCGCGGCTCGGAATCGGCATGCAGCGCGGCGCGCGTAGGGCCTTGTCACCAAACTACCGAAAGCTCACACCAGACTTGCGCCAAGAATTGAAAAGGCCGAGAAACTGGCCGGACACAATCGCCCAGTTCTGGTCGGGGACTTAGCGCGCGCGCAAAAATAACTTGACCCTTTCGCCCTGGGACACGGCTGCCGCGCCCAGGACTGCGCTCCTCCGCTCGCTCCGCGTTCTCGAACCCGGCTGCGAGTCGCGACCGCCAATTCACGCGAATCCGCTTGCTCTCCTCTCCCTGTTTCTTCTCCGCGCAAA
>JBGPKH010000419.1:0-7932 GCA_041485845.1 Bryobacteraceae bacterium
GTGTCTCGCGGGCAGCGTGCTGGTGCCGGTGGGCGATGCGGCGGGGCCGCTGCTGGACCTGCTGGTCAAGCGGACGAAGGCGTTGACTGTGGGCGACGGCTTACAGCCGGGCGTGGAGATGGGGCCGCTGGTGACGTCGGACCACTGCAAGCGTGTGGAGGGCTACGTGGAGAAGGGCGTGGCGGAGGGCGCGACGCCGCTGGTCGACGGGCGCGAGCGGAAGGGAGCGGATGGGTTCTTCCTCGGGCCCACGATTTTCGACCACGTGACGCCGGAGATGACCATCGCGCGGGAAGAGATTTTCGGACCGGTGTTGTCGGTGATGCGGGTGAAGACCCTGGAGGATGCCATCCAGTTGGTGAACCGCTCCCCGTTCGGGAATGCTACGGCGATCTTTACTTCGAGTGGGAAGGCGGCGCGGGAGTACTCGTCGCGGTGCGAGATTGGGATGGTAGGAGTCAATGTGGGGGTCGCGGCGCCGATGGCGTTTTTCCCGTTCGCCGGGTGGAAGAACTCGTTTTTCGGTGACCTGCACGCGCACGGGAAAGATGCGGTGGGGTTTTATACGGAGCAGAAGGTAATTATGAGCCGGTGGTTTTAGGGTGCCGTCCGGAGACGGCTCACTGACTGACGTTGGTTACTTAGCCCGAACTGCCTGGACAAACGTTTCAGGCTCCGTTATGCTCCGTTGCCCGGGCAACGGGCGCCGGTCATAGAACTGCAGGCGGCAAAAGCAGCAGTGATAGAGTTTGCCGCCACCGAGACGCGCCAGGAAGTTCCATATTCCGTTCTCCATCCTGTCGATCCGGTCCCGTTGTTTGAGTTTAACCAGCCGGATGGTCCCGCATCGCGGGCAACGGCACTCGTTGCCCAGACGGTAGGTGAAGCGAGGAACGAATTCCCCCTCTGGACAATCCGGACAGCGGTAGATTGCCAGGTACCTGAAGCGTTGCAAAAATGTTCGATGGACCCGCTTCAGGTGCCCACCACATTGCCTGCAGTTGCGCATTCTCCGATACTGATAGTTATAGCTCGTTTGCTGAACCGGTACAAGAATGGGTCACAATATCTTCTGGATATATATAGGCCATGAGTACCCTAAGTACCATTAGGACTACACGAAGTACTATGCTGAATCGGATCACAGTGCATGGCGCGCGCCAGCACAATCTGAAGAACATTGACGTGGAAATTCCGCGGAACACCTTTACGGTGATTACCGGACTAAGCGGCTCCGGGAAGTCGTCACTGGCGTTCGATACCATCTATGCCGAGGGACAGCGCCGCTACGTGGAAACACTTTCCACGTATGCGAGGCAGTTTCTGGACCAGATGGAGCGTCCCGACGTGGATTCCATCGACGGACTGAGTCCGGCGATCTCGATCGAGCAGAAGACGACCAGCCGCAGCCCGCGCTCCACGGTGGGCACGATCACGGAGATTTACGATTATCTTCGTTTGCTCTACTCATCGATTGGGGTGCCGCACTGCCCGGTGTGCGGCAACGAGATCTCGCGGCAGACCACGGAACAGATTCTGCAACACGTGGTGGCGTTGAAGCCCGAGGATCGCATCATGGTGATGGCGCCGGTGGTGCGCGGGCGCAAGGGCGAATACAAGAAAGACCTGGAGAAACTGGCGCGGCAGGGGTTCGTGCGGGTACGGGTCGATGGCATTCTGCGGAATCTGGAAGACGATATTCCACTCGACAAGCGCAAGAACCACACGATCGAGGTAGTGGTGGACCGGTTGCTGGTGAAGCCCGGCATCGAGAAGCGGCTGGAGGCTTCCATCGAGACCGCCACCAAGCTGGCCGACGGGCTGGTGCTGATTGCGGTTGTGAACGGCGAGGAGCGCCTGTATTCGCAGAAACTGGCCTGCATGGAGTGCGGCGCCAGCATTCCGCAGCTCGAGCCGCGCTCGTTTTCGTTCAACAGCCCGTATGGAGCCTGCGAGGAATGTCACGGTCTGGGCAGCAAGTGGACCTTCGACCCGGGCAAAGTGATCGCGGATCCATCGAAGGCGCTGTTGGATGGCGGGCTCGGTCCGGGCGCCGGCTCGTGGTACATGCAACAGCAGCTCGAGGACCTGGCGAAGAAGAGCCGCATCAACTTGAAGACGCCGTTTGAAGAGCTGCCGCAGAAATCGCGCGACATTCTAATGGACGGCACGGACGGCGCCCCGGGCATTCTGGGGATTCTGGACCAGACGTACGAATCGTCGTCGGAGGGCTATCGCGACTGGCTCGCGGAATACATGTCTCCCACGGAGTGCCGCGCGTGTCAAGGCCGGCGACTTAGGGCGGCGAGCCTTTCCGTTCGGGTGAAAAACTTTTCGATTGCCGAGTTCACCGCGCTGCCGATCGCGCGGGCGCTGGTGACCGTGCGCAACTGGGAATTCAGCGAGCGCGAGACGCAAATTGCGGGGCGGGTGCTGGATGAGATCCGGCGGCGGCTGGAGTTTCTATCCGCGGTGGGGCTGGACTACCTCAGCCTGGAGCGTTCGGCGGCGACGCTCTCGGGGGGAGAAGCGCAGCGCATCCGGCTGGCCACGCAGATCGGTTCCAAGCTGCGCGGCGTGCTGTACGTGCTCGACGAGCCCTCGATCGGGCTGCACCCGCGCGACAACGGCCGGCTGCTCGATACGCTGACGCACCTGCGCGACATGGGCAATACGGTGCTGGTGGTGGAGCACGACGCGGAGACCATCGCGCGCGCCGATTACGTGATCGACCTGGGCCCGGGCGCCGGGCGACTGGGTGGCGAGCTGGTGGCGGCGGGCGTTCCGGCGGAGATCGCCAGGAATCCGAAGTCGCTCACCGGGCGGTATCTTTCGGGCGCTCTCGAAATTGCCGTACCGGCGGAGCGCCGCCCTCCCGGGGAAAGGAAGTTGGCGATCCGCGGGGCGCGCGCGCACAACCTGAAGGGACTCGATGTGGAGGTGCCGCTGGGCGTGCTCACGGTGGTGACCGGGGTTTCGGGCAGCGGAAAATCCACGCTCGTGAATGAGATTCTGTACCGCTCGCTGGCGCGCGAGATCTATGGGTCGCACGAGGAGCCCGGGGCGCACGATGCGATCGAGGGCATCGAGAATATCGACAAGGTGATCCGCATCGACCAGGCGCCGATCGGGCGCACGCCGCGATCCAATCCGGCGACGTACACCGGGCTGTTCACGCCCATTCGCGATTTGTATGCCATGCTGCCGGAATCGCGCGAGCGCGGCTACAAGCCGGGCCGCTTCAGCTTCAACGTGAAGGGCGGCCGCTGCGAGGCGTGCCAGGGGGACGGGCTGAAGCGCATCGAGATGAACTTCCTGCCGGACGTGTACGTGACGTGCGACGTGTGCCGCGGACGGCGATACAATCGCGAGACGCTGCAAGTGAAGTTCAAGGGCCACTCGATCGCCGATATGTTGGATGCTACCGTCGAGGAGGCCCTGCCCCTGATGGAGAACCTGCCGCAGATTCGCGCGAAACTGCAAACGCTGCTGGATGTGGGGCTCGGCTATGTCCACCTCGGCCAGTCGGCGACCACGCTTTCGGGCGGCGAGGCGCAACGGATCAAGCTGGCGAAGGAGCTGAGCAAACGCCAGACCGGGCGGACGTTCTACTTACTGGACGAGCCGACCACCGGATTGCACTTCGACGACGTACGCAAGCTGCTGGACGTGCTGCAACGCCTGGTGGAACTGGGCAACACGGTGGTGGTGATCGAGCACAACCTGGACGTGATCAAGACCGCCGACTGGATCATCGACCTGGGGCCCGATGGAGGCGAGTACGGCGGGCGGGTGGTGGCCTCGGGAACTCCCGAGCAGGTAAGCCGGTCGAAGAAGAGCTACACGGCCGAGGCGTTGCGGAAAGTGCTGCACAACGGAAAGATCGCATGAGCAAGTACGGCAAGCGGCCTTTGGACTTCGCCGGGTTGAAGACGGTCGGTCTCCAGGAGCGCGGCGGGAAGGTCAGAACTGCGGACTTCGCCACGGTGTATCGAGAGGGCTCGGGGATCGGCGGGTGGCTCGATTCGCTCCCGCACATTCTGGCGGGCGGGTCGTTTCGCGCGGTGGTGGATGCGGTGGCCGCGGCTCGGGAGCGGCAGCGGGCCATCATCTGGGGGTTGGGCGGGCACGTGATCAAGTGCGGGCTGGCGCCGGTGCTGATCGATCTCATGCAGCGCGGGTATGCCACGGCTTTTGCGCTGAACGGGTCCGCGGCGATCCACGATTTCGAGATTGCGCTGGCCGGGCACACCAGCGAAGACGTGGAGGCGGTGCTGCCGGACGGCCGCTTCGGTGCGGCGGAGGAGACCGGCCGCGAAATGAACCGCGCGATTGCGGGCGGCGATCGCGAAGGGCTGGGGATGGGCGAGTCGCTGGGCCGTTGGCTGGAACTGCTGGCTACCCGGAAGCACGACTGGGCGAGCCTGCTGCTGCAGGCGTACCGGCACGGCACAGCGGTGACCGTCCATGTAGCGATCGGCACGGACACGCCGCACACCCATCCGGCAGCCGAGGGGGCGGCGATCGGCAGTTCCTCGCACCGCGATTTCCGGCTGCTGTGCGCGTATGCGGCCGACTTGAACGAGGGTGGCGTGTATCTCAACGTGGGGTCGGCCGTGGTGCTGCCGGAGGTGTTTCTGAAGGCCGTGTCCGCGGTTCGCAATTTGGGGCACCCGCTGGCCAACTTCACCACGGCGAATTTCGACTTTTTGCAGCACTATCGCCCGCGCGTGAACGTGGTGGAGCGGCCGCACGCCCGTTCAGGAGGCGCGGGCTACGCCATCACCGGCCACCATGAGCTGATGGTGCCGCTGCTGGCGGCGGCGTTGATCGAGAAGGATTCATGACCGACGAGCAGGGCGCCAAGAGCGGCGAGAACCCCGAAGGGGAGTGCGCCGCGGGGGATCGCGCAGCGGCGCCCGCGGAAGTGACCGGCGTCGCAGCCGCCCCGCCGGCGTGCGAGCCGGAGCGGTATCCCTTCTGGGATTACTCCGACCTTTTGCTGTTTGCCGGCCTGGTGATTCCGTGCATGCTCGCCGGATGGGCGCTGGTGAAGGCGGCGTTCGCCATCTTTCACGTGCATACGACGCTGCGCGCGGTGGAACTGCTGCCCGAACAACTGCTCGGATACGGCCTGCTTTTTGGCGGGTTTGGCTTGGCGCTGCGTCTGCAATATGACCGTCCCTTCTGGAAGTCACTGGGGTGGACTCCGGTGCGCCTGCCTCCGCTCTGGATTGTGATTTGCGGGGCGGCGACGTCCCTGGCCGTCGCATTTCTGGGCTCGCTCATTCACACACCGACGACGGACAATCCGATGATGGAACTATTGCAGGATCGCACCTCCGCGATTCTGATGGCGGTGTTCGGCATCGCCATCGCTCCGCTGTGCGAAGAACTGGCTTTTCGGGGCGTTCTCCAGCCGCTGCTGGTGCGCAGCCTGGGCGCGGCGCCGGGTATCGTCGCGGCGGCCATTTCCTTCGGCCTGCTGCATTACCCCGAATTCGGAAATTCCTGGCGGCACGCGGTCCTGATTGCGCTGGCGGGGGCCACCTTCGGATGGATGCGGCATGCCACGGGGTCGGTCAAGGCATCCACGATCATGCACGCTTCCTACAACGCTCTGATCTTTGTGACGGTGTTCACGCAAGGGAAGGACCTGGCCCGATGATCGAAACTATTCAATGGATCGATGACACGGTAGTCATGATCGACCAGACGCGCCTGCCGCTCGAAGAAACGTACGTGACCTGCCGCACCTGCGAGGAAGTGGCCGCGGCCATCCGCAACATGATCATACGCGGCGCGCCTGCCATTGGCGTGGCCGCCGCCATGGGCATCGCGCTGGGCCTGCTCCACGCGGCGGAGGACGGCGTCGAGTCCCGGATGGCAGCCATCTGCGACACCCTGGCTCGCACCCGGCCCACCGCCGTCAATCTCTTCTGGGCCATCGATCGCATGAAGCGGCTCTATGCTTCCCTGCAAGGCCGGCCGATCGCGGAGATTCGCCGCCGCATGATCGAGGAGGCGATGTTGGTCCGGGAGGAAGACATCGCCATCAATCGCGCGATCGGACGCAACGGCGCGCCGTTGGTGCCGGACCGCATGACCGTCCTCACTCACTGCAACGCCGGCGCACTCGCCACCGCGGGCTACGGCACCGCCCTGGGCGTGATCCGCGCGGCCATCGAGAGCGGGAAGACCGTGGATGTCTTCGCCGACGAAACCCGCCCCTTCCTGCAAGGGGCGCGCCTCACCGTTTGGGAGTTGCAGCGCGACGGCATTCCCACCACGCTCATCACGGACAACATGGCCGGCCACTTCATGAAGGCGGGCCGGATCGGTTGCGTGGTGGTGGGCGCCGACCGCATTGCCGCCAATGGCGACGTCGCCAACAAGATCGGGACCTATTCGGTCGCCGTCCTGGCCAGGGAAAATGGCGTGCCCTTTTTCGTGGCGGCGCCGATCTCCACGCTCGACCTGACACTGGTCTCCGGCGACGAGATCCCCATCGAGCAGCGCGCGGCGTCGGAAGTGACCCACGTGTTCGGGCACGCAGTGGCGCCCGCGGGCACGGTGGTCGAGAATCCGGCCTTCGATGTCACGCCCGCCCGATACGTCACAGCGATTATTACGGAGCGAGGCGTGGCCCGGGCGCCGTATGAAGAGTCGTTGAAAAGGCTCGCCGGGGAGGGCGAAGCATAGACAGGAAGCAGGCATAATACCTCAAAAGGTGTAGGTGCAAATCCCGCAGCCGCCAAGGGTCCACCCCGGGGTCCACCGAGCGCCATGAAGCACTGGCCCAATCCATGGAGCTCATGCAGCGCCAGTGGGAGGACCGATGGGCCAATATCACAACCGCGCTGGAGCAAGACGCGCAGAACATCCGCACCCCCACCGCCATCTCCGCCAACGCCCTCGAATCCATCAAGCTCCTGGAACACTCCGCCATGCGGAGCGACACCGCCGCCATCCACTAGCAACGGCTCGAAGACCTGGAACGCGACCAGTAGCCGGCGCGCCCGTGGCGCCCGCACGCGGCTCCCACACCGCAGCCCGCAGCCACCGGACCCGGCTTTCGGGGCGAGTTACCCTTCGGCCATGATTGGCGACGAAGGCGATCGACGAGCGGCACCAAAGCTACACCGTCTCGAGAGCCGTATAGCGCGCGATGGCCGCGAAATCACGGTCCCGATGCCAAACCGGGACCGCATTCTCAATGGCGATTGCAGCGATGAGGCAATCCATGGAAGATCGAATTGTCAGCCCTTTTCTGCGTCCCTGCCGGTAGATGTCCGCTGCCGAAAGAAACAGTTCCAGCGGGATCGGATCGCTCAGGACCGGAACGGCCAGGAATGCCTGACGAAAAGCGTCACTCTCCAACCCGGGGCGTAGACCCTGGGTCACCTCCTGGACGATCGGACCGCACGTGACCAAGCGTGGCAGATCCTCCTCGCTCAGCGTGGTTCCGCGTCTGCGGGCGAGCAACTCAATCCACACGGAGGTGTCCACCAGAATCATTTGCCTGGCCGGCCCCGGGTGGCCTTCCGTCGCGGCCGATCCTCGCGCATGGCCGCCAGGTCACCGGCCCAAAGGTCCTTGCCGAAGAACCGCGGAAGGCTCTGAAGCTTCTTCAAGCGGATGACTTCCTCAAGAGCGGTATTCACCGCGGCAGAGTACGTCCTGGCTCCCAACACGCGCGTCGCCTGTTCGAGCAGATCCTCATCTAACACAAGATTTGTGCGCCGCATGTGTATAGTGTAGCGCGTAGTGTGTCCCCTTTTTTCCGTCTAGCATCGTGAAGGTCTCTTCGCGGATATTGAGAGCTGTCAGCGCCGTAGCCTTGCCCCACCCCGGGATCGGCTCCGGCTGGTACGGCTCGCCCTCGGTCTGCGACAGGACGAACCAGTTTCGCTTGTAGTTGTAGACGAACAC
>JBGPKH010000420.1:0-7930 GCA_041485845.1 Bryobacteraceae bacterium
GCGGCGAAGAACCGGCGAAAATACCCGACCCGCAACGGCCGCGTCTTCATGCCCTTTGGTGGGCCGCCGCGGCCCATCGGGACCTCCCTGACGGGCGAGGCTCCGGCCGGCCGGCCGGCTCGGACAGGGCCAGGGGGCCGTGCGTTCTACTCCACCGTGACGTGCGTTCCCTTGGGCTCGTCCTGCTTCGACAAATGCGCGATGCGATCGTCGATCAGACAGCGCAGCCCTTTCAGGAACTCAATGCGCGAATTGCGGAAATGATCGCGCGTCGCTTCGTTCCACACGCGCTCCATCAACGGCAACGCCGTCGTGCAGAAGAAGCATCCGGCCTGCTGCGCCGTCCCTGCATCCGAGGTCTTGTCTTCCATATCAGCTCTCCTTCATTTCCACGGTCAGTATCTTATTCTCCAACTTCGCGCGGCTGGGCGAAAGCCCGGCCATGGAGGTGGGCAGCCCGATATGGCGGCGGAGCGTTCCAATCTCCACCACCAGCTCGTCGCCTTTCTTGAACAGGCCGACTTCGCCCTTGGCGGCGAACGGCAGTTGCAGCCGGACTTCATAGCACCCGTCGCGTTTGGCGAAGGTGTATGGCGCTTCCGTGCGGATCACCGCCGCCGGATCTTCCTTCTCCTCGTACAGAGCGCGGGCCAACTCCTCCAGCCGTTCCTGACCCAGAACCTCGTGCGTAAACAAAGGAACGCGCTTGACCGAAACCGGGGCGAAATAGGATTCGATCTCCTCCAGAATACGCGCTTGCGACGACTGCCACTCCTGGAAGTAGGCGTCGGTCACGGCGAGCGGCAGCACGCGATTCACAATCACGCCGTCCACGGCCAGCCCGTGCAGCGAGAAATACACGAAGGCGCGTTGCGTCTCGCGCAGCACCATGCGCTCGGGATTGGTCACCAGCCGGACGCTGGTAACGTTGGGATCTTCCAGCAGCTCGCCGATGCCATCCAGCTTGCCGAACAGATCCTGGATGTTGGCGAAGTAGTTGTCGGGGGGCAGTTCCACCGGTGAAACCCGGTTGGCAAGGGGACGCACCGCCTTGAGGATCCCGCGCTGGAAGGGAAAGATGTGCTTCATGTACCATTCGAGCGTGGTGGGCATGCTGACGAAGCGCATCGACTCGGCGGTGGGAGCGCAGTCCAGGACGATCGCGTCGTAGCGCTGTTCGCGGCGGAACTGGTTCACGTACATCATGGCGCTGAGCTCCTCCATGCCTGGGAGAATCGCCAGTTCCTCGGCCTCCACGTCGCTGATGCCGGTAGTGCGCAGCACTGAGATCACGTAGGAGGAGATCTCGCGCCAGTGACGCTTGATCTCTTTCTGAATGTTGACCTCGTGGATCGCGAGGCGCTCTGCAATGGTGTACGGGTCGCCGGTCTTGTCGTGAAAAAGCGTGGTTTCCAGATCGAAGGCGTCCGCCAGGCTGTGTGCCGGATCGACGCTCATCACCAGGGTCCGGTACCCGAGCCGCGAAAGTTGCAGCCCGGTGGCGGCGGCAAGACTGGTTTTCCCGACGCCTCCTTTGCCGCTGAAGAGAAGAATGCGCATACCTAGATTTTGACGCAGTACTGGCTGCAAAGCCAGCCCGTTTTCAACCGTGTAGCCGCCATGGCGGACGTGACTGCGAATCGGAGTGGTCGATCTGCCCCGATCGGCGGGCTAGTCGCGTTCCTTGGCCGCCTTCGCGGCGGGATCCGGCTCGTCTGCCGCCGCGACCCCGGCAGCACTCATCACCCGGTGGAAGACGGCCATTGTCTCCGGTGAAGGTTTGTAATTCCCGAATCGGTAACCTTCCGCAATCCGCAGGGGCGTCCAGCCGTGTTTGTTCTTGCGATTCCAGATTTCGATCTTGGCGCCTTTGCCGGCCAGGAATTGTACGGCGGCGGGAAGGTTCTTGTAGGCTGCGCCGTGCATGGCGGTCTCACCGTTGTTGTCGACCGCGTCGATGTTGTTGCCAAGATCCAACGCCGCCTGCAAAGCTTCTACCACTTCGCTCTCGGTTCCGGCATCCTCCCCGGGAGAACGCGTCCCGAGTCCCGCAGCCGCCATGAGCGGCGTCGAGTTGTCCGCGTTGGGCAGCAGTGGATCGGCGCCGAGGGCGGCCAGCGCGCGCATCAGTTCCGCGTCGGCGGTTCGGGCAGCCAGGAAGAACGGCGTTGCGCCCATGGTATTCAGGCTGGTCAGCCCGACATTCACTTTCCTGGTCATCCGCGCGTTCACCTTCGCTTTACTGGCCACCAGCTTTTTGACGAGCTCCAGACTGGTCATGTTGCCGGAGCCATCGGGGGCGGGATCGTTGTCGCCGCCGCCTGGTTTGCGTACCCAGGAGACGATATGCAGGGCCGTGTAGCCCGGACCGATGGCGTTCGGATCGGCGCCCGCGTCGAGCAGGTACGCGGCAAGCTCGTAATGCGCGTTTACGACCGCCATGTGCAACGCGCTGGTACCGGCCCGGGTAGCCCCGTGGCCTGAAGTGAGCCTGCGCCCGGGAGTAGGGGGCTGTATGGTGTCGTTCACGTCGGCGCCGGCCTTCAGCAGGGCGCGAACGACGCTGATACGGCCTTCGCGAACGGCGAATAACAGGGGCGTAAGGCCCGAGTCGAGACGGGCGCGAAAATCCGCACCTGCCTGGATGGGGGCTTCCACGACTTCGACGTTCCCTTCGGCCGCGGCCCACATGATGGACGTCTGCCCGCGGCGGCTTTCCTTGGCGTGAATGTCCGCGCCGTGGGTGAGCAGCGCCTTTACCGCATCGACTTTGCCGGTGCGCGCGGCGGTCATGAGTGCGGTCTCGCCCCCGGGAAGGACGGTGTTGGGGTCGGCGCCCGCTTTCAGGAGCAGCTCGACCATCGCGCCGTTTCCATTGGTGCAGGCGAGCGAGAGCGGTGTCACGCCATATCGGTTGGCGGCCTTCACGTTGGCGCCGGCGCGGACCAACAGCTCCGCGGTCTCCCGATCGTCCTGGTTTGCGGCCCAATGCAAAGCGGTGGTTCCATCGACCTGCGGGGCGTTGACATCCACGTGCTGGTCGAGCAAGGCGCGGACGGCGGCGCGATCCATCTTCTTTGCGGCATCGGCCAGGCGCGCGTCGGGTGCGGCGGCGAGCAGGGTGATGGCGAACAGGCAGGCGAAAGCGCCGGCCCCACCTCTGGTCAGCGCACGACTTGTTGTGGTATGGCTGGCGGTCATGTTTACAGAGAGAGCGGCTCGATCAGTTCCTTGACCTTGCCCTGGCTGTCGGCGAAGGAGTCAATGTGGACTCCCACTTTGTCCAGCAGGGTCAGGTGCAGATTGGCCAGCGGCGTGGGTTCGGCGTACCGGATGTGACGCCCGCCCTTGACCTTGCCCGCTGCGCCACCGGCCACGAGAATCGGCAGGTTCACGTGGTCGTGGATGTCGGGATTGCCCATGCCGCTGCCATACAGGTAGAGCGAATGGTCGAGCAGGGAACCGTCGCCATCCGGCGTGGCCTTCAGCTTCTCCAGGAAGTACGCGAACAACGACACGTGAAACGCGTTGATCCTGGCGACTTTGGCAACCTTCTCCGGATCGCCGCCGTTGTGCGTGAGGGGGTGGTGCGCTTCCGGAACGCCGATCTCGGGATAGGTGCGCGTGCTGGTTTCGCGCGCCAGTTGGAAGGTGATGACTCGAGTGACGTCGCCCTGTAGGGCCAGCACCTGCAAATCGAACATCAGCCGCGCGTGGTCTGCATAGGCGGCCGGGACTCCCACCGGGCGATCGAGATCCGGCAGGCGCGAATCGGCGGTGGCGGCCTCGGCCTTCTGGATGCGGCGCTCCACCTCGCGGACGGTGTCGAGATATTGGCTGACCTTGGTGCGGTCGCCCGGGCCGAGCTTCCGCTGAAGGCGTCCGATATCCTCCTTCACCCAGTCGAGAAGGCTGGAGCTTTTGCGCAGCTCGGCGAGCCGCTCCGATGAGCTGCCGCCGTCGCCGAACAGGCGCTCGAAGGCGACCCGCGGGTGAGCCTCGGCCGGAAGCGGCGTGGTGGGCGAAGACCAGGAGAGATTGTTCTGGTAAACGCACGCGTAACCGTTGTCGCACTGGCCGACGGTGGTGAGCAGATCCATAGCCAGCTCGAGAGACGGCAGGCGCGTCTCGCGCCCGATCTGTTGGGCGGCAACCTGATCGACGGTGGTGGCCAGCTCGTAGTCGCTGCTCTCGGTCCACTTCGACTTGGCGGCGCTGAGGAATGCCGCGTTGGAGGTCGCGTGGGTGCCGGGGTACGCGTTCTTCAGCTCGAGGTTGGTAACCACGGTGAGGTGATCGACCACCGGGAGCAGCGAGCGAAGCGTGGGTGAAAGCTCGGCGAGCGTGCCGGAACCGGGAGGCGTCCAGCGGGAGATGTCGCCTCCCATGGGGATGTAGACAAAGCCCAGACGGCGGACCGGATTCGCCGGCGTCGCGGCCAGCGCGGTCATGGAAGGGACCATGGCATCCAGCAGGGGCAGCGCGAGCGTGGCGCCCATTCCGCGCAGGAACGTTCTCCGCGGCAACGCTTTCTTGGTGACGATCATTGCGATCTCCTCATCTGAAACGGTGTGCTGTTGACGACTCCCAGGATGAATGACGAGAACCGGAAATCCTTACTCCGGCTCTCGCGTACGACCTTGCGGACGGCCGGAGCATCGTAATACTCGACTCCCCGGCCTAACGCGTAAGTGAGAAGTTTTTCGGTGAAGGTGGTGGCGAAAACCTCGGGCCGGCTCAGCAATGCCTGCTGGAGTCCGGCCACTCCCTGGAACTTGCTGCCGTCCGGAAGGCTTCCCGAGGCGTCGATGGGCTTGCCCTCTTCGGCGGTTCGCCAGCGGCCGACGGCATCGTAATTCTCCAGCGAAAAACCTACCGGATCCATCAGTTGATGACAGCCGGAGCAAGCGGGATTGGCGCGATGCTCGGCCATGCGCTCACGCATGGAGAGCGCCTGGAGCCCCGAGCGATTCTCCTTCAGCGGCGGCACTCCCTTCGAGGGCGGCGGCGGTGGCGCCAGGCCGAGAATGTTGGAGAGGATCCACTTGCCGCGAATCACCGGCGAGGTGCGGTTGGCATAGGAGGTCACGGTGAGGACGCTGCCCTGGCGAAGCAGCCCGCCGCGCAGGCTGTCGTCGTCGAACGTCACGCGGCGGAAGCGGCTGCCGTAGACGTTGGGGATTCCGTAATGCTTGGCAAGGCGCTCGTTGAGGAATGTGTAGTTGGCCCGCAGCAGATCGAGCACGCTGCGATCCTCGCGCATGATGCTTTCGAAGAAAAGCTCGGTCTCCTGCCGGAAGGCCTGCCGTAAGTTATCGTCGAAGCCCGCGAACACGCGCATGTCCGGATTGGTCGAGGCCAGATTGCGCAAGTAGAGCCACTGCCCGGCGAAGTTGTTCACCAGGGCGCGCGAACGGTCATCCGCCAGCATGCGCCGGACTTGTTGTTCGAGCACCGCGGGGGTTCTGAGTTTTCCCCGCACTGCCGCGTCGAGCAGGTCGTCGTCCGGGAGACTGCTCCATAGGAAGAACGACAGGCGGGATGCCAGCTCGAGATCGCCAATGCGGTAGGCGGTGTTGGGCGCCACGCCGGCAGGATCCTGCTCGACACGGAACAGGAATTCGGGACTTACGAGAATGGCGCGCAGGCCCATTTCAATCCCGGCCTCAAATCCGCCGTCGGAGCGCGCGTCGTTGTAGAACTTGAGCGGGACCTGCACGTCGGCATCGGTGACCGGCCGCCGCCAGGCGCGGCGCACGAGGGTCGCGAAGATGCGTTTGGCGCAGCCTTCTTGTTCGCCGGGCGTAGACGGGGTGCAGACCAGGATTCGCCTTCGGCTGGGGGTGTCGCCCGGACCCTTCGCATCATAAGGGCCGTTGATGGAGATCGAATAAACGGCGGGCTGGATGCGCGGATGGCGGTCCATGTTGAAGTGCGCCTGGTACGGCTGCCGCTCGGTTTCGGGCAGGGCCGAGAGCTTCTTAGGGAACGCGGCGGCGATGGCGTGCGGGCCGGCTTTCACTGGGACGCGGAGGTTCAGACCCTGGTCCACGGCGTGATGATCGTTGCCCGGGGGCGGCGGCTTTACGGTGAAGAGCTTCAACCGCTCGCCATCCAGCATGAGATCCACTTCGTGGGTGTCGTTCAGTCCCTCGACGTGCTCGTTGCGGTCGCGCGCCAGGCGCACGTGGATCTCGTACTCGGCGTCCAGCGGGAAGGTGTAGCGCACCACCATGCCGCCGCGCGTGCCGAGCGGCAGCTCGTCGAAGTGCTGTTCCTGCGTCAGGTCGGGGGGAAGCGTGATGGTATCGCCGCCCGGAGAACGGGTCGGGCTGCCGATTGCCAGGCGGCTGATTTTGCGCGCCGCCGTGACGTATCGCTCCAGCAGTGTGGGGGAGAGATCGCCGACCGTCACATTATCAAAGCCGTGGCTGGAATCGTCGCTGGGCAGCAGCGCGGATACATCCACGTCCAGCGCGAGAAGATCGCGAACGGCGTTCTGGTATTCGGTGCGATTGAACCGCCGGAAGGTGTCGGTGCGGCCCGGATTGGGCTTGGCCGCGGCCGCACTGTCCAGCGAAACCTCGAGCGATTGCAGCAGAGCGTCGTAGGTGCCGTCGTCCGGGCGCGGCAGTCCAACCGGCGGCATGTAGCGGGCGCGAAGCTTGCGGACTACCTTCTCCCAGGCTTCCGGGTGCTGGTTTACGCTTTCACCGGCGATGGTGTCCAGCGCGAGTCCCCCGGAATTCAAGGTGGCGTTGTGGCAGCCGATGCAGTAGCGGGTCAGGACCGCGCGATCCGGCGAGACGGCCTGTTGGCACACACCGATGGAGCCGCCTGCTACAAACAGCACAGGCACACAACGGAGAATCCCAACGGCCCAGCGACTCATCTCATCCGGCTCTCTGGCGAACTAGCAATAGTATATCGTTTCCAGCGCGCCAGCGGGGCTGAAGAGGAAGAAGGCGGCCGGGCGATCGGCACTCGGCCCCAACCCATGACAACCCGCCGGATTCCTTACGTTGGTTCCTTACGAAACGATAATAGTCGTCATCCAGAAAGTGGCGGACAGGCTGGAGATTTTCTCGTCCAACGGAATCGGCGTCAGGTTTGCCCGAGCTGGATTCACGGATTTCGTATCCTCCCGCTTCGATGAATGACCAAAAGGCCTTCCCAAAAGCCGGATCCCATGGCTTCCACATAAAGCACGATATCAAGGTCCTTGGTGGAGCGGAACTCCAACCCTGCTTCCTCCATGGCCAGGCTCGCCGCGGTCCCTCCAATGAGGACATATTCGCCGGAATGGGGCGAAAAAACTCCCTGAAGATGTCTGGGCCTTTGACCAAGGAAATCTCTCCTTTAGCTCATCAAGAGCGATCCGAATGCGCTCGCCTGTTGACTCCTGCAAGCTGAGCGTTAGGGACAAGGGATCAACGGTCTTTTGTGCGCCATAGCCGGGCCTCGGGTCCGCCTGCTCCAACCCCAGACCCAGTGGCGCAAGTGAACTATGCCGGGTTCTGGAGAAGAGGCCAGGCACGTAGTGGAGAGGGTATTGCCCTTTCATCAGCTCGTTCGGTCTGGCCGCCCCGCGGCACGGCGGCCTCGAAGTATGTGCTGCGTCCGGTGACGCGGCGTGCGGCGAGCCGGGACTCCCGGCCCGCCTTTCTCCGCATTGACATCGCTTCCTTTAGACAGCGGGAAGAAGGCCGGCCCTGACAACCGTCTTTACGCCCAGCCTGGCCAGCGTCTCGTTGTGGTTGGGGCCGAGAGCACCAGCCTTCAGATTCGGTCTTGGTCTTCATCTTTTTTCTCCTTTTTTGATTGTCAGTAGGACAGGCCGGAGTTCGTTTGTGTCCGCCCTGTCAACACCCCTACAAGCGTACGTTTCGAAGAAACCCCTCCCGAAAACGCGAAGTTTTTCTTGGAAAGA
>JBGPKH010000421.1:0-7927 GCA_041485845.1 Bryobacteraceae bacterium
GAGGTGGCGCCGGCGATTCCGGAGACTGGCGCCGTCCGGCCGATTCCGGGGAAGTAGCTGACTTCGCCCAAGAGCATCACTTCCTTGATGACGGCATAGCAGATGTTGCCGCCGCCCATCACGCGGGCCTGGTCGATACCATAGCTGGCGCCAATGAAGCCGCCGATTTCCGTGGTATGCGCGCGGAGGATCGGGGCGGGCTGAGCGTGAAGGGCACTCCCCATCACGATTGCCATCGCGGCCATGAGCAGGACTGTCTTCGCAGTTGTATCAGAAAGGTTCGCTCGCATCCACATGTTTATACCACACTTTTCAGCGCGCTTCGAGGTTTGGCAGAACGCAGCGGAAGCCGGTGGTGTTGTCGTGAGGGCCTTTGGCGCCCTCCCTAAAGGAGCTTCGCAGGTCGAAGTCCGTCGCGTTCCAGGAGCCGCCCCGAACGACGTGCACCTTGCCGGCCGATACCAAGGGATCGACGAAAGGTCCCGGGCCTTTGTACGCATCGGGATTGTAGAAGTCCGCGACCCATTCGCGCACATTGCCCGCCATGTCGAAAAGATGCCAGCCGTTTTCCGGGAAGCTCCGCACCGGCGTAATCTCGTGAAATGTTTTTTTCAATTCACTATTGGTGGTGCCGGAGTAGTTGGCCTGCGTCTTCGGATCAGTTGCTTTTCCCCAGGGATAGATCTCGCCTGACCTTCCGCCGCGGGCTGCGTATTCCCATTCCGCTTCGGTCGGCAGCCGGCCGCCGTCGCCCGCCCACTTGCAGTAATCCTGGGCGTCTTGCCAAGTCACCTCGCTGATCGGACCCTCGGTGACCAGCCCGCCGCGATGCGTCTGCGTCTTGCGGGGGGCCGGGTGGCTCGGATTGGCTTTCAGGAAAAGACCATAGGCGGTCAGAGTGACCTCGGAGTTAGAGATCCAGAAGTTCTTGGAGATCGTTACGGGATGCGCGGGGCTTTCCTCCGCCTTGCATTTCGTGTCGCCCTGCACACAGCCCATCTGGAACGTTCCGCTGGGAATCCAGATATAGTTCAGTTGGTCCTTCGGATTGAGCCGGCTATCGCCCGCCCCCGGGGGCCGATCCCTCACTACGACGGTGGGTTCCTCTTTTGGCCGCGGAATGAAATAGAAGTTGTCGATGGCCGACGAGTTCAGATACGGGCGTTGGCTGTCGCCAGGCTGGACGCCGTTCTTCTGTACGTCGTTGAAGACCTCGGTCAGGGACAATCCCGGCTTCTTGAGCGCCTCGACCAGTGCCGCGGTAAACCGGCTGGGTGTGTTTCCGGAGGGCGGCTTTACGAAACCCATCGCCGTATTGAACGAGACCAGGGTTCGGTCCGGCGGCTGCATCATCGCCAACCCCTGGTTCTCGGGAAGCCCGGTACACTCCCAGGCAGCGTCGAGAACTATGATCCGTTGACCGGCCTTGCGTCCCTCCAGTAGGGAGAGCAGGGTGCGCACAGGGTAGAGCCGGCTTCCCGCATCATAGTTCACAGGCAGCAGGTAATTGTCGCCTTCCAGTTCCGTGCCATAACCAGAGTAGTAGAAGAACACGATATCGTCGGCATTCACTGTCCCCGCGAAATCGCGAATCTCAGACACCATGCGTGCCTGATCGAGATCGGGCTTGACAACGGTCTGGAAGCCCAGCGCGGCGAGTTGTGCCCTCACGGCTTCCGCGTTGATTTGGGACGTGGGAACCGCGGGGAGGTTCGCGTATTTTCCGTTGCCCATCCCCAGCGCGCGCTTGGTGACGGCGGCTGACGTCGTGCAGACAACGACACAAAGAATGAACAGAAATCTCGGAATGCCCGGCATAGTGATGATCCTACTTCTGGGTCCAGTCTACTTTCCAATTGATTTTAGCCGAATTTGCACCGGGCTGAAATACGAAACAGGACCATCCGTTCAGCCTGGAAGGGGGTTCCAGAATCGTGGTTCCGGCGGGGGGCTCGAGAACCACGGGCGCGCCCAGCAGGCGACTGCTCTGGGGGGTGACGGAGCCGCCGCCTTCCACGGGGGTTTTGCCCACGATGAGAACGGGCTTTCCCGGGCTCCCTTTCCACTCGATAAACCCCGCTGGTTCACCGGGGTATTCCTCGGAGGTCATTGGCTTCTTCGTGGTGGGAGGGCAGTGCGGACCCGCCGGAGCCGGCGGCGGTTGGATCACCAGCGATACCGAGACGACGGCCGTACCGTTCGCAGGGTCCGACAGACGAACCGAAACATTAGCCTTCGACTCCGCTGAGGGAACGCCGCCGATGGACCCGTTGGCCGGGTCCAGTTGCAGGCCCGCCGGCAGACCCGTAACGCTCCAACGGTATGGCGGTTTTCCGCCGGAACCCGTCAGCGTTCCGCTGTACTTGTCGCCGACTTTGCCCTCGGGAAGCGATGTCGTGAATACTTTCAAGGGCATCACGGTCGTAGCCGACTTCATCGAAACCGAGAATGCGCGTTCGTCGGTCTGATTGGCGCGATCGGTGACGCGCACCTGAACTTTGACTGGGCCCTCTGCGGTTGGCCTTCCCCGCAGCACCGACCCGTTCAGGGAAAGACCACCCGGCAGCGGGTTCACGGTCCAGGTATAAGGTTTGGTTCCGCCCGATGCGTCGAGAGTGACCCCGTACGAGTCGCCCACCTTGCCTTCCGGCAGCGACAGAGTTTCGAGCTTCAGCGGCGGCGGCGGTGGTGGTGGTGGAGTGACCGTTCCGGTGGGGGGATTCACGACCACGACCTCTGTTTTCTTCGCATCGATCGCAAGGCTCAGTGTGCTGGTGTCCGCCGTGTGGCCGCGCTCATCGGAAACGCGGACCGCGAAATCGAACTTGCCGTCCCCGGTCGGGATGCCGCCAATGGTCCCGCCGGTAGTGTCCAAGGTCAACCCGGGCGGCAGCGCCTTGCTCGCCAGGGTCCACCGGTACGTCCCGACGCCGCCCGAAGCTTTCAACGCGCAGGAATAGGAATCGCCGACCTTCCCCGCGGCAGGACACTCGGCCGTCACGGCGAGCGAAGGAGGCCCGGGGAACAGCAACATCTTGCCGATGGCCGCCAGCGCGATCAGTACCAACGCCGCAAAGGCCCCCATCACGGCGGGCTTCTTCCAGATTGGCGGTGCGGGAGCCGCTTCGCCGCCCGCTTTCGGCCGGCCCGCTCTGGCGGTTTTCAGCAGCGCGGCCGCCTCGGCATCCGCGGGAAAGCGCGCCAGCAGGCTTGCCAGGAGGGTGGCCGCTTGGTCGAACTTGGACTGGGACAGCAGCGTCTTCGCCTGGACGATGCCCTCGCGGCGGGACTTCTCGTTGACCAACCGCTGCTTCCAGGCGACCAGCTCCGTATCGTCCGGATATGTCTTGAGCGATTCCGCCAGCGCCGCGGCGGCGCCATCCAGATCGCCCGCAGCCGCCAGTCCTTCCACCCGGGCCAAACACTCGCCTATGGATGGCCGCTGCGCCGCGACGATGGCGGTCTCGGCCCAGCGCAGATGCTCGCGCGCTTCGGGTACGCCCGCCGCCAGCAACTGGGTGGCGCTTTCCAGCACGCCTTGCGCGTCACCGGCTTTGCGCTTTTGCTCCAGATCGAGCACCTTGCTTTGGCGGTCGGCCGCGGTGGAGATCTGTTCCAACTCCTGTTCCACGTCGGCTCGCCGCCCATAGGCGCCGATCAAACCCTGAAGGGTACGGATGGCGTCGTCGAAGCGGCGTTCCTTCACCAGCGCTTTGGCCTGCTTGCGGCCCTGGGCGATCATCGACTCCGTTTCGGCAGCGGCTCGCCGCGACTGCGCGTCTCGCAGCAACTCCATGGCTTCGGCATCGGCCGCGTCGTCCGCGACGACCGGACTCAAGAGCCGTTCCACTTCGTCGAAGCGGGATTTTCTGTGGGCGCTACGCGCATCGGCCACGGCTTTGTCGCGCCGTTTGCCGCGTTCGATTTGGCTGCGGGCTTCGGCGACACGGGGCGAATCCGGCGCGATTGCCGCGGCCGCCGCGAGGCGCTTTTCCGCGGTGGGCCAATCGCGGCGGTTGAGCGCCTCCGCCAACGCCGCCAATGCCTGCTCGGTTTCCTCACGGCGGCGCTCGGCCCTCAGGCTGTCTCTTAA
Source organism: Bryobacteraceae bacterium (assembly GCA_041485845.1). GTDB lineage: Bacteria > Acidobacteriota > Terriglobia > Bryobacterales > Bryobacteraceae > OMOG01. The sequence continues at coordinate 4,094 of JBGPKH010000421.1, forward strand.
CGCCGGGAGCGAGGGCTCGTCGGGATACTGGCGGCCCAACTCCTCGAGCCTGCCCGCGGCGGCGTTCCAGTCCTTGAGAACGATAGCCTGACGGGTGAGGCCCGTCAACCTCGACACCTCGGCCTGGCGGCGGTCTTGCGCGATCTGCTGCTGAATTCCGGAAAACCACTCCAGGAGCTGCGGCGCATCGGGATCCCGCGTCATGGCGGCCTGGCAAACCTGCAGGGCGGCTTCGCGGTTCCCTTGATTCAACAGGCTGCGAACCTGGCTCTCCGCCTCCGCGATGCGGCGGGTGCGCTCCGTGGTGCGAGCCATTTCTTCGACCTGGCTGCGGAGCGCGATGAATGACGCGGCCGCGCCGAACTCGCCGCTGTGGTGTTCAATCAGGGCCGCGGCCTCGTCGAGGCGGTTCTGTTCCACGGCCGCCCGGATCCCGGCGGTGGCCCGCGAGAGGGCATCGGCTCGTTTGGATGCCTCCCACTCGGACTTCGCCTGGCTCAGCAGTTTCAGCAGCGCGGGCTCGCCGGGAACCTTCTCCAGGAAGGCTTCCAGGGCGTGAATGGCCTCGGGGTAGCGCTGTTCGCGGATGAGCTGCGAAGAAGAGCGGAGCGCCTCGCGCAGGAACTGTTCCGCCTCCCACTCCAGCTTTTGCCGGGAGACGGCGTCGAGCAGCCCTTCCAGGCGCGGGTCGTCCGGATAGGTCTGAAGAGTGCGTCGCAGCAACGCCGCGGCCGCCTCGAAATCCCTGGCCGCGGCGAGCTCGCGCGCCTGCGCGCAGACTTGGTCGACGGTACGGGTAACCCGCTGGATCTCCGCCAGGCCCTGGGCCTCCTGAAGGAGATCCTGAATCTCGGGGTTCTGCGGATCTTCGGCCGAGATCTGCTTGAGGAGCATCATGGCGGAATCGCACTGCCCCTCGGCGAGCCTGGATCGAGCCGCGGTCAGCGACTGGCGCACGCGCTCCGCGCGGCGATGCGCGTTCCATTCCGCTTCGAGTTTTTTTCGTTCCTCGAGGAGATCGCCGTCATCGCCGAACTCCCGCAGGGCGGCGTCCAGAGCTTTCTTGGCCTCCTCGAAGCGATACTCGCCGCGGAGCTGGGCGAGAGCGCGAGTGGCCCTGGCGAGTTTCTGGCGGCGATCGTAGTCCTCGCGGGCACTCGTAGCGGCCTGCACCAGGTAGCCAATTTCGGAATCGCCGGGGTACTGTCCGGCGAGGCGGCGCAGCAATTCTTCGGCTTCGGCAAAGCGGCTGACGGACTGAAGGGCGGCGGCTTCCTCTCTGGCCCTGGCGACGTCCCCGGCCTGTTGGAGCGATCGCAATTGCTGTTGCGTGTCGGCCAGCAGCGCGGCCAAATCGCGATCCTCGGGGAACTCGGCGCAAAGCGCCTCCAGCCGCGGCAAAGCATCCGAGAACCGGGACTCTTTGAGGATGCCGCGCAGGGCCTGCTTTTCCGAGCGGAGCCGCTCCTGCCGGGCGCGTTGGAGCTTCTGGGCGCGTATGCGCTCGAGCAGCGCGGGCGCCTGGCCGGATGGGTCGCGAACGTCCTTCAAGCTCTCCAGCTTTTCTATCGCCGAGTCGAAATCCTCGACGGCCGCGAGCCGGCGCGCGTCGTCCAGGGCGACCTTGAGGCGCCGTTCGTTGTCCCGGTCCTCGATATCTTTTCGGACCGTGTCGACAAATTTGGCGACCTTGGCATTCTTCGGGTCGAAACCCAGCGCCTCCGATCCGAGGCGTTCGGCGAGAGTCAGGTTCTGCCGTTCGAGCTCGCGACTGGCGTCGGACAAAAGGCGCGCCGCCTTGATGGCGCCGTCCCACTGCTGGCGGGTGTCGGCGATTTTGCGGGCGATGTCCGTATCGGTGGGATCGAGCTTGGCGGCGGCTTCCAGGGATTCGATGGCCTCGGGAAACAGGCGCCGTCCGAGGTCGGTGTCCGCGGCTTTCAGCAGGGTGTCGATTCTGGGCCGAACGCTCTGGCGATGGGAAGCCTGCTGGATGCGCTCACGCAGCTCCCAAACCTCGGGGTTGGAAGAATCGAGATCGATGATCTCGCGCATGAACGCCTGCGCGCGCGTCAGTTGCCCGGCGGTGTAGAGGTCGTGCGCCAGGGCGAACAACTCGGCGGCCCGCTGCTTCTGGAGGTCGAGCAACAGCGGGCGCATGTCGAGCAGGAGATCCTCGAGGCTCTGATAGCGAAGGTCGCGGTCCTTCTCGATCGCGCGCATCACGATCTGTTGCAGGGTGGGAGGGCATCCCGCAACCAACTGCGACAACGGCACGGGATTGCCCTCGGTGATCTTGTACATGAAGGCGGCCACGTCGGAGGCTTCGAAGGGATGGGCGCCCGAGACCAGCTCATAGAAGATGACGCCATAGGCGAAGATGTCGCAGAGAGCGTCGACGTCGAGCCCGGCGAACTGCTCGGGGGACATGTAGCGGATGGTGCCGATGAGGTCGCCCTTCTGGGTGAGACGGGTGCTGTCGTCGCGGGTGAGGCGGGCGATGCCGAAATCCATCATCTTCACCGCGCGGTTGGGCAGCACCTTGATGTTGGCCGGCTTGACGTCGCGGTGGACCACTCCGTTGTCATGGGCGCACTGTAGGCCCATGCCCACCTGCGACATGATGCGCACCTTGTCGAGCAGGCTCAGGGGCGGCCCGGAGGTCATCATCTGGTTGAGGTCGGAGCCCTCCAGGTACTCCATGGCGATGTAGGGCGCGCCCTCGTAGACGCCGAACTCGTAAATGGTGACGATGTTTTCGTGGTGCAGATTGCCCGCCGCGGTGGCCTCGTTTTGGAAGCGGGCAAGCATGTCGGGGCCGCTTTGCGCAGTCAAGACCTTGACCGCCACGGGGCGGCCGACAGTCGGATCGTAGGCCTTGTACACCCGCCCGAAGCCGCCTTCGCCGAGCGCACCACGCACTTCGTATTTACCGATCTTCGATGGGAGTGGATCGGCCATAAAGACAGTACTGAAGAATACTAGATTATAACGGAGGGCGGGCCGGGCGTCTATTTCGAGCTATTTCGAGCGGGGGGATTGGAGCGGGGGGCTGGAGATGGGGCTCGCCAAAGCGCGAGGGCTCGCCAAAGCGCGAGGGGTTGGGGCAGGACCGGTGACCCCGGCGACTGCCTGCTCACGCTCTCCGGCCGCTCCGCTTATGTGTCCGGCTGCGCCTGGTCCCCCGACGGCCGCCGCGTGCTCTCCCCATCTTTAGACAACTCGCTGAAGATCTGGGATGCGGCCACCGGCCACTGCCGCGGCCACGCTTCTGTGTCCGATTGCGCCTGGTCCCCCGACGGCCGCCGCGCAATCCTTGGGCTACCCGGCGCCGCCCGCCACGGGCTTTCAACTGCCCGGCGCCGACTTGTGGGGGCTGGAGGTAGACCACGCCGGCCCTGGTTTACTCGACGTGAGCAACCTGAACGTGAAGGGCGCCCGCATCGCCAATACCTTTTGGCGTCGTTGCCGGCTCTCCGGCGCCGATTTCTCTTCCGCCGATGCGCAGCGTGGCGAATGGCAGGATTGCGATCTGTCGGGGTCCTGTTGGCAGGGGGCGGACCTGGAGGCCGGTCTGTTCCGGCGATGCGAATTGGCGGACGCCGATTATTCGGATACCCACCTCCACCGGACGAGGTGGTTGCTCTGTCAACAGCCGTCTGCCGGCAAACCAGGCCAGCTCCAGTTGCAGATCGGCCACTCCTCTTATGTGTCCGGCTGCGCCTGGTCCCCCGACGGCCGTCAGGTCACGGCCTTCTTTGAACACCGCGACTCGCGCCGTGGCGAGCGCTCGCGCTCTGCCGAACAGGAAGTTTGTGACGCCGATTGTAAACC
>JBGPKH010000422.1:0-7919 GCA_041485845.1 Bryobacteraceae bacterium
CGTAACAGTTCGGCGCCGGTCCCGGCTGGTGCTTTCTCCCGCGCCTGCCGCTGCGCTTTGAAAAACAGGTCAGGAGCATCCAGAATTCGTTTGCGGATCGCGGCCGAACCGTTGCGCCAAGCGGCATACAGTTGGCTGGCTTCACGCGTATCGCAGTGATGCTGCGCGAAGATCGCCGCCATCCGCTGGCAATCCTCCAAGCTTTGGCGCGCCACCGGCACCAGAAACTTCAACGCCACTTGCGCCAGGATCTTGCCCTCGCGCACCCGCTGCTGAATGGCTTCCGGCAGAACCTCCACCAGCGCCAAACGCCGCGATACCCAGCTGACGCTACGATCAAACCGGCGCGCCAACTCATCGAGTCCGTAGCCGAAGCGCTGCTCCAACTCCGCCAGCAGCCAGCCCACCTCCAGCGCGGTCTCGTGTTCGGATAATCGCAGCGAGCGGTCCAGCAGCACGGCCGCCGCCTCGCTCATCGGCCACACCACCGCTTCCACCGTGTCCCGGCCCAGTTGCTCCAAAGCCGCGATCCGCTTATAGCCGTCGATGACCACACGTGTATCGCTCCGCGCGGCGTTCGGCCGCCACCACCACGATGGGTGTTTGCTGTCCACTGTCGGCCAGCGACGCCAACAACCGCCGCTGCCGCGCTGGATGGCGCACTCGCAGGTGCTCCCATCGCCGATCGAGCTGGTGAAACTCCAGTTGCATCAGACAGGCTGAATGTAAGGCCAGCACCACCGGTGGATCAATATCTCCGGATTAATTCGCGCGCCTTCCTCCAGCGTCGCTCCCGTTCTTGGACGCGCTCCAGCGCGCGCCGGCAAGCCTGCGAGCAGAAGTGCTGGAAGGGACTTCGCCGCTCTCGCACGAATCCCTCATAGCAGCCCGGCCGGTCGCAGCCATGGTCGAAAAAAATGTTCTGTAGTGATTACCCTCGCGGGGTCGTTAACCGCCTCTGGCTCTGGTGGTTTCCGGCTTTTGACCCGCTCCCGGTAGCGCCGGCTTTGGCCGTTCCGTTTCTGCTGGCCCGGCGCCGTCGCCCGATATCGTTGCTGCGCCTTCCACCGCGACCATTGCCGCGCCGCCTCCCGGCAGCGCTCACTGCAATAGCGCTGGCAGGCCTGACGGGGATGGAAGCGCTGCTCGCATCCTTTCAGCAGACAACGACGCATCCGCGCCCGGCGCGATAATCGCTTCCGCCGGCCAGCCTCTTGATTTTCGGGGTGGCGTGTAGGACTCTCGGGAGGGCCCATGGGAGGTGATGACTCCCAGAAGCTCCTGCCCTGGAGGGGAATCTACTCCCCTCCGGGGCGCAAACCTCCGGCTCATTGCAGAATCAATATGGTAACTGAACCCGCGGTTGGAATTCTCGCGGGCGGCACCACTACCATCCTCGGCCAGTCCGGCCGCGGCTTCAGCCATAGGCCGCCTGGGTCATTCTTGGAAAGCAGAGGCGGGTCAGTTCTGGCGCGCGCCGAAGGGCAGCCAATGGTGCGCTTGCCAGCCGTGAAGATAGCCTCCGGCGCCCGGCGACACGAGAGGAATCGGGCGTTGCGCTACTCTTGGCGAAGGGCGCTCATTGGGTCTACCCGGCTGGCGCGGCGGGCCGGCACAAAGCTCGCAAAGAGGGCGGCAACCACCAGTACGGAAACCATAATGGCGAAGGTCAGCGGCTCCGCGGGCTGCATTCCGGCCACCAGGCGCTGTAGGAGACGCCCCGCCGCTAAGGCCGCAGATATGCCCACGCCAACGCCGGCGAGAATCATTCCAAAGCTCTGCCGGAGCACCAGCCGCAGGACATCGCGGGCGCTCGCGCCGAGGGCCATGCGCACACCGAACTCCGGAACGCGCTGGTTGGTCAAGTACGCCAGGACGCCATAAATTCCGATGCACGCAAGCAGCAGCGCCAGGCCGGCGAATATGCCGAACAACAGCAAAAGGAAGCGCTGCCGGGCGAGGGTCGCGCTCGCCAGTTGCTCCATCGTACGAGTCTCGTAGAGCACCTGATCGCCGGCAGCTCCGCGCACCGCCCGCCGCAGGGATTCGGCCAGGCTCAACGGCTCGGGGCCGGTCCGGACGGCAATCGACATCAGTTCCGACCAACGGCGTAACATCTGGTCCGGAACCTGGGCAAAGGGATAATAGAATTGGTCGCGAACATGGGCTTGATCGTCGCCGGCCAGCCCCCAATACCGGACGTGGCCCACTACACCCACTACCAGCACAGGCTCGGGGACCAAATCTGTCCAGAGGCGCTTTCCCACGGGGTTCTCTCCGCCGAACGCGTGTTTTGCCATCACCTCATCGATCACGGCGACGGGCTCATTGCCCAAGCGATCGTGCGCATCGAAGAACCGGCCTCGCCGCAGCGGGATGCCCATGACTTTTAGATAATCCGGGGTCACGCTGTTGGCCAACGCGAGGGGCTTTTGGCTCCGTGCCGGCTCAGCCGGAGTGGTCCAGTAGCCGAGTTGGTTGTTGCCTTCGCGCATCGGCACCGTATCGACCATGGCAATGGACTCGACGCCCGGAACGCTGCGTGCGCGATCCAGAACGTCCTGCCAGGCGGAACGGACCCGCGCGGGATCGGCGAGCACGCCCGGCGAAAGCGCCATTCGCGTGGTCAGGACGTTGCGGACGTTCACTCCGGGGTCAACGGACGACAGCCGGAGGAGCGTGCGTCCGAGCATCCCCGCGGAGACCAACAGCACAACCGCCAGGGCGATCTCGGATACGACTAAACCGGCGTGCAGGCGGCGCGAGCTTCCCACCACCGTCCGGGTTCCGGCACGAAGCGCCTGTTCCAGTTCGCGCGCTGGGGCGCGCAGGGCCGGCGCCAGTCCGAAAAGGAGCCCGCTCAGCAGGGAGACGGAGACTGCAACCAGCAGCACATGCCAATCCAGCAGGACCTCCCCGGCGCGCGGCAAACTGCCCGGCCAGAACGCCACAAACGGGCGGATTCCAACGGCGGCGAGCAAGACACCGAGCACACCTCCGGAGAGTCCCAATACCGCGCTCTCGGTCAGACATTGGCGTGCCAGCCGGCCCCGGCCCGCCCCTAGCGCCACGCGCATGGCAAGCTCACGCTCGCGGGAGACCGCGCGCGCCAGCAGCAGGCTGGCCACATTGGCGCACGCAATCAGCAGCACCAGACTCACGGCGCCCAGGAGCAGCCATAGGATGGACCGGACATCTCCGACATTCGCGCGAAGAGGCTCCGCTATGAAGCCGCGGCCCGCATTGGATTTCGGGTACTGCTCAGCCAGACGGCGGCCAATCAGCTCCAGCTCGGCCTGCGCCTCGGCCAGCGTCACTCCGCGACGGAGGCGCGCCCAAACATTAAGCCCGGGGTGTGCTTCGCGATTCTGCATGAACCGTTGGGTGTTTTGAGCAAGCGGGGTAAACACATCCGCGTCCCGCAAACGGAAGCCTGCGGGCGTGACGCCGACGACTGTATAGGGCTTTCCTTCGAAGACCAGAGGCATGCCGATGGCTGAGGGGCTTGCGCCGTAGCGGCGCTGCCATAAGCCTTCGCTGATGACGATCACGGGCGGGGCGCCGGGCCGGTCTTCTTCCGCCAGGAAGGCGCGCCCTCGTGAGAAGGTAACGCCCAGGACGGAAAACAGGCCGGACGAAACCTGGAGACCGTCGACGTACTCGGGTTCCCCTGAACCGCTGACAGTCCCGCCGCTGTAGCGCCACGCCGCCAAAGCCAGAGAGCGGCTCGCGCGCTTACAATCGAGAAAGTTGGGGTATGCAAATGCCCATCGATCGCCCCACCGGTAGTCGATTATACCTTTCGTCTGTTCATCGACTTGGAACAGCCTGCCGGGTTCCGGATAAGGCAGCGGCTTTAACAGAACACCGTCGATCACGGTGAACATGACGGTGGTCGCTCCGCTGCCGAGGGCAAGTGTCAACAGGGCGACCGCGGCAAACCCCGGGCGCTGCCGCAAAGTGCGAAGCGCATAGCGGAAGTCCTGCCACAGGTCCTCCAGCCAGCGCGTGCCGCGGGCATCGCGACACTCCTCCTTCACCTGCTCCTGACCGCCGAGGGCAAGGCTGGCCTGTCGTCGTGCTTCCTCAGGGTGGTGGCCCTGCGCGATCAGATCGGCCGTGTGCAGCTCAAGATGGAAGCGCAGCTCCTTTTCGAGTTGCTCTTCCATCTGCGTCCGGCGCCACAGGCGGTGCCACCAGGTCATCTCCGATACCTCGCTCTTCTACATATTAAATCAGCACGTGTAGAAGATCAAGGCATGCGCCTCGCGGTCCTCCCGGTCCCGGTGACCGCGGCGTCGAATCGTTCCTTGAACGCAGGGAAGGCGGGGGTGGGGCCGTTCCATCGCAGTTGATCGACGTCGTCGAAGAGCGCGATGCCGGTGCGCAGCGTGGCCAGGGTTCGGAATAGCAGCGCGCGGCCGCGCTGGTGCGAGAGCGTGTGTGCGAGGGCCCTGGGGTTGGCGATTTTCACGCGCCACTCGCGCCAGTCCGCGGGGATGGATTCGAGATGGGCAAACCTGGCGAGAACCGCAGCCGATGACTTGGCCCCCCAGCCTGCCAGGCCCGGATAGCCGTCGGCCGCGTCGCCGGCCAGCGCGAGGTAGTCGGGGATCGACGCCGGCGAGACGCCGAACTTTTGGATCACGCCGGCTTCATCGAGGGTGACGCGCGTTCGCCGATTGAGTTGGACGATGCGGGCGCCGCGCACGCATTGGGCGAGGTCCTTGTCCGGCGTGCAGACGATCACGCGCTCGACACGCGGATCGCGAGCCGCCGCCGCCGCGGAGGCGAGCGCATCGTCGGCCTCGAACTCGACCATCGGCCAGACGACGAACCCGGCCGCCGAGAGGGCGTCTTCGAGCAGGGAGAACTGCGCCAGCAGGCCGGATTCGATGCCTTCGCCGGTCTTGTAGCCTGGCCACAGTCCATTGCGGAACGACTCGATGACGTGATCGGTGGCAACGGCGACGTGCGTGGCGCCGCCGCCGATCATGCCCATCACGGACGCGAGTACGCCTCGGACCGCGGCGACTTCGCGGCCGTCCCGATCCCGTGCGGACGGCAGCGCGTAGTAGTGCCGGAACAACTCGTATGTGCCGTCGACCAGATGGACGTCCAGGGCGCGCCTCCAGTACAACCTTATAGGAGCACCGGCGTCTCGATCAACCGGGGAGGGGATGCGTTCGGGCGGGGGCCGCCACTTTAATAGTTTAAGAGATTAAACCCCTTTAGTTACGCCGCGCAAACTCACTGGCGGGCCACTTGCGTGGTGACGGCGGCGGGTGGAGCCAGAGGGCAGCGCCACCGTCCGCAGAGGCCGCGTGGGAAGCGCAGGGGCCAGCGCCGGCGAGCGCCACGCAGAGACCAGCGGCGAACGGTCATTGCCGGCCAGGCCCAGGGTGGCCTGCCGGACTTGCACCCACGGAGCCAATCCGCCGGCCAGACGCCGGTGTGGTTTTTGATTGGTGAATCCCGCTGTTGCGGTTTTTCCGCGGTTTTTCCGCGGTTTTTCCGCGGGCCAAACAGCCAGCCAGCCTTGACCTTAGCCGGTACACTGTCGTACCCTTCCCAGTGAGCCTCGATGAGCAAGAAGTGGTATAACCTCTTCGTTTCCGTGGACCAACCGGCCGAAGAGTCAACGGAGACCGATGGCGAGCATGCCCCTGCCAGCGCGGCCCCCACCAGCGCAGCCCAAGCCGTCGCCGATATCGCCGCTACCATCTCCAAGGAGACCAAATTCACCTCGGCGGTGAACAATCCGGCCTCCTTCGATGAAATCTACAGTGCGGCCGAGATTCACCCGCCCGCCCACGGGTTCAGCGTGATGAAGGTGGCTGAGATGCTGCACAGCGAGCACATCCGCAACCTGCCCCGGGATGTGAAGCGCAGCTCCGTCCTGGTAGCGCTCGAGGCCGCCGGCGCGGGCATTCAGGAAGTCATCGAAGACGCCGTGAAACGCGACCGCGCGCTCGACACCTTCGAGCGCGTACAGGAGCGCTCCGTGGGCGATCTGGAAGCTCGTAAGACCAAGGAGAATCAGGAGATCCAGGCCGAATTAGACCGCGTCCTGGCGGAGCACAGGACGCGCATTCAGGCCAACAACGACGAGGTCGCCCGCGAGCGCGAACGGTTCTATGCCTGGCGTCTCAAGAAGCAGGAAGAGGAACAAAAGATCTCGGATACCGTATCCTATTTTGTAACGGAGAACCCCATCACAACCGGCGGTAGTAATGCGGCTGCGCCGGCCCCGTCGCGCACTTCCGAAAAGTAGCCGCAGAAAGGGAGATCGCAGTATGTGGAGACGTTTGTCTCGCATGGTCCGTTCGTTCGTTGGTTTCTTCATTTCCATGGGTGAAAATCCCGAGATCATCCTGGAGCAGAATATCCGCGACATGAACGACCAGGTGCCGCGCATGAACGAGAGCATCGCCATGGTCAAGGCGAATGCCACGCTGCTGGAGAAGGAAGAAGCGCGTTACAGCAGCCAGCTCAATGATTTAACGGCCAAAGTTAAAGCATCGATTCAAGCGGGGCGGGACGACCTCGCGGGCAGCTTCGCCCTCCAGTTGGAGCAGATGCGCAGCGCTCTGGTCCGCACCCAGGGTCAACTCCAGACCGCCCATTCGGCCTTGGACAAGGCGCTGGCGGTCAAGAAGGCGTTCCTGCTGGAAAAGGAGCGCAAGACGCAGGAGGCGCTCAACGCCATCCGCGATTACCGCCGCGCGCAGTGGCAGAAGAAAGTGGCCGACTCCATGGAGACTTTCGAAGTCGCAGGCATCAGTTCCACGCATGACGAGATGGTCCGCAAGATCGAAGAGCAGACCGCGGTCAACGAAGCGCGCATGGACCTGGCGCTGGGCAACGTGGACCAGCAGAAGATCAAGATTGAGGAAGAGGCCGAGAAGCTGCAGGCCAGCGAGCTGGTGAAGCAGTTCAAAGCGGAGATGGGCCTGCTCTCTCCGCAGCCGTCTGCCGGGCCCGCACAAAAGACCATCGGTGGAACGGAAGCACAAAAGACTGCGTAATCGGGAGTGGATTTAAGCCATGGCTCTTAAAATCGAACGGGGCGGTAAAATCCTGATTTTCGTCATCGGGCTGGGCTTGGTTGCCTACGTCGTCAACAAGTGGGGATTACTGGACAAGATTGCTCCCGGCGCGAAAGTGCAGGAGTCCACGGTGCCTCGCCGCGTCGACCTGCCCGCGCTCAATCCGTCGGCCGCCTCCAATATTCCGGCGGCGGCCCTTCCCGGATCTTCGCCCGGGTGCACCAGCAAGACCGAAGTGCGCATGTTGGTGTGGGCGTGGAACGCGCAGATGGGCTTGATGTTCGCCACCGGGGGACCGCAAGCCACCAGCGGCAGCCTGATGTGCAAGGACGGGGTCAACCTGCGGCTGATCCGCCAGGACGATTCGGGCAAAATGCAGGAAGCCCTGGTGGCCTTCGCCACGGAGTTGAAGGACGGGGCCGCCAACCCCGCCAAGGGTGCGCATTTTGTAGCCATCATGGGCGACGGATCCGCGGCCTTCCTAAAGGGTATCAACGACACTCTCCGCCGCCTGGGCCCGACTTACATCGCCAGGGTGATTGGTTCGGGCGGATTCTCGCGCGGCGAGGATAAACTGCTTGGCCCGCCGGAGTGGAAGAACAACCCGAGCGCGTCGCAGGGCAGCCTGGTGGCCGGCGTTCTCCGCGATGGCGATTGGAATATCGCCCAGAAATGGCTTGGCGACAACGGCCTGTGCAGCAACCCCGATGAGAAGACTTACGATGCCGGCTGCATGAACTGGGTAAATGCTGCGGACTACCTGGACGCTCCCGAGAAGTACATCGCCAACTATTGCGAGGACCGCCCCGTGGTTTCCAAGGGCAAGAGAACCGGGGAAACGAAACACGCGTGTGTCAACGGCGTGGTGAC
>JBGPKH010000423.1:0-7918 GCA_041485845.1 Bryobacteraceae bacterium
CCCCAATTTCACATTCAACGGAACCTACACCGGAAACGCCCTGGGAGATTTTGTGCTGGGGTACATCAATAGCACGGCGACTTCCCAGCAGCAGATCGATACCATCGAGCAGCGCGTCTACAGTGGCTACCTGCAGGACGACTGGAGGGCGTCCAGCCGGCTCACGCTGAACCTGGGTGTGCGCTACGAGCTACCCACGCCATTCGTCGAAGAATTCGACGGCCAGTCCAATTTCGTGCTCGACCGCGGCCCGTGTTATCTCCAGCTCATCACGGTTGCCCTGCGAAGCCAGTGCGGGCTGGGGCGCGCGCTCACCTCTACCGACTACAACAACTTCGCTCCGCGGCTGGGACTGGCCTGGCAGGTAGCCGGCAAGACCGTGCTCCGCAGCGGCTTCGGTGTCTTTTACGGCCGTGATGAAAATGTGGGAATCATCCGACGGCTCACGAATGACCCGCCGTTCATCACCAGCGCCACCTTTGCCGGCGACCAGACCAGTCCGGCATTTCTCCTCCGCGACGGATTCCCGGCAAATGCCTTGAGCCTGACCGGCGGAGGCGTCCCCAACGTGAACAGTTTTCCCCTGAATTTCCCCACCGCTTACGTCGTTCAATGGAATGTCAATGTGGAGCGCGATCTCCCGGCGGGCTTCATTGCCCAGGTCGGCTACACCGGATCGGAGGCGCACAAGCTGCTGGGATTGGTCAACGCGAATCAGCCAACGCCCGGCGCCGGAAACGTGAATGCCCGGCGGCCCTACCAGGGCTACGGCACGATTCAAAGCTACGGACCCTCCATCCAGTCGAACTACCACGCCCTGATCGCCAAATTGGAGCACCGGTTCACCACCGGCATGACCCTGCTCGCCGCTTATACTTATGGCCATTCGATCGACGGCGGGCCGAACAGCAACGATCAGAACGACCCTGGACCCCAGGATGCGCGCAACCAGAGAGCGGAGAGGGGCTCCTCGAATTTCGACGTGCGCCACCGCGTCGTGGTGAGCGGCCTGTATCGACTTCCATTCGGCGGGTCGCGGGGCGTAGTGGCGGCGCTGGTCCGCCAGTGGCAGCTTTCCGGGATCGCCACGGCGCAGGCCGGCCAGCCGTTCACCGTGACGCTCAGCACCGATCCCAGCGGCACCAGTACGACGGCGCACCCCAACCGGCTTCGCGATGGATCGCTGCCCGCGGATCGACGGGGCGTGACGCACTGGTTCGACACCGCCGCGTTCGCCGCGCCCGCTTGTGTCTGTTTCGGCAACTCGGGCCGTAACATCGTGCGCGCGCCCGGCCTGTTCAACCTCGATTTCGGACTCAGCCGGGATTTTGTTTTCCGCGACCGCCGCCGGCTCCAGTTCCGCGGCGAGGCCTTCAATCTGTTCAATCACCCGAACCTCGGATTGCCGGTGATGGCCATCGGCAATCCGCAGGCGGGTATCATCGGATCGGTAGTAAATCCGGAACGTCAGATCCAGGTGGCCGCCAAGCTGTACTTCTGAGCGGTTACTGGACGCTGATGTTGGCCGCCGGTCCCGCGATCCACGCGGCGCTGACCGAAACCGCGGCCGGTCCGGATGCGGCATCCGAGGGGACTCGAAAGTTCACCTGGTAAGTGTCCACCGAGCCCGGATATCCGGCAGCGCCAAGCACTGCGGCGGCCTTCCCGTTCACCGTTACTTCGACCGGCGAATTCACGGTAGCGAGCGGAGCGGAAGGAAAAGGCTGGCCGGGATCCACTCCAGGGCGGGTGGGCCCGAGGCCGGTAACCACCATGGAAAGGACTTCTCCTGGGGCAGCCGGTTTGGAAGCCGTGACGAGACTGAAGTCGCTCGAGTGAACGATCGCCGGCCCCGCCGCAGTGAGCACAATTCCGGGCCGCGTCATGGGGATAATGTAGAGGATGTATTTTTGCTTGGCGCCGCCGTTAATGCGCCGGTTCGCGGGATCTTCGGCCATGGAAGCCACTCGCTGCGTGCTCGTCAGGGCCGCCGTTGTAAACTGGCCCATCAAGCCGCGCGCTCCCATAAAGGCTCCGGTGCCGCCGGTAATCGGATTGTTGCCCTGCGTGATCAGTTGCGGAGCTCCGGGAGGCGCGGGGCCATTGCCGATCGCAGTGCCCACGACCGTGCCGATCTGGTTGCCATCGACTGTGAGGATCTCAAACGCGAATTCGCTCTGGTTGTTCCTGGTTACGTCGGCAATCGCCTGTCCAGGGGTTGGAGAAGGTCTCATTGTGATGGCCCGCGCACTTTCCACTAAAGTTCCCTTCGCGGGCGTGCCATTCACCGCCACAATATCGGCCAGGATGATGAACCTTCGGAAGTTTAGCGGTGCGCCTCCGACCGTCGCGCCCGGAACGGTAGCCAGCTTGGTGAAGTCTGTGGTGTCGTCGACGTATTGCACCACGTTTTCAATATCGACGTTGAGGATCACCGGCGGAGCCCCTTGCGCCAGACTGGGTTGTGAGTACGCCGCAGCGCAGAGAGCTGTGGCAAAAACGGTTTTCCATAACATAGTATTGTTCTCCTCTGTGCGATCATGCCGGATCGGTTTTCTTCTTCGGTGCGGTACCCGGAAGCACGTCACCGTTGGCGGGGGGGACGATGGCCTTTTCCTGCGAAGCCGTTCCGCCGTCCGGCGGTTCCCCTCCGGCACGCTGGCCTTCGAGCCAACGCACCTCGACGCGGCGGTGTGTCTCGATCGTGATTTCCGTTCGTCTTCTTTTCCGCATATCCGGCGATCCAGGCGCAGTATGCCGATTTCGGGCCGTGCTTGTCCTGATCGAATTATGATAGAATTCTGAATCCTCCTATGTCGTTGGAAGAGAGCCACTTCTACGAGTTCGGCCCCTTCCGTATCGACTCTCTGGAACGCCGTCTTCTGCGCGGGGAAGAGTCCATTCCGCTCACTCCGAAGGTCTACGAGACCTTGCTGGTGCTGTTGGAAAATGCCGGGCACGGCTTGGACAAGGACGAGCTGCTGCGACGCATCTGGCCGGATACCTTTGTCGAGGAGGGCAGCCTCACGCGGGCCATCTATGTGCTCCGCAAGACCCTCGGCGACGTGGATGGCAGCTACATCGAAACCCTGCCCAAGCGTGGGTATCGTTTTGTTGCTCCGGTCCGGCAATTGCTCCCTCCCGTGACGACCCCCCCGGCGACCTGCGTCGTCGATGAACACACGCGCACCCGGGTCGTCATCGAGGAAGAAACCGAGACCCCGGACTGGAGCCTGACCGCCCGGCGCGCGGCCGCCGCGGCAATCCTGATCGCGCTGGCTGCCGGCGGAATTTATCTGGCGCAGCGCCGCGGGGCCGAGCCCGCCGTCACGTCGTTAGCCGTGCTCCCGTTGAAGAACCTTGCAGGCGGCGGTGACGCCAGGCACCTGGAGCTTGGTATCGCCGACAACATCATCGGCCGGGTAAGTGAAATCTCCGGCCTCACCGTGCGGCCCACCGGCGCCGTCCGCCGGTATCTGGACTCCGGCGCCGATCCGCTGCAGGCCGCGCGCGAGCTAAAAGTCGACGTCGTCCTGGATGGAACCCTGCAGTTGGATGGGGGCCGCATCCGCCTCAACCTGAATCTTCTGCGGACGTCGAGTGGATCCTCGCTCTGGACGCAGTCGTTTGAAGCGCCTTTGGACGACATATTCAATATGGAGGACACCGTTGCCGCGCAGGTGGCCGCGCAACTCCGCAGCCGGCTCGCGGCCGGAGGGCAGGTCCACCCCTGGCGCCATTCCACCAAGAACCCGGAAGCGTACGAGCACTACCTGAAGGGTCTCTACAGCGATGAAGTCCAGCGTGTGACCGGCGGCACGCGAGGAGCCATCGAGGCCGCCATCGTCCGCTTTCGAAAGGCCACCGAGCTCGATCCCGCTTACGCCCAGGCCTGGGTTCAACTCGCCATGTCTTACACCGAGCTCCTGAGATTCTTCGCGCCGGACCACAACCTGGCCGAGCAGGCCCAGGAGGCAGCCAGGCGCGCCGCGGCCCTGGATCCGGACCTGCCCGAATTGCACGTCTTCCGCTACCTCACGTACTGGAGTTGGGAGGGACACTACCAGGTGGAAGAGGCCATCCGCGAGTTGCGCCGTGCCGCGGGCTACAACTCGAGCGATGTCCATTCGCGCCTGGGAGCGATCTATTTTCACGCCGGCCTGGACCGCCTGGCGGTTGCCGAGCTGAAGCGCGCGATCGAGATCGATCCGGCCAATGTCCTGCACCTGGATCGGCTGGCCCAAGCCTACGTCTGGGGAGGTCGCTTCGACGATGCCCGTGCGGCATACGAGAGGGCTTTCGCCCTTGAGTCCGAGGCCCAGGGCAGTATTGCCATCAGCGCCGTTCCGTTCCTCTACGCCCGGCAATTCGAGGAGGCCCGCCGCCGGCTGGAGACGGGCCGCGCCCGCGATGCGGGCAACGTGGTGGCGCCCGCATACCTGGCGCTGCTGGCCGCGCTCCAGGGCAGATTTCCGGAAGCCGAAGCCGCCATACCTCCCGATGCAGGCGATCTGGAGAAACTGCTGGAAGCCCACCACGCGTTTTACGCCTTCGCCTCCATCTACGCCCTGGAGGGCAAGAGCGCCGAGGCCGTCCGCTGGCTGCGCAAGACCGCGGAATCGGGCATGCCGGACTATCCCATGTTCGCCCGCGATCCGAATCTCGCCCGCATCCGCCGCAGCGCGGAATTCGTGCGGTTCCTGTCTGAATGGAAGCCACGCTGGGATGCCATGGAGACGGAATTCCGCTGATGGATCTCAGACGAGTTGCACCGCAAGGTGGGGCAAACTTCCCATTAACGGACGAACAACTCCCGATTCCGGAGGCCAAACCGGTCACGGTGACCGGTCCCCTCTTGCAAGCTATTGATTCGGCACGGTTGCGTTTTCGCAAACCGGTCGCCGTGACCGGTTTACGATTCGGCAAGCGGATTGCAACCTTCAATTTCGTGTTTCAGGACCTGAAATACGCTTTTCGGGTATTGCGCGGCAACCCCGGTGTCACGGTGGCCGCCTGGATCGCGCTGGCGTTCGGCATCGGCGCCAATACCGCCATCTTCAGCTTGATGGACGCTGTCGTGCTCCGGCCGCTGCCCTACCCGCAGCCCGGCCGGTTGATGATGGTCCACGCCACGGAGGCCAAGACCCGCCGCGGTATGAACGCTTCGTGGCCCATGCTCCGCGACTGGCAGGAGCGGAATCGCGTCTTCGAACACCTGTCGGCGTACACCCGCGCCGCGGTCAATCTGACCGGAGGCGGCGAGCCTCTGCGATTGTACGCCGTCCGCGTCACGCCGGAGTTTTTCCCGGCCATCGGAATTTCGCCGGCGGCCGGAACTGCCTTCGATTCCTCCGGCCGCGCGGTGGTGATCGCGCACGCGCTCTGGACGCGCCGTTTCGGCGGCGACCGCGGCGCCATCGGCCGTCCGCTAGTGCTCGACGGGCAGCCCTACACGCTCGCCGGAGTGATGCCGCAAGGGTTTCACTTTCCCAAGCGTGGAATCATGGACGAGCCGGAAGTCTATCTGCCGGCCGTGCCGAATCCCAACCGGCGCGTCCACTATCTGGAAGGCATCGGCCGCCTGAAACCCGGAATCACTCCCGCCCAGGCGCAGGCGGACCTTGACGTGATCTCGGCCGCTATCGAACAGGCTCACCCCCGAGACAACCGCGGCGAAGGCGCCAGAATCACCACCTTGTACGAGTCTCTGGTCGCCGATAGCGGCGGCGCCTTGAAGGTGTTTGAGTGGGCCGTTGGCCTGGTGCTGCTCATCGCCTGCGCCAACGTCTCCAACCTTTTATTAGGTCAGGCGGTGCGGCGGAAACGGGAGATCGCCGTTCGCTCGGCACTGGGCGCCACCCG
The DNA here is from genome assembly GCA_041485845.1 of Bryobacteraceae bacterium. GTDB lineage: Bacteria > Acidobacteriota > Terriglobia > Bryobacterales > Bryobacteraceae > OMOG01. The sequence goes on from JBGPKH010000423.1 coordinate 5,863, forward strand.
CTCGCGCCTGGCCCGGCAGTTGCTGACCGAAAGCCTGCTGCTATCCGTGTCCGGAGGAATTCTGGGGCTCCTGCTGGCGCTCTGGGGCATGCCGCTGCTGGCCGCCGCGGCGCCGGTCCACACCGCTTTCAGTGCGCGGATCGCCGCCGGCGGAATCCACTTGAACTGGGCGGTCCTGGGCTTCACCTTCGGCGCGTCGGTGCTGGCGGGGGTGCTGTTCGGCAGCCTTCCGGCTTGGCATACGGTAAGGCTCTCGCTGGGTAGCCGTAGCGCCACGGGTGACCGGGTGCGCGGCCTGCTGGTGGCGGCGGAGGTGGCGCTTTCGCTCATTCTGCTCACTGGCGCGGGGGTGCTCATGAAGAGCTTCCTGCGGTTGCTCGCGGTCGATCCCGGCTTCCAGACGCAGAACCTGCTGGCGATCGACGTGGAGTTGTCCCAACCGAAGTACGCCGACTTCGAAAACAGGGCGGACTTTGTGCGCCGGGCGATCGAGCAATTCGATCGTTTGCCGGGGGTGGTGTCCGCGGCCGCCGTCAACGCGCTGCCATTGAGCAAGGCAAGCGCCACGAATTCCTTCAACCTCCCGGGCGGCGACGAGATAGGCCGCGCCGGCCTCCGCGCGGTCACGCCCGGCTATCTTGAGGCCATGGGCATTCCACTGGTGCGCGGCCGCCTGCTCACGGCCGCCGACACGCGCGGCGCGGGCGTCATCAATCGCGCCATGGCCCAGCGCTATTGGCCGAACGACGATCCGGTGGGCAAGGTGATCGAGACCCCGCGCGTGGTCGGCCAGTCGGTGGAGCGGTTCCAGATCGTCGGCATCGTGGGCGACGTACGGCACCTTTCGCTGGACGACGACCCGCATCCGGAAATGTACCTGGCATATTCGCAGATGGCCACGGCGAACATGACATTCGTCCTGCGCGGGGCGCTTCCAGCCAGCGCTGCGAGGAGCGCGATCTGGGCCGTGGACCGCGACCAGCCGCTGGCCGGCGTGCGCACGATGGACCAGTTGATCTCGGACGACGTGGCGCCACGACGCTTCGTCCTCCTGCTGCTGGGTGTGTTTGCCGGTGTGGCACTGGCACTGGCGGCCGCCGGAATCTTCGGCGTGGTGCTGCACTCGGTTTCGCAGCGCACCCGCGAGATCGGAATCCGCATGGCGTTGGGCGCCGGCGTAGGGGTGGTAGTCCGCATGGTGGTACGGCAGACTTTGATATGGATCGGATTCGGACTGGCCGCCGGAGCCGTTGGCGCACTGGCCGGCGTGAAGCTGCTGGAGAGCTATCTGTACGGAGTTCGGCCGCGCGATCCGGCGTCATTGGCCATCGCCGTCGCCCTGCTGGCCGCCCTGGGGGCTTGGGCGGCGATCGTCCCGGCAAGAGGCGCCGCGCGGGTCGATCCCGCGACGACCCTGCGCTGCGAGTAGCCGGGTGGGGCTCAGTGCGCTTCCGCGATGGACTCCACTTGAAGAGTCATGGTGGCGCGGTCCAGGAGCCCTCGTACGACAACTTTCCTGGCAACGAATTGCGCCGGAGTCACCTGGTTACTGAGTGTGTAAAGTTCCTTGCCAATCAGTAGCGAGTACTTAGCGCCATGCAACCTGACACACTCCCGGATGCAGTCGGAGTCTGGTCCCATGTCCATATCACGGTGATTGTCGCCGCACATGTTGTCAGTGACCGTGCCCGTATAAATATGTTTGGCGCCGCTCGCGCTCAAAAGGGCTGCGGTCGCGACGGCCACTGTAATTTGCCTTCTGAATCGCATTCCTCCGATCAGTGTAGCGCGGCAGGGCAGTCTTCGAGCGATTGCCAACGACATTTAACAGAGGTCACGCGATGAGGTCGCGCGCCACGTTGCCATAGACGTCGAAAATCGCGGCGGGCGTAACGGTACGCCAGTTTCTCGTGGTGTAACAGTTCACGTGGGCTACCGCCGTTGAGGGAGCAAGGAGGGCGCAGACTGATGACGGCGATAGCGGATGATCGCTTCGGTGAGATACCCCAATGCGTTGCGGCCCTGCATTCTGCAGGTTTGGGTGACCGTGAGGAGG
>JBGPKH010000424.1:0-7918 GCA_041485845.1 Bryobacteraceae bacterium
AGGACAACCTCATGATGGACGGCATCTCGGCCATGGACACGGGCAACAACGGCCAGATGCTGAACATGAACATTGAGTCGATCGGCGAAGTGAAGGTCCTCACGCAGGGGTACCAGGCGGAGTACGGCCGGTCGAGCGGATTGCAGATCACGGCGGTGACCAAGAGCGGCACCAACCAGTTCCACGGGTCAGGCTACTCCGTCTTCACCGACTCGGACTGGAATAAGAATTCGTGGGTTTCGCAGAAGAACGGCGACGCGAAGTCGAAGTCGAGCCAGCAAACCTACGGCTACACCGTTGGCGGCCCGGTGGTGCTGCCGAAAATCTTCAACGGGCGCAACAAACTATTCTTCTTCTACGCGCACGAGTACGTGCCGACGACCGCTTTGACCAGCGGCTCCCCTATCCGGCTGCGTTTGCCGTCGGCGCTCGAGCGCGCCGGCAACTTCTCCCAGAGCCGCGACAACAACGGCGCGTTGTTGCCGCCGTTGATCGACTTTCAGACGGGCGCGCCCTTCCCGAACCAGACGATTCCGGCCGGCCGGCTGTATGCCCCCGGCGTGGCGGTGCTCAACCGCTATCCGCTCCCGACCCTGGAGCAACTGCCGGGGACGAATTACAACTACCAGATGGATGGGGTGTCGTACACTCAACTGACCCAGCAGCCAGCCGTCCGAATCGACTACCAACTGTCGGCTAAGCTGCGGTTCTCGGGAAAGTACTCGGGGCAGCGGCAGCGAGCGATAACGATACCGGGCCAGCTTCCGGGCTTCAACGATGCCTACACGCCACATCCCTACATCACCAACGTTGCCTTCACGGTTAACTACATGATCAGCCCGACGACGTTCATCGAGGGGACGTACGGAAGAATCATGAACGAGTTGGCCGGCGGCAACGAAAACGGCATTCTCGTCAACCCGGAGTCGAACCGCCTGAAGAGTCTAAAGGACTTCCCGTTGCTGTATCCGGACGCGGGCGTGCTGCCTCCGGAGTCCTACGGCTTCAAAATGATGGAGCTAACCAAGCCGCCGTTCTGGGACGGCAAGTCGATGAACCTGCCGCCGGTCTTCAATTGGGGCGGCCGCATCGGGCAGGCGCCGCCCCAGCAGCGTTATCCCGGCTGGCTGAACATCAACCGGACGCAAGACGTGGCCATCAGCCTGACGCACATCACCGGCCGGCACACCATCAAGGGCGGGTACTACCTCAACCACAGCTACAAGGCACAGAACACCGGCGTGACCTTCCAGGGCACCGTGAACTTCGGCAACGATACCAACAACGCCCTCGACACCGGGTTCGGCTACGCGAACGCGGCGCTGGGGATCTTCACGCAGTACACGCAGGCGTCGAAATTCGTCGAAGGCAGCATGCTCTACAACCAGAGAGAATTCTACATCCAGGACAACTGGAAGGTGAGCAGCCGCCTGACGCTGGACTACGGGATACGGTTCGTGAATCAACAGCCGCAGTACGACCAGTTCGGACAGATGTCGAACTTCTTCCCCGATAAGTGGAAGGCGAGCGATGCGCAGGTGCTGTACATAGCAGGGTGCAGCAACGGCGCAATCACGTGTTCGGGCAACATCCGCAACGCGATGGATCCGCGCAACGGCCAGATTCTCACGGCGGTGGGCGCGGCCAATACCCAGGCGGCAATCGGGACACCGATTCCCGGCACGGGCAATCCGCTGAACGGGATTATCCAGGCGGGCAAAGGGATCGCGAAGACGAACTATACGTGGCCGACGCTGGTGGCGGCGCCGCGGTTCGGGTTTGCGTATGACTTGACGGGGAAATCGACCTGGGTGGTGCGCGGCGGCGGCGGGCTCTTCTACGACCGGCCGGACGGGAACACGGTGTTCTCGAACCCAAACAATCCGCCGATCGCGACCAGCAAGGACCTGCGCAACGGGCTGGCGACGACGCTTGGGCAGGGGCTAAGCCCGCAACCGGTGCCGTCGCTGAATACCTTCCAATATTACGCGAAAGTCCCGACGTCCCTCCAGTGGGAAATCGGCATCCAGAAGTCGCTGCCGTTGGGCATGGTCGGGGACATGTCGTATGTGGGCAACCACGGCATCAACCGCCTGGGGGCGACCCAGAACGGATCGCTTCAGAACCTGAACGCGGTGGACATCGGCGCGGCGTACCTGCCTCAGAACCAGGACCCGACGCTCGGTCCGAACGCGACGCCGGGACAGTCGGCCTACACGTCGAATCTGCTCCGTGCCTTCAAGGGCCTCTCCGGAATCAACGAGAACCAGACGCGGTTCTGGGACACGTATCACTCGCTGCAATTCAACGTGAACCGGCGGTTCTCGCACGGGTTCTCGTTCGGCGCGAACTACACGCATGGGATCAGCCTCAAAGGCAACACGGGAATCAGTCAACGGTTCCAGCACGCGGCCGACGGGACCATCTCGCTGCGTTCCGACGAGGCGCAGTGGGAGAAGCTCAACGAGAAGCTGGATGAAGTGCCGCATTTGTTCAAGGCCAACGGCATCTGGAACAGCCCGGGCATCCAGAACCACGGCGCCGTGCTCCGCCATCTGACCAGGGACTGGCAAATTTCCTCCGTGGCAACGGTAGCCTCGGGGGGGACCTACGGCCTCGGCTACAGCTACCAGAACAATGGCTCCAATGTGAACCTCACAGGGTCGCCGGACTGGGGCGCCCGGGTGGCCCTGCTCGATGGCCTAGGCAGCGGATGTTCGGACAGCCAGTACGCCCAGTTCAATGCCTTGGCCATACGTCCGCCGACCTTCGGCAGCGTGGGCATGGAGTCAGGCCGCAACTACATGCGCGGCTGTCTGACCAGGAATGTCGACATGTCGCTCGTGCGAAGGATTCGCGTCTCCAGCAGTGAGAGATACCGTGCCGAGCTGCGGGCGGACGTCTTCAACGCGTTCAACATCGTGGACATTAACGGCCGGAACTCATCGGCGCAGTTCACCAGCCCGACGAACCTGACGATGGTGAACAGCCAGTTCAACACCGACGGCAGCCTGAACCAGAGCCGGCTGACGCCGCGGAACTCCGGCTTCGGCGCGGCAACCAGCGCTCGGGGGCTGCGCAGCATTCAGCTTCAGCTCCGCTTCAGTTTCTAAGCTGGAGCGCGGTCTGCTCTTCTCGCGAAGACCTGCTGGGGCAACATGAGCGAAACGGCGATCCGCATCGCGCGGGTGAAGTGGCGTCATGCTGCAACGTGACGCCGCTCCCTCCTTCAAACAACTGGCGATGGATTCATCGGCCTCCAGGTGCACGGCGGCACGCGCTGGCGGCCGGGCCATTGACGAGGTCAGGCTGGAGAGGTGGGATCAGGAACACGTCTCATGACGCAACGGGACCGCGACGGTGCACACGCCGACTTGCACGTGAGTGTCATTTGGGCTGTTCCATCTCCGGCTCCTCACCTCCGCCACGCGCGGCTCGACATCCCAATCGCCGCAGTAGAGCGCCCGCATGCCGCCAGGCGTGCGACCTCCGCCCCCTCGTGCTAGTCTGAGTTGATCATGCGCAGACGTGTGTTCCTCCGGATGGCGGCCGCAGCCGCCGTGGGGCCGGTGAGCGGTCTCGCCCAGCGCCGCGGCGCAACTGATGCCGTGACGCTCGACGCCGCGGCGCGTGCCTACCGCGTCCAGCCCGGCGGCAGCATCCAGGCGGCGCTCGAGGCGGCCGCGAAGGATCCCGTCAACAAGATCGTCTACGTCCACGCCGGGACCTATCGCCCGGCGGCGCACGGGCAGGCGCTGATCTGGTTCAACAAGCGGCACGACGGCATCACGCTCGAAGCGGTCGGCGAGGTGGTGCTGACCGCCGCCAATCCAGCGATCGCCGACAACAAGGCGCCAAGCTTCCCGGCGGTCGTCAATCACGTCGTCTATTTCGGCGACGGCGTATCGACGAAGACCGTGCTGCGCGGCTTCCGCGTCACCGGCGCGAACAACTACACCACCGGCACCGGCGAGCGCTCGCCAATCGAATCCGATGACCTGCGCAAGACGCCGTTCTTCTATCTCGATGGCGGCGGCATCAAGATCTATGCGCGCGCCTATCCGACCATCGAGCGCGTCGAGGTGGTCGGCAATTACACCAGCCCATGCGGCGCCGGTGTATCCGTGGAGCACCTCGGCCGGCCGCTCGACGCCGCGGTGTTCCGCGACTGCATCTTCCGCGACAACCGCACGCAGGTCACCGGCGCGGCGTTCGACCTCCTGCACGGCAGCCGCGCCACGCTCGACAACTGCCTGTTCGTCGGCAACATCGCGAATCTCGGTGTGGACTATGTCGGCCTGCTGACCAGCGGCGAGTATCACCCGGAGAACGGCTCGGGTGCGATGACAGTGTTCGAGGGGTCCCGCGCGGAGGTCAGCCGCTGCACCTTCACCGGGAACTGGGCCGGCGTCGACGACAACGGCACCGGCAGCACTTACGTGAAATCGATCTTCTGGAACAACACCTTGAAGGGCGGAATCTCCACCGGGGCGCGCTACGAGATCGACATCACCAGTGGCGGCGGCGTACGGGAGTCATTCATCCACGGCGAGACGAACGACCTGCGGGGGACCATCGATCGGGCGGCGAACACCTTTGATCCGCCGGATCCGCGCTTCGATGCGCAGTTCGTGCCGCAGGCGCCGGAGTACAGGGCGGTGGGCTACCGGCCTGCGACGGCGGCATCGCGTGGCCGTACCAGCCGGTAGCCGATCGTGACTACTGTTCGCGGACGTCGATTCGCGAATTGAGCGTGAACGGACCGGCGTTGCCGGCGGATCAGTTTGGAGATCGCGTGACAAGCCGGGCACGCCTTCTTTGAACAGTAGCTGCCTGATGCAGAAAACCTTGCACCTGGCCGCACACGTGAATGTCATGGGAGTATGTGGTAGTATTGGCGAAACTATGAGGGTGTCGAGGTCTCGCGTGCTCTTCTGTCTGTTGTTGGCCCTCGTTGTCTTTGCCCTCGGCCAGGAACTCACTTCCATCGCTATCCCGTTGCGGATCCTGGTGCTGAATTCAGCCGAGGAGGCGGCTCGCGTCCGGGCCGAACTCGAGAAAGGCGCCGATTTCGGCGTGCTCGCACGCCAGAAATCCGTCGATGCGACATCGCTGGATGGCGGCCTCCTGGGCAAAGTCGATCCCTCCACAATGCGCGAAGAGATCCGAACCGCCCTGCGAGGGCTCGCCCCCGGTCAGATTTCGCCGGTGTTTCGGATGCCCTCCGGTTTCGCAATCGTCAAGATGCTGGCGCCGGACGAAATCGCCGGGATCACAGAGTTTCAGCGCGCCCGCCAGGCCGCCATTCGCGCCGAAAGCAGCATCCGGTTTGACGTGAACGTCTCGGGGTTCAGTGAAGCGGCCGCGGCTCTCGCGAACTATGCCAAGCCTGCCAATTGGAATACCGATCTGAGAGTGTCCTGCGCCATGCGGCAGCAATCGTTCGCCGATTTGAAGGCCCGTGCAAAGAAGCTGGCCGCAGCCGCGGACGGCGCTGGCCACTCGCCTGCCGATTCCGTGGCCTTGCGGCTCGGATTGGCGCAGGTATATGCCTATCAGGGAGAAATGGGTCCGGCTATCGCCCAGTTCGAAGCCGCTCTCCGCACTGCCTCTGCCGGGGCGCCGAAGCTACTACCCGAGGTAGAAGAGATGCTAGGCGTGGCGTACCTGCACCGGGCGGGAGCGGTCAACGACGTATACCTCCACCCCGGGGAGCGCTGCCTCTTTCCGATTCGTCCCGAATTCCGTTACCTCAAGGGTGAAGATTCGCAAAAAGCCATCCAGCACTTCCTCGCATCGCTTAAGTTGCGGCCTGGCGATATCGAGACCAGGTGGCTGTTGAACCTTGCCTATATGACGCTGGGCAAGTACCCGGCCGGTGTACCAAAAGAGCACCTGTTGGCGCCTTCGCACTTCGCATCCGCCGAAGACATTGGCCGCTTTACCGACGTGGCGCCTCGTGTAGGACTCGACGCAATCACCTTCGAAGTGGGCGGCCTGATCGTCGACGACTTCGATAACGATGGCCGCTTCGATATCGTCACCTCCAACTGGGACTTCTGCGCGCCCATGCATTTCTTCCACAACAACGGGGATGGCACGTTTGCCGACCGCAGCGCGCAATCGGGGCTGTCCTCCCAGCTCGGTGGGGCCAACATCCTCCAGGCCGATTACAACAATGACGGCTGCCTGGATATCCTGGTCCTGCGCGGTGGCTGGGAAACGTCGCTGCGGAAATCGTTGCTGCGCAACAACTGCAACGGCACCTTCACCGATGTCACCGTGGAAGCCGGCCTGGGCGAGCCAACCCAGACGGAAACTGCCGTTTGGGTGGATATCGATAACGACGGATTCCTCGATCTCTACGCAGGCAACGAAACCGGGCCGAATCAGCTTTTCCGGAACAACGGCAACGGAACATTTAAGGACATCTCACGGTCGTCGGGGGCCGATCTGTCAATGCTTCCCAAGGCGGTGGTGGCGGCCGATTACGACAATGACGGTTATGCCGACCTGTTCGTGTCCAACTACCAGGGTGACAGCGCGCTGCTCCACAACAACCACAACGGAACTTTTACCGATGTAGCGGCTCAGGCTGGCGTACTGGCCTCAGGCCATGGATTCGGCGCATGGTTTTTCGACTACGACAACGACGGCCGGCCGGATCTTCTGGCGACCAGCTACGCGATGTCCATCGAAGAAAGCGTCCGCACGTATCTGGGGCTGCCCCACAACTCCGCCAGGATGAAGCTCTACCGCAACCTGGGCAACGGCGCCTTTCGCGATGTGACCGAGGAAACCGGACTGAGCAAAGTCTTCATGCCGATGGGCGCCAATTTCGGCGATGTGGATAACGATGGATATCCAGACATCCGTTTCGGGACCGGAGAACTGTCTTATGCCTCTCTGCTGCCCAATGTGCTGCTGCATAACCAAGGGGGAAAGAAGTTCGTAGACATCACTGCCTCCTCCGGCACGGGCGAGTTGCACAAAGGGCACGGCGTGGCATTCGCGGACATGGACAATGACGGAGACGAAGACCTGTTGGAAGTAGTTGGCGGGGGCGTTCCCGGCGATAGCCATACGTTCCGGCTTTTCGAAAACCCGGGTCACGGCAACGATTGGATCAGCGTGCGGCTGGTAGGTGTCAAGGCGAACCGTGTGGCCATCGGCGCCAAGATCAAAGTGACGGTAAAGAACGGAACGGAGACGCGAGCGGTTTATCGGACCGTGGGAAGCGGCGGGTCATTCGGCGCCTCGCCACTGGAACAGCACATCGGGCTGGGTAAATCGGCGGAGATCGTCGGCCTGGAGATTCAGTGGCCCGGAGATGCACAGCCGCAGCGGTTTGCGTCCCTGCCCAAAAATCAGGCGATCGAAATCCGGCAGTCCGCCACTGACTACCGCGTGATGGAGCGGCCCCGGTACCGGTTGGGAGGCAATCGTGGTCGCTAGGTCAATCACCTGGTTGTTGCTCCTGGCCGCTGCGAGTCTGTCTGCCGGCACACGTTACCCGGTCACCGGGATTATTTTGCAGGTAGACCGGCCGCACCGCAGTTTCGTCGCCTCCTGTGCAGCCATTCCCGGGTACATGGAAGCGATGGCGATGCCGTATTCCGTTCGGGATAATCGTGAACTGGCCGATCTGAAGCCGGGCGCCTATGTGGACTTCACGCTGGTCGTGGAGAAGAAGCGCTCGTATGCCGAAGGCATCCGCATCCATCGCTATGAGGCAACCGAGCGGGAGCCGCTGCTCGCGCGCCGTCTAAAAATGCTCGAAGCCCCTCGCGCCATCGTGAAACCCGGTGACGCCGTGCCCGACTTCACATTGATCGACCAGACGGGCCGCCGCGTAACGCTGTCGCAATGGGCTGGGAAAGTGGTTGCCGTTACCTTCATCTATACCAGTTGCCCGTTG
>JBGPKH010000425.1:0-7909 GCA_041485845.1 Bryobacteraceae bacterium
CAAGAAGCGCGGCGTGGTGCAGATCAACTTCTCGTGCGACTTCCTCAACCCCGAGGTCGCCAAGGCCGGCGAGGCCACGGCAGACAAGCGGCGGGTGCTGCGCGATCAGCTCGCCCAGAAGTACGCCAACGATCCCGACGGCATGCGCAAAGCCCAACAGGAAGCGCGGGCCGCCGTGGGCGGAAGCAGTCTCCGCGCCACCCTGGCCGACGTGGTGAAGCATATCAACCACGTGGTGGAGATCGCGGGCGTGGATGCGGTGGGGCTGGGCAGCGACTTCGACGGCATCGGCTGCGCGCCCGAAGGCCTCGACAGCGTGGACCAGTGGCCCAACCTCACGCGCGCGCTGCTGGAACAGGGTTATAGCGCGGCCGAGATCCGCAAGATTTATGGCGGGAACACCCTGAGGCTCATGTCCGAAGTCGAGCGCGTCTCCAGGTCGATGCGGTAGGGGCCAGGGGCCGGGGTAACCGCTTCCTCGCGGTCGCGGCTCCGTAACACCGCCTCCAGCACCGGCCGCATGTGCGCCACGCGCTTGAGCCGCAGAACCAGGTCCCACAGCGGCTCGAACTTCTTCCATCCGGCGGCGTAGGCGAAATGACGCAGGCGTCCGGCCCAGCCGGGCTTGGTCATGGCGCCTTCGACGATCGCTGGCCAGCGGTAGAACTGGCGATAGGCGCGCCAGTAGCCTTCCTCCAGTTGCGCCGGCGTCATCTTCGCCGGCCGGAACACGGTGTGGCGCGTGTCGTAGAGGTCCCAGTCGCAATGCAGTAGGCGGCCCTGGGCTTCCATGCGGCTGTAGAGGGCTGTGCCCGGATAGGGTGTGAGAATGTGGAAGGTCGCGGTCTCGATGCCCTGCGCGATGCCCCATTCCACGGTGCGGTCGAAGACGCAGGGATGGTCCTCGTCCATGCCGAAGACGAAGCTGCCGTTCACCATGATGCCGAGGGAGTGCAGGCGGCGGATGGCGGCGCCGTAATCGCGGTCCAGGTTCTGATACTTGCGCTGCGCTTCGAGGCTCGCGCGGTTGGTGCTTTCGAATCCCACGAACAGGCTGCGCAGGCCGCAATCGGAGGCCTTTTCGAGCAGGCGCGGCTCGAGGCGGGTTTCCAGAATTGAATTCACCGTGCCCGCGGCCTGCCAGATGCGGCCCATGCCCTTCATGCCGTCGAACAGCGCCGCGGCGAAGCGCCGGTTGCCGAACAGGTGGTCGTCGAGGAAGTAGAGATGGCGTCCGGGCAGCCGCTCGATTTCGGCCAGTGCGTCGTCCACCGTCTGCGCATAGAACGAGCGGCCGCCTTGGAAGAACGCCTCCTTGTAGCAGAAGTCGCAGACGTGCGGGCAGCCGCGCGAGACCACGATGGAGTTGGGCACCAGGTAGAGATTGCGTTTGATGAGGTCGCGGCGGATGGGCGGCACGCCGGCCAGCGTCCGCTCCACGGAGTCGTAGCGGCGCTGCGGGTGGCCCGCGCGGAAGTCCGCCAGGAAGCGCGGCCATGTGTCTTCGCCCGGCCCGGTGAAGATGGCGTCGGCATGTTGTGCCGCCTCTTCCGGCAGCGACGTGACGTGGAGCCCGCCGAGCGCCACGAACGCCCCGCGGCGCCGGTAGGTATCGGCGATCTCGTAGGAGCGCCGCGCGCTGGTGATGTAGACCTCGATGGCCACCAGGTCGGGTGTGTCGCCGGTGCGGAGCCGCTCGACGTGCTCGTCGGTGAGGATTGCGTGGTCTTCAGGCGCAAGGTAGGCGGCCAGGGTGGCGAGTCCCAGTGGCGGGAAGAGTGAATACTTGATGGGACGAAACAGCGGGCTGGTGGCTTCGGTGAGTGCCGGGAGGATGAGCTTGACGAACATGCTCTTTATTGTAGAGTACTTTGCGTTATGGAACAACTGCGCAGTCGGGCTCGGCTGCGCCCGTTTCGACGGCCGCTGGCGCGCCGTATGGCGGGCCATGCCGCCGGCCCGCCGCAGTAACGCTTAGTAGGTCGCTTCGAAAGTTCGGCCACGTATTCCGCCAAGACCGCTCCCTTCACGGTCGGGGCCGAACCGGACCGGTGGAGAAACCGTGCGCTTAGTCCCCGATATCCAGCACGTCGAAGTGAAACCGCTCCGGCGGGAACAGCGCCGGCGCCTGGGGCACCAGGTGCGACCACGTCTGGTACGCCGTGCCCGCCACCGTCGAGTTCAGATAGAACAGAAACTGGTTCGAAAAGCAGTCGATCGGCGGCGGCTGCCGGAAGGTGAGCCGCAAACCGACCGCCTTCTCCAACGCCACCCCGCGAGTCGGCACGTGCTTATCCATCAGCAGCGTCACGAAGCTCGCGCGGCTGGCGTGCGGCCACACGTCGGGATGCAGCAGCTTGCGCAGCGTCTCCTCGCATTCGAAGGTGATCTCGCATTGCCGGATCCACTCCAGAACCGAATCGCCCCACAACCAGTGCGAGAGCAAACCGCGGTACTGTTCGGTGAGCTGCATCGCCAGGTCGAACTTGCGCCGCTCCCGCATCTCCTGGTCGGCGTCGCTCTCGGCCAGCATGTCCTCGGCCTCGATCATCACCGAGGCCAAACCAGCCGTGTCTTCCTCGGGCGCGTGCTCCGCGGCGAAATGCACCAACAACGGGGGGAGCTCGTGTGTCTTGGTCCCGGGTATCTCAATGTAGCCTTGATCCTTCATACTGGCCTCCCCTACTCTTATCGACGTAAAAGCCGCAAGCTTTTGTTTCAAGTTGTAGCACAAACGGTGCCAGTTCGAATTAAAAAAGCTTTAACCGTTAGCAAACAGGCGCGTTGGCTGCCAGCTCCGGCCTCCCCGGCCTCCCCGGCCGCTCCGGCCGCTCCGGCCGCTCCGGCCCGCTCCGGCCCCTCCGGCCTCCCCAGCCCGCTGTGCTATGATGCCGGTTCATATGATCGAATACGCCATCGGGGTCGACCTCGGCGGTACCAATCTTCGCGCCGCCGCCATTGACCGCTCCGGGAAGATGATCGACAAGATCTCGGGCTCCACCAACTTCGTCGAAGGCCGCGAGGCCGTCCTCCACGATATCGTTACGGCGATCCAGACGGTGCGCGACAAGCACGGCGCGGCCGGGCTGGCCGGAATCGGGGTCGGCGTGCCTGGATTCATCCGCATGAAGGAAGGTTTCATCACCGGCTCCAACAACCTGCCGTACCTCGAGAACTTCCCCGTGCGCGACGAAATCTCGCGGCGCCTGGGAGCGCGCGTGATCCTCGAGAACGACGCCAACGCCGCCGCCATGGGCGAGAAGTGGATCGGCGCGGGCCGCGACGTCGACGATCTCGTGCTCCTCACACTCGGCACCGGCATCGGGGGCGGAATCATTTCGGGCGGCCGTGTGTTGCGCGGCTTCGTGGGAATGGCCGGCGAGCTCGGCCACATGACCGTGGTCCCCAACGGCAACCCCTGCGGCTGCGGCAACCAGGGTTGCCTGGAGAAACACGCCTCGGCCACCGCCGTCACGGCCATGGCCCGGCTCATGCAATTGGGCGAAGACCTCACGTCCAAAGACGTCGACGAGCTCGCCCGCCAGAACAACGAGCAGGGCGAAAAAGCCCGCACCATCTTTCGAGTGATGGGTGAATCGCTGGGCGTTGCCCTGGCGACCCTGGTCAACACCTTCAACTTTCCACTGTATTTATTGAGTGGCGGCATGCTGCCCGCCTGGGAGTTCTTCGCGCCGCACATGATGCGCGTCCTGGAACAGCGGTCCTTCACCTACCGCGTCACCAAGACCGAAACGCGCGTCGCCCAGGCCACGCTGGGCAACGAAGCGGGATTGTACGGAGCCGCCTGCCTGCCGTGGGTCGAAAAGTAGCCGGCGAGTTGGCGCGGGTGGGAGCCCTGACTGGGCGGAGGATCCCGGCTACCCTGGTCCCCGACACCCGTCCCGGCGGCTGGCGTGCCAAGGCATCATGGCCGCCGCCGGGAGCCGATTGGTTTCGCTCCGGAGTCTTTAATTAACCCCGCCGGAAATTGATGTATCATGCTGGAATCGTGGCAGACGCAAACCAAAAGAACATCCGGCCCGCCCAGGTGGTTGCCGACACATGGGACAGCGCCAACCCGGCCGAGTCTCTGGAGGCCGTTCGCAAAGCCGTAGAAGCCGAAGGGCAATCGGCGATCAACTGGTACTGGAAGGAAAAGCAGGCGAAGAGCATATTTTCACGGTGGATCCGTCTCCTCGCATTCCTGTTCACCGCAGCCGCCGGCCTGGCGCCGATCGGTACGCAACTTTACAGGAATATCCGCGGCGCCGCGGGTAGTTTCGATTCCGGCCCTGTGGCGTCCTTGTGTGTTGGAATTGCCGCAGCGCTGCTGGGGCTCGACAAGGCGTTCGGCTACTCCAGCGGCTGGACGCGCTACGTATTGACCGCCACCTCCCTGACCAAGCTGCTCCACGAGTTCCGCCTGGATTGGATTGCGCTGACGGCGGCCGCCGCGGCGCCTCCCACGGTAGAGCAGCAAGCCGCCATGATTCAGCGCGCCAAGGATTTCGTCTCCACCGTACAGGGCATGATCATGCAGGAAACCAAGGAATGGGCCACGGAATTCCAGAGCAACATGGCCCAGATGGAGAAGGACCTGAAAGGCCAGTTGGACTCGCTCAAGGCTCAGATGGAAAAGGCCGCCAAAGAGAAGGAGGCGGCGGCCCAACCGGGATCGATCGAACTGACGGTGACGAACGCCGACAAGAGCGACGGCTTCCAGTTCCACGTCGTCCTGGAAGGAACGTCGGGCCGGTTCGGCGATTCCGTCTCCAACGCCAAGGTCTGGACACGGATCGATACGGTTCCCGGCCAATACAAGGTGACCATCGATGCGAAGGCCAAAGGCAACCCGGTCTCCACATCGACGGTAACCGCGGTGAAGCCCGGAGAAACCGCCAAACCTTCGGTAACCCTGCCGATCGCGTGAGGGACGCGCATTGGTCCATCTAAGGGAAGCCCCGCGTTTGGAACTATGATGGAGTTGCCATTGTGTCTCGCCATACCGGGAAAGATCGTCGAGTTTCACGAGAGGGACGGAGTCCGTATGTCCAAGGTCGATTTCGGCGGCATCACGCGTTAAGCCTGTCTGGAGTATCTTCCCGAAGTACAACTCGGCGGCCATGTCCTGGTGCGCGTGGGCTTCGCCATTAGCAAGGTGGACGAACAGGAAGCCGCCCGAACCTACCAGTACCTGGCGGAAATGGACCGGCTCGCCGAAGTGAATTCGCCCGACATCGACTCCAACGGACCGGAGGGCGGACCATGGAAGCCATGCGCGCCACGCCCGAAGGCCGCGACCCGTTCAACGAACAACTCCCAGGCATCTGCTGGCTGCTAGCGTGGCTCGACCGCTCGCTCACGCGCGCGCCGCAGAAGCGACGGTCTCCGGCGCACGCCGGCGGAGCGGCGTTCACACCGTGATCAGGGTGTAGCCGAGATTGATGGCCTTCTGCGCCTCCCGCGACTCCTGCACCAGAAATTCGTGAATGTCGTAGGGGTGCGTTCCCCCGGTGAACCAGTGGCTCACCCAGTCGAAACCGTGGTGCAGCAGTTCGCCGTGCTCATCGATATCGGCATCGAGGACCACGAAGTCCGAGCCGGGAATCAGCGCGACGGTCACCTGCATGCTCGCTTCGCGAATGCTCTGCTTGATACTGAGCATCTCCGTCACTTCGGAACGAAACTGGCTGGGAACGTTGCCGCGATGGCCTTCGGCGTCCTCGGCCACGTGCCACTCTTTGAAATCGTCGATCTTGTCGCGGACGTTGCGGACGACATCCGCCAGTTCCGGTTCGGCAATGGCGAGGATGCGCTCGCGGCCAATCGCGACCATCTGCCGTACAAACGAAAGAAACGATTTCTCGCTCACCGGCTCGCGAACCGTGGCCAGCTTGTAGTACAGGTTGAGCATGCTGGTTTTCGCGATGGCGGCCGGTCCCGCCGTTACGCTGTCGTAAGTATCTCCGGCCAGGGTCCCGAGTTTGCTTCCCCCTTCGAATAAGGTCAGATCGGGGCTCTCGCTGAGCCGCGCCCGCAGCGGCTCGAAAGTGCCGTCGAGCGCGGCCCACGGCACAAATTGCGAACGCCATCGGCCTGGGTCTCGCGGTACGGTCTGCTGCTCGGACACCACTTGGCCGGCGTTGACGGAAAAGAAACCTGAATTGAGAAGCCGGTAACGCATCGGCGTAATGCGGCAGAGGTACGGCCCGGCCGGAACGGCCTGCAAGGAAAAGTCCACCGGTCCTTCCGAAAAATCGATGCGCTTGGTGTCACCTAATTGCCGATTGTCCACCGCGCGGAAGAACGCGACCTCGGTGGAGTTCTCTTCCAGAAAATCGCCCTCCACATCCATGAGGGTCAGCCGGAAAGTGCCTTTCGTCGCCATGGACCGGTGGTCCTTTCTCCAGAGCGCTCGCCGCTCAGGGAACCTACAGCGGATTGCCCAGCAGAACCGCAATTCCTCCCTGCGCGATGAAACTCACGTACACCAGGCACATTTCATCCTCGGTGCTCTCGCCCCACCGGATGGTGCGATCGGTGGTGTTATCGAAAACGCAGGATGCCTTGATCTTCGAACGATACGGCAGCGGCACGGGCTTCTGGTAAGTGTAGAAGCCCTGCCAGTGGAAGTCCCAGTCGTCGATCTTGATGAGCGGCGCCTCGGCGCCGTCCGGCTGGACGAGGTCGGCGCGAATCTGCCTTCCGAGCTGGTGCATGTGCGGAGCGATGCCGATTGCGGAAAACTGGGGAACCAAGGCGTCCGGAATCGGAAAGCCGTAGTCGTCCAGATTCAGATTGAGCGAGGCATCCACCTGCTGCCCCATCGAGCCCGGCGGCAGGACAAACTTATCGTTCAGGATGGGCAGGCTGAACAGCCGGTTCTCCGGCTTCTTGTCATGGAAGTAGAGACCCACGCGGGTCTGGTCGGGACCCGGCGGATCCCCGGCGGCCAAATTGTAATGCACCTGCATGATGACGTAGACGCCCTTGGGAACCAGGACCCCGATATCCTTCGGCAGCTCCGCGGGATTCATTCCGGGCACCCAGGCGCCCAACATGCCGCCTGCCGCCTTCAGCAGTCCCGGACCGGCGCCCGGGGTGATCAGCGGCCCGCCCCAACAATCGTAGCCCGGATCGGCATCCTGCTCGTCGAGTGCCAGCGCGCGCTTGATTTGTGCCGGGTCGTCGGTCAGGTAAAGAATGACGTGGTGTACCACCGAGCGGATGCCGGGCACGATATCCACCGCGCGCACCCAGCGCTCCTGGTCCACCGCGTTGGGAAGAACGAAGCAGCGGTAGCGGTCGGGGCGGTCCTCGCGCGCCACGGGCAGGTAGGCCACCGGCATGCTGACGATCTGGTCGGGCTGGCCCAGGCGCCACTCGCTCGCGTAGACCACGGGTGCGGGCAGGTCGCCCGGGTCGCCCTGCGGCATGCCGGCGTCCAGCCAGTCGAGAATGGTCTGTCGCTGGTCGTCGCTGAGGCTGAGATTATTCTGGAAATCGCCGTGGCCGGGAACGGGCTTCCACGGCGGCATGATCCCGAGCTGCAGCGCGGCGCGGATGGCACGCCCCTGCGCCTGGGCGTCCTCGTAGCTCATCAACGCGAAAGGCGCGATGTCGTTCGGGCGATGGCACATCTGGCATTTCTGCTGGATGATGCGCGAGACTTCGCGGGAATAAGTCGGCTGTGCGTTAGCCGCCGTGGCTACGGCGAACGCCATCAGGATCGTATGGATGAAGTGCCGGCGCATGAAACGGATGAACCCCTCAGGCTGGCTAACATCTTACCGCACCACCGGCGGTTACTCCAATCCGCAGTTAAAACGGACTGCGATTCAGACAGTGGGGGAGGGCGGCGGGAGGGATCAGCGCGGTGAAAACGGCAGCGGCGAACAACGAGTCGGCA
>JBGPKH010000426.1:0-7894 GCA_041485845.1 Bryobacteraceae bacterium
ATCATCCAACTGGTATCGGCGGGCCGCCGCCCGGAATCTCCGTCGAATTCCGTATCCACACTGCCAGGCATGATCGAGCTGACACGCACATTATCGTGGCGGTGGTCGAGCATCAGGGCCTCGGTGAAGAGATTCAGTCCGGCTTTGGATGCGTTGTAGGCCGCGCCTCCAGTGAACGCATTTTTTCCGGCCAGGCTGGAGATGTTGACGATGAAGCCGCCCCCGCGATGGAGGAGCCGGGCAAGCGCCTCGTGCGTGCAGTAGAAGACGCCGTTCAGGTTGAGGTCGATGTTGTGGTGCCAGTCTTGCGGCGTCAGGTCCGCGACTTTCTTGAAGGCGCCATGCCCGGCGTTGTTGATTAAGATATCGAGCCCGCCGAATTCGGCGTCGACGGCCTGGAACAACTTGCGCACTTGTCCCAGGTCGGAGACGTCCGCGGCATGTCCGAACACTGTGCCGAGGGGTTTCATTTCGGCGACGGCGCGGGCGACGGACTCCTGGCTGCGGCCGCAGATTGCGACGGATGCGCCCTCACGGAGGAGACGCTCGGCGATGGCGCGGCCGATGCCGCGCGTGCCCCCGGTAACCATAGCGATTTTGCCGGAAAGAGATTCCATAGGTATAGAATAGCTATAGGAATGTCCGCGAGCGCGCCGCAATCTCCTTTGCGCCAGATTCTCGAAACCCGAATTTCGCAGCTATCCGTCGAAATGGAGGGGCTGTTCGCCGAGGCTCGGGAACGCGGCCGCCGCGAATCGGCGGACCAGTTGAACCAGGCTGTGCGCCGCATCCGGCAGGCGCCGGACGTCGAAAGACTCGGCGGCATATTGTTGGATGCGGCTGCCGCTTTCTGCACCGGAGCCGCACTTTTCTGCATCGAGGGGGGGGTTGCCAGGGGCGAACGAATCCGTGGCGTGCCGCAAGGAACGCAAGAAGTGTTCCACGGACTGGAGATTCCGCTGGCAGCAGCGGCGGCGCTGGCAGGCGCCGTGGAGAGCCGCGATCCGGTGATCGCCGCGAGCACTCCCAGTGAGGTTTCCACCGCTATGCTCAAGCTGGCCGGTCACCGGCCCGATGGGCGCGTCTCGATTTTTCCGGTGGTGGTGCGGGAGGAGGTGCCGGCGCTGGTGTATGCGTGGGGAACGGTGCAGGGACCCGCCCTGGAACTGCTCAGCCAAGTGGCCGCCGCCGTTTGGAGTGAACTTTCCACGGCGGTCCCCGAGCCGCTCCCGGAGCTGGTCCAGATCGCAACCGTAGCTTCGCCCGCGGCCGTTGAACCCAGTCCGGTGGCTTTGCCGCCCGTGACTGGATGGGACCGCATCGCTCCCAAGGACCAGCAGATTCACTTTCGCGCGCAACGCTTCGCTCGCGTGCAGGTGGCCGGGTTGCGGCTCCACCAGGCGGACGTCGTGCAAACCGCGCGCGCGCAACGCAATCTCTACGACGCGCTACAGAAGCAAATCGACGCGGCCCGCGAGACGTTTCGGCAGTCCTTTTTTGCGCCATGCGCGAGCATGGCGGATTACCTTCATTTGGAACTGGTGCGTACGTTAGCCAATGA
Organism: Bryobacteraceae bacterium; assembly: GCA_041485845.1. Classification (GTDB taxonomy): domain Bacteria; phylum Acidobacteriota; class Terriglobia; order Bryobacterales; family Bryobacteraceae; genus OMOG01. The sequence goes on from JBGPKH010000426.1 coordinate 1,562, forward strand.
CGATCCGGAATTACTCGGAGAGAATTATCCCGGCCCGATGGTTTAGGGACAGTCAGGGAAGACTCCGCTGGCTGACGCGCGCGGCTCAGAGGGCGGCGCGCGCGGCTCAGGTGGCGGTATTCGCCTGCTTGTTCCTGGCGGCGATATTTCCCGCCCTGGCTGCCGTGCCGGCAAAGCCCGCAGCCAAACGCCCGGCCGCTCGTGTGGCCTCGCCGGCAAAGCCCGCAGCCAAACGTCCGGCCGCTCGTGTGGCCGCGAGGCCCGCTCCGCGGTCCGGAGACCTGGCGTCGCTGGTGTTTGCGTGGCGCGACTCCCCCAGTCCCGCGCGGCGCGCCGCCGTCGAAGCGTACGCCGCGGCCCACGCCAAGGACGACAGCGGGACGCTCGCCCGCCTCGCTCTGGGAGTGGGATCGTACGAGCAGAAGGACTACACCGCCGCCATCGCCGCCTTGCGGAAGGTGCAGTCCAAGCTGCCGCGCCTGGCCGACTACACGGCCTACTACCTTGCGGTGTCCCGCGTGGAAGCCAAGGACACCGGCGGCGTCGCCAGGGATCTCGACGCGGCGCATTCCAGCGAGGTCCGCTCGCCCCTCGCCGCCAAGGCATGGCTGGTCGAGGCACGCGCGCTGCAGTCAAGCGACCCCGCCGAGAGCGTCCGCCTGTTGCGCGAACACTACGCCGAGCTGCCGCAGCCCGAGGGCGACGTCACACTCGCCGGCAGCTACGAGGCGGCCAGGCAACTGGCTAACGCCGCGGAGTTCTACCAGCGGGTCTACTATCGGTACCTCACCGGCGAGCCCGCCAATCGCGCCGCGGCGGCCCTGCTCACCCTGAAAGACACCATGGGCGCCGCCTATCCGCAGCCGCTTCCCGAGCAGATCCTGCACCGTGCGGACCGCCTGCTGGAGATCCACGAATACTCGCGGGCGCGGCCGGAGTATCAGGCGCTCCTCGATTCCCTGGTTGGCGTGGCCCGCGACCAGGCGCGCGTGCGCATCGGCGCCGCCGACTACCTCGCCGGCAAGACCACGGCCGCCGGTTCCTACCTGCGGGGGCTCGAATTGCCTGAATCGGAAGCCGCAGCCGAGCGCGACTACTACCTGGCGGAGTGCGCGCGCCGCCTCAACGATGACCGCGAGATGATGGCTGCGATCGAGCGCCTGGCCAGCCGGCATCCCAAGTCGGGGTGGCGCTTGAAAGCCCTGTTGTCCGCCGCCAGCCGCTACCTGCTGGTGAACCGGCCCGACGATTACGTGCCGCTCTATCGCGCCGTGTACGAGGATTTCCCCGCCGAGCCGCCGGCCGGACTGGCTCACTGGAAGGTCACCTTCCAGGCGTACCTGCACGACAAGCCGGATGCCGCCGCACTGCTGCGCGAGCACCTCCGCAACTACGCGGGACACCCCACGGCGGGGGCCGCGCTGTACTTTCTGGGGCGGCACGCCGAAGAGCACGGCGATCCGGGTTCGGCGCGCGCCTGCTACCAGCGGCTTTCGCAGACCTTTCAGAACCACTACTACGCCATGTTGGCGCGCGACCGGCTGTCGCGCCGCGAGATCGGCAGCGGGCCGGCTTCCGCCGGCACTGCGAAGTTCCTGGCGGTCCTCAACCTGGCCGAGGCGAAGCCGGTGCCCGCGGAAGGCACGCGAGCCACGGCGCTGCACATCGAACGATCGCGGCTGCTGCGCACCGCCGGCCTGGCCGACCTCGCCGACGCGGAGCTGCGCTTCGGCTCGCGCACCGACGGGCAGCCCGCGTTGCTCGGAATGGAAATCGCGGAAGCCGCCGAGGCTCCCCATCGCGCGTTACGCATCATGAAGGGCATGGCGCCCGACTACCTTAGCCTGACGTTCACCCAGGCGCCACGGAAGTTCTGGGAACTGCTGTTTCCGTTGCCCTACAGGGACGACCTGGTGGTTTCCGCGCGCCAGCGGGAGCTCGACCCCTTCCTGGTGGCCGGCCTGATTCGGCAGGAGTCCGAGTTCAACCCGCTGGCGCGCTCGACCGCCAACGCGTACGGCCTGACGCAGGTGCGTCCCGGCACCGGCAGGCAGTTCGCCCGCAAGGCCGGGGTCGCCAGGTTCTCCAGCCGTGTGCTGTTCCAGCCGGCGGCCAACCTGAAGATCGGGACTTCGATTTTGCGGTCCATGCTGGATCACAACAGCGGCAAGGTGGAGCAGACGCTGGCGTCGTACAATGCCGGTCCCAACCGCGTGGCGGAGTGGCTGACCTGGAACACGTATCGCGAGCCCGCCGAGTTTGTGGAATCGATTCCGTTTACGGAGACGCGCGATTACGTGCAGGCAGTGCTGCGGAACGCGGACATCTACCGGCGGCTGTATCAGTAGGGACTCGTCGCGAAATAACCTTACCAGCCGCTAGCGTGATACGACCGACGCTGCGTCCGCGGGCGGATTCGAGTCTGCCGACGGCGGTAGAATGGGGGCATGCACAACGAGTTCACGGCGATTGTCGAGCAAGACGGCCCATGGTGCATCGCGTATTGCGCCGAAGTGCCCGGCGCCAACGGCCAGGGGAAATCGCGTGAAGAGTGCCTGTCGAACCTTCGCGCGGCGATTGCCCTAATTCTGGAGTACAGGCGCGAGGAATCCTTGCGCGCCCTGCCTCCCGACGCCAGGCAGGAACTCGTCGTCATCGGATGAAGCTTGCAGGACTCCTCCGGCATCTTCGCCGACACGGCTGCTCGCAACGAGAATTTGCCGCAAGCTCTCGATCCCCGACCTACCCGGATAGATTCCACGCGCATTCCAGGATGCGCGTTGACCCGTTCTGTGAGGCCCCGTCTCCCGGACAATCGCGATAGACTTGTTGGACAACCATGGCACACTCTCCCGGCGAGAGACTAGGCCCCTACGAGATCGTTGCGCCGCTCGGAGCCGGCGGCATGGGCGAGGTCTACCGCGCCACCGATACGCGCCTGCGCCGGTCTGTTGCCATCAAGGTCCTTCCTCAGAACAAGATCGTCGACCCCGATCGCCGGCGTCGTTTTCTGCAAGAGGCCCGCGCTGCGTCGGCCTTGAATCATCCCAACATTGTCACGCTGCACGACATCGCCAGCGAGAACGGCGTTGATTATCTCGTGATGGAATACGTGCCCGGCCAGTCGCTGGACAAGCTGATTTCGCCCAAGGGGCTGCCGCTCGTTGAAGTGACCGGCTACATCACGCAGATCGCCGGCGCACTGGCGGCGGCGCATGCTGCCGGGATCGTGCATCGCGATATCAAGCCGGCCAACCTGATCGTGACCGCCCAATCGCAAGTGAAGGTGCTGGACTTTGGATTGGCGAAGCTGATGGAACGCGGGAACGTGGGTGGGGAGGACGAAACCGTCACCCGGGAGTCCGCGCTTACGGAAGCGGGAACCGTGGTGGGCACGGTGGCCTATATGTCGCCGGAACAGGCGAGCGCGCGCCCGCTGGATCATCGGACGGACATTTTTTCGTTGGGCGTGGTGCTTTATGAATTGCTCGCGGGGAAGCGGCCGTTCCAGGGGAAGTCGCACGTAGACACTCTGCATGCCGTCATCCACGATGCCCCGCCTGCGCTCTCGCAGCAACCGCCGGAGCTCGAGGAAATCCTGGCGAAGGCGCTGGCGAAGGAACCCAACGATCGGTATCAGCACGCGGGCGATCTGGCGCTCGACCTCCGCCGGCTCCAGAGCGCCTGGGCAAACAAGTCGCTGCCGAGCATGCGAAGTCCGGAGATCACATGGCCGGGAAGGCGGGTCGGCTGGGCAGTGCTCGCCACGGCCCTGGTTTTGGGCACCGCCGCCGGCTGGTGGGCCGGACAGCGGCGGACGTTGCCACCACTGGAAAACCCGTTAACCAATGCCCGCTTCACCCGCTTCACCGATTTCCCGGGAGATGAAATCGACGCTGCCATCTCGCCTGACGGCAGGTTCGTGGTGTTTCTTTCGGACCGCGAGGGCCCCTTCGACGTCTGGCTGAGCCAGGTGGGGACGGGACGTTTCAACAATCTCACCCAAGGCAGGGATGCAGACATGCGCGCGACGGAGCACACCGTCGGTTTTTCGGGAGACGGGTCCGAAGTCCGGTATCGAGGTACCGGAGAAAAGAGGAGATCGCGTATGAGGCCCCTGATGGGTGGCCCGCCACGCCTGTTTCTGGGGGAGCGCGTGCCCTCTATGGCGTGGTCGCACGATGGCAGCCGCCTCGTATATCATACCAACGAGGACGGCGATCCCATGTTCGTAGCGGACCGCACCGGGGCTGACGCCCGCCAAATCTTCAAGGGCGGGCACAATCACGATCAGGCGTGGTCCCAGGACGGCCGGTGGATCTATTTCGTGCATGGTATTGGGGCCCCGACCGATCTATGGCGCATCGACGCCACCGGCGGAAGGCCGGAGCGCCTCACGCAACACAATGCCGGCTGGGCGACCAGTTTTACCAATGACGTGGACTTTCCGGCCCCCATCGACCCGCGCACGGTGCTTTATGTCTCGCTCGATCAGGACGGCGCTGGTCCGTGGCTGTGGGCGTACGATGTCGAGCGCAAGGTTACCCGTCGCGTGAGCTTCGGTCTGGAGCAATTCACTTCGGTGTCGGCGAGCGCCGATGGACGGCGGCTGGTTGTTTCCGTGGCCAATCCCACCGCGAGCCTATGGAGCGTGCCGATTCTCGATCGCGTCACCGAGGAACGCGACGTGAAGAGCTTCCCGGTTCCCACGGAACGGGCACTGACTCCGCGCTTTGGCGGAACCTCGCTGTTCTATAACGGCACGGGCGATGGTCTTTGGCGCTACGGTGACGGCCAGGCGCTCGAAATCTGGAAGGGCGCCGATGGAGCGGTGTCCGAGCCGCCCGCGGTCTCGCTTGACGGACGCCGGGTCGCAGTGGTGCTCAGGCGAAACGGCATTCTACGCCTCCACGTGGGCACTGCGGATGGAACCGATTTCCATATCGTCGGCGAGACGATTCGAGTGGTTGGGTCCGCCTCCTGGTCGCCCGACGGCAATTGGATCGTAACCGGTGGCGATGACGAGAAGGGTCCGGGACTGTTCAAGACTCCGGTTGACGGCGGCTTGCCAACGCGCCTTCTGGATGGGATTGGCACCGATCCCGTATGGTCGCCCGACGGCAATCTGATCGTGTACGCGAGCCCATCGGCAGCCAGCAGTTCACCGCTCCGTGCCGTGCGCCCGGATGGGACCTTGGTTGAGCTTCCCGCGATCAGTGTCAAAGTCCAAGGCGAACGTTTCCGGTTTACGCCCGATGGCAGGGGCCTGATCTACATGCAGGGGGGGCTCTCATCCCAGGATTTCTGGCTGCTGGATCTGGCTACCAGGAAAACCCGACTCTTGACCCGCCTCAACGACAGCGCCACTATGCGCACGTTCGACGTCACGCCCGATGGCAAACAGATCGTGTTCGACCGCTTGCGGAAGAACTCCGATCTGGTGCTGATCGACCTCCAGAGGCAAGCCCCATAGATAGCTTGCGCCGCAAGCGTGAGCCCCTTCACTCTGCGCTTCGAATCACCCCCGACCGTGCTTGCCGCCAGGTGTTCGCAAGCGTTGCCGAGAGGATCACCACGCCACCCGCCAGCGACCACGCGGCCGGCCGCTCGCCATGCACCAGCCAGGTCCACACGGGGTTCATCGCGGGCTCGAGCATCAGCAGTGTGGCAGCCTCGATCGCCGGCACGTGGCGCATGGCGCGCGTGAGGCACACGTAGGCGAGCCCGATTTGGACCACCCCGAGATAGAGAATGACGGCGAGGTTGCCGACCGTACCAGATCCCACGGGAAACACCATGGGCAGCGCCGCCACACATGCGAAGACGTTGCCCAGCGCGACCGTCGCCACGCCCGCGCCGCCGTCCTTCGCCCGGGCCAGCCAGCGTAGCCCGGCGAGCATCAAAGCGTAGAACAGTCCGCTGGCGGCGGCGATCGCGTTGCCCCGCGGCGGGTCGGGCGCAGTCGCCACTGCCGATTCGGTGCCCACGAAGAACACCACCATGCCGGCCGCCACCGCCGCCATGTAGACGATGTCGGCGCGGCGGATAGGTTCGCGCAGGATTACCGGTCCCAGCAGCAGGAGGTACAGGGGCGCCGTGGATTGTAGAAAGATCGCGTCCGCCGCCGTGGTGAGGCGGTTCGCCAATACGAAGCAGATGAGCGTCGCAGCATAAGCCGCTGCCACCGGGACAATCCGCCACGACCATCCGCGGCGGGCCTCCGGCAGAGCGGCAAGCAGCACGGCCGCGGCCACCGCGGAACGGAAACACGCCACCTGCCAGCCGGTGAGGGTCGCCGCTTTGATCGCCGCCCCGCCAGTGGAGAAGAGCAGC
>JBGPKH010000427.1:0-7888 GCA_041485845.1 Bryobacteraceae bacterium
CATGGACGACGTGATTTTCGAAGAGTTCAAAGGCACCGGCAACATGGAAATCCACCTGGAGCGCAAGCTGGTGGACAAGCGCGTCTTCCCGGCCATCGACATCAACAAGAGCGGCACGCGCAAAGAGGAGCTGCTGCTCCCCAAGGAAGAGCTGAACCGGGTCTTCATTCTGCGCCGGGTGCTGGCCCCGCTCTCCCCGGTGGAGACCATGGAACTGCTGCTCGACAAGCTGAACAAGACCCGCAGCAACGGCGAGTTCTTGGGCTCCATGAGCGGGTAGAATGGAAGCGAGGTGAACCGGCGTGGCCACCACGACCCATCTGACGATCGATGATTTCGAGCGGCTTCCTTCCGAGCAGGCGGAGGGGCATGAACTCGTCGATGGAGAACTCGTTCCAGTGTCTGGGAACAACCCGAACCACAATGGAATCCGCGATCTGCTGATCGAACTACTCCGCCCGTTCGTTCGCGAGAGGCGACTGGGCAAAGTGTTCGGCGAGCAAGAATACGATTTCGGCGGGAACGCGCACGGGCCCGATGTGACTTTCTTTCGGCCCGCTAAACTGCCCCTGCTGGACCGCTTCAAGCGCGTACAGCGATTCGTGCCGGACCTCGCCATCGAGATCTTCTCCGCCAACGATACCTTCACATCGCTCTTGCGCAAGAAGGAACGCTATCGCAGTTGTGGAACCGAGGAGGTCTGGATCATTTCCCCGGAAACCCGCGAAGTACTGATCTATTCAACCCGCGGCGACCGCATTCTCCGCGAAGACGCGGACCTCGCGACCGAGCTGATACCGGGTTTTCAACTGCCCGTAAAACAGCTCTTCGAAGACTGACCAGGTCCCATCCCCTATACCGCTTGCTCACGCGCGTGCGCCCCGCCGACTCCGGCAAAATCCTTCCGCGCTTCGGGCGTGGTTTTCTCAGCGCTCCCGGCTACCTCTGCGCTCTCAGGTTTTGACTTGCTTTTCTTTTGTTTTCCTCCGCGCCTCGGCGGTGCGCTCTCTTTCCCTCCCTTGTCACTACTTCAGGATCTGAAACAGGTTGCTGTAATCGTCGGTCCACATCCGCACGGTTCGCTCGACTTCCAGCGGCGTCGACTGCGCGTCGAAGGCCCCGGGCGCCGAAGTCACCAATACCCATTTTGCGGCCGACACTTTATTCTCCCCATCCGGAGTATCCACCAGCCGCGCGGACTTTCCCGCCGCCCGGCTCTCCCCCGCCAGCACCGGCCGCAGATCCAGATACCGATTCGTAATATGAACCGCGAGAACTCCGTCCGGCTTCAGGTGCCGGAAGTATAGCGATATCGCCTCGCGCGTCAACAGGTGAACCGGAATCGAATCGCCGGAGAACGCATCCACGGCCAGCACGTCATAATTCTGTGGTTCTTCGCGCTCCAGCGTGAGCCGGGCGTCTCCCAATGCCGCGTCCAGCTCTGCCGCCGAATCCCTCAGAAAAAAGAACTGCGAGCGCGCTATGTCGAGCACCAGCGGATTGATTTCGTAGAACCGGTAGACATCGCCTGCGCGGCCGTACGCCGCGATGGTCCCGGCTCCCAACCCGATCGCTCCCACCCGCATCGGCCCGGCCTTCTGCTTCTCGCGAATCGCAATCCCGATCCCCGTGTTCGGTCCGTAGCGGGCCGTCGGCCAGTTGCGGCGCGATGGATGGAGAAACTCCTCGCCGTGCCTGATGGTCCCGTGAGTCAGCGTGCGGGTCGCAGTCAGTGACTCCTCCGGACCCGAATCGGTCACCTTCAGAAGCCCGTAGAAGTTGCGCATGATGATTCGCGCCCCTTTCTCGGCCTCGCGCACCCGGGCTCCGAGATAGATCGCCAGGGCCAGCGTCAGCGCCGCCGCCACCAGCGGCGCCGGCTGTTTCCACTTTCGGAACCACGGCAAACCTCTGTCCTGGAGCAGTGCCACAATCACCAGTACGCCGCACGCTACCAGTCCCACGGGCAGCTCGTAGTAGGCACGGAACACTTTCGGAGCGATCAGGCCCACGAGAATCCCACCCACGGCGCCGCCGGCCGCGATCGAAAGGTAGAATTGCGTGAGAAATCGCGGGTGCGGCTTGAGGCGTGCAAGCTCGCCATGGCATGCCATGCAGCACACGTACAGCCCCATGGCAAAAAGCGGGACCGTCACTTTGATGGGCACGCTGCCCTGCATGCCGGCGCCCAGCGCTACCCCCATACTCCACAGCCCTACGGCCAGCAATTGCAGATAGGGATTGCGCCCGTAGCGGCCCTGGCCTTGGAAGCAGAGGATGAAGGTGAGCAGGTAAATACTCAGCGGCAGCACCCACAGAAACGGGATGGCCGCCACGTTCTGCGTAAGGTGATTCGTGGTGGCCAGCAGCAGCGCGGAGGCGCACGCCGGCAGCGCCAGCCACATCGCGTAAAGGCGCAAGCGCGGCTTCTCCGCCGGCTCCGGGTCCACCAACAATTCCTTTCCCCGTGCGCCGCCTGACCGAACCGCCGTGAAGCCGCACAACACAATGAAAGCGCCGTACGCCACCGACCAGATCCGCGCTTGCTGTTGTGCCGTGAACACTGGCTCGAACAGCGCCGGGTAACTGACCAGCGCGAACATCGAGCCCGCATTCGAGAGCGCGCAAAGCCGGTAGGGCATCGGGTCCTGGAAGCGGCGCGCATACCATGCCTGGAGCAGCGGACCCGTCGTCGAGAGCAGGAAATAGGGGAGTCCCACGGTCGCCGTCAGCACAACCAGGATGCCCAGCACCGGGTCCTCATGGCCTCCGGGTTTCCACTTCGCGCTGGGGTAGACCGGCAGCGCCAGCGCACTGACTGACAGCCAGGCAATGTGGACCAGCATCTGCGTGCGCGGCTTGAAATACCGCACCAGCGCGTGCGCGTAGAGGTAGCCGAACAGGAGCACTACCTGAAAGAAGAGGAGGCAGGTGGTCCAAACCGCCGCCGCGCCGCCGAACCACGGGAGGATGCTCCTGGCCAGCATCGGCTGGATCTGAAACAGCAGGAAGGCGCCGGCTACAATCGTGAGTGCGTACAGAAGCATGACTTCACTGGGCCGTGCGGATCAGGGAGCCGCGCACACCCGCGCCACGATCCGGCGCAACAGGTCCGTACCCACGCGCAGATTCTCGAGCGAAATGCGCTCGTCGTTCCCGTGCATGCGCAGTTCGCCGTCTTTGCGGAAAATCGGCACCCCGTAGACCGCCATGCCTTTGGCGCGCAGGTAGGCGCCGTCGGTGGTGCCGCGCATCAGGAACGGAACCACGAGCGCGTTGGGAGCCGCCTCGTGGAAGACTTTCTCCATGGCAAGGTACAGCGGCGATGTCACCGAGCTCGGTTCGGTGGACTGCCTGGGGTTGCCTACCGCCTCGATGGTGATGGCAGGATCGTCGATGATCCTCCTCACCCGTGCGAAGACCTCTTCGTGCGCTTCGCCAGGCAGGCGGCGCCCGTCCACCTGAACTTCGGCGACGTTGGGAATCACGTTGATCTTGGCGCCGGCGGTAAGCATGGTCGCTGAGAACGTGGTGCGCAGCATGGCGAGGATCTCCGGATCGCGCTTCCGGATTTCGGCGGCCGTGCTCGAAGAGGTCGCCGGATTTTCCAGCTTCGGCGCCAGCGGCGCCAGCCAGGCATAGTCCGGCAGCTTGCCGATGGCTCTCAGGTACGCGCGCGTGGTGGCGTTCAGTTGCACCGGCTGATCGGCTTCGCTCAGCTTCACGATGGCGCGCGCCAGGTGAAGCACGGGATTGTCGTCGCGCGGCAGCGAGCCATGCCCTGCGGTGCCGTGCGCGGTCATCTTGAATCGCGTGGGAATCTTCTCCGCGGTTTGGATCTGGTACACCGGCACTCCAGACTTCGTCGGCAGGATGTACGAATACTCGTTCAAGGCGAACTCGGCGTCGATCTTCGGCCAGGCATGGGCGATTATCCAGGTTGCGCCCGTCGACCCGGACTCCTCATCCGACTCCGATAACAGAATCACGTCGCGGTCGAGCGCCACTTTCCGCCGGTGCAAGTCGACCAGGACCGCCAGTTCGGCGGCCAGCAGGTTCTTGTCGTCCTCCGCCCCGCGGCCATAGATGTATCCGTCCTTGAGGATGCCGCCGAGGGGATCCACCGACCATTGCGCGCGGTCGGCGGGCACCACGTCGCTGTGCGCGATCAGCAGCAGCGGCCGCGCCTTGCCCGATCCGCGCAGGCGGGCGACGAAGTTCAAACGCTGCGGATGGTCGCCGAGCAGCTCGGCCGGAATGCCCTCGCGGTCCGCCACCTGTTTCAGGTATCTCGCGACCCGAGTCTCGTTGCCGGGCGGATTCGTCGAGTCCAGCCGGATCAGCTCGGGCAGGTAGCGGGCGGCCAGATCGGCGGCGCTTTCGCCGGTCTGGGCCGCCGTGACAGCGGCGAATGCCAGCGCTGCGAAGAGATAGGGTTTCATTGTGTCCTCGCGGATCCACTGCCTTCCGTCGCGGCGTCGCGCATGAAAAGCGCCATCATGGAATCGGCCGGGTAAGGCCTGTTCATCGACCCGCCATCCCAATATCCGGCCTTCGGATCCTGGTGCGCTTTCAACCAGTCGAGAGCCCGGCGCAGTCGAACGTCCGGCGCTGCGATCCCCGCTTTTTCCAACACGACCGCGGTGAAGCCCGTGGCATAGGTGCAGTCTCCCGCCGCATGCGGCGCCTGCGGATGTTCTTTCCACGGCCCGAGCGACTCCATAGTCCAGCTACCATCGGGCTGCTGCTTTCGCCGGATTTCGTCGAGGATCGGCTTCCGCATGGATGCAGGCGGCGCATCCGGCAATTTGCTGGAGGCCCACAGCGCCATCAGCCGGTTGTGCGGTGGTTGCGCGGGCCATTCCCGCCGGAGGTACGCGGTCAGCGCGGCAACGCGTTCACGAACGGCGGGCCGGTCCCGGTATTCGGCCGGGGCGGCGCCGCTGGCCAGTGCCGCCAGCGATGCTCCATAGAAGGCCGATTCCGGCATTTCCCGCGGATCGAGGTTGAGACTGAACCAGGCCCATCCTCCCTTGGCGCTTCCATCGCGAACTTGCAGCGACCACCTGCGGTCGAACACCTGCCGGGCTTGCGAAGACAGAGTCCCGGCTTTCGGATTCTCTACCGCCAGGAAGAGGGCGGCGAAGATCGACTCGACGCCGCGGAGCGCCGCCGGTAGTCCGGTCTCATACGCCGTGGGCTGGCTCTCGCCGAGCGCGCGGCGGAGTGCCGGCCGGACCAGGAGGTAGGCCGCGCCGGTATGGCAGGACACGCACGTGCCCGACGCCATCGCCGCCGGCCACGAAAACCATTTCTCCTGGCGGGAGTCCAGATACTGCGCCGCGAGTCGGGGATTCCAATCGCCGCCGCATGCAGGCACGGCCGCAGCCACCCAGAGGAGTGCGAGACGGGAAGGCATATGAGCAATAGTGTACCGATAAGCGGCGGGTTCCCGAAAGGCGAACACAGGTAGACCCCTGCCTCGGGTCTTTTTGTCGCGAACTTGTGAAACCGCGCGTGCGAACCCGGGCGAGCGAACGGGCGCAACCCGCGAATCAACGGCCGCGGGAAGCACAGAGCACCACCGTGCGCCGCTGAAATCCCTCGCTACGGCTGGCGCCTCAGCCGATCACAGTTTGCGCGCCCCGGCCCAAGCCGGGCATGGATCAGTCTTCCGTCTCCTTCACTTCGATAACGAACGGAACCATCCCGCCGGATCAAACCGGTACGGCCTCCGTTGAGAGAAGGCTCCATCGCGGTCTCTGTTATCATGAAATCTCTCTCCTGATGATCGTTGAGGCCGACACTGTCCGGTTCGACTCCATCTCTCTCGATAACGGCGCTACGCTGGCTCCGGTCGAGGTAGCCTACGAAACGTACGGGAAGTTGAACGAGGCGAAATCCAACGCCATCCTGGTGCTGCACGCGTTCTCGGGCGATGCGCACGCCGCCGGCATCAGCCACGAGACCGGCAAGCCGGGATGGTGGGACAACATGATCGGCCCCGGCAAGGGGTTCGACACGAACAAGTACTTCGTGATCTGCACCAATGTGCTCGGCGGCTGCCGCGGCACCACCGGACCTGCCTCGATCAACCCGGCGACCGGCTGTCCCTACGGCATGTCGTTCCCGGTGATCACCATCGGCGACATGGTGAGGCTCCAGAAGATGCTGATCGACGGGTTCGGCATCCCGCGGCTGCTCTCGGTCTCGGGCGGCTCGATGGGCGGCATGCAGGCGCTCGAATGGGCCGTGGCGTACCCCGACCGCGTGGTCTCCGCGATCCCCATCGCGGCCACCACGCGGCACAGCGCGCAGCAGATCGCCTTCAACGAAGTGGGCCGCCAGGCCATCCTGGCCGACCCCGACTGGAACGGGGGCAATTACTACGGCAAGCAGCCGCCGGCGCGCGGCCTGGCGGTGGCGCGGATGGTGGGGCACATCACCTACATGAGCGACGAATCGATGCGCGAGAAGTTCGGCCGGCGGCTGCGTGGCAAGGAGAACCTGGGCTTCGGCTTCGACGTGGACTTCGAAGTCGAAAGCTACCTGCGCTACCGCGGCAGCCAGTTCGTCAACCGCTTCGACGCCAACTCATACCTCTATATCACCAAGGCGATGGACTACTTCGATCTGACCAGCGGGCGAGGCTCGGTAGCCGAAGCGCTGGAGCCGGCGCAGGCGCGGTTCCTGGTGATCAGCTTCAGCTCGGACTGGCTCTACCCGAGCTATCAGTCGCAGGAAATGGTGCTCGCGCTGAGGAGGCGCAATTGCGACGTGGCCTACGTCGAGCTGCCATCCAACTACGGGCACGATTCGTTCCTGGTGGACGTGGCCGGGCAGGCCGAGCTCGTCCGCGGATTCCTGGCCAACACGTTTGCCGCATCGGACCGGAAGGGCGAGAAGGCGCAATGAGCGCACAGGCCGCCAGAAAGCAGGCATTCGTCCGCGAGCTGCTGGGGCGCAGCGACTACGCCATCATCGGCGACATCGTGGAGCCGCGAACCAAGGTGCTCGACCTCGGCTGCGGCGAAGGCGAGCTGCTCGAGTGGCTGGCGGCAAACAAGGGCGTGCAGGCCCGCGGCGTCGAGATCTCGAGCGCCAAGGTGCAGCGCGCCATCGCGCGCGGCGTCTCGGTGTTCCAGGGGGACATCGCCGAAGCCCTGGCGGACTATCCCGGCCAGGCGTTCGACTACGTGATCCTCAGCCAGACGCTTCAGGAGACTCTCTACCCGCGCCAGGTGCTGCGCGAAATGCTGCGCGTAGGGCGCCGCGGCATCGTGGCGTTCCCCAATTTCGGCCACTGGACCGTGCGGGCTTCCTTCCTGAGGAGCGGGCGCGCACCCAATACCAAGGCGTTCCCGTATGCGTGGTACGAATCGCCCAACATCCATTTCCTGACGGTGGACGATTTCGAGGAGCTGGCGAGCCTCGAGAAGCTGGTCGTGGAGCGGCGGTACTTTCTCTCGGGGCATCGCAAGGTGACCGCACTGCCGAATCTGATGGCGGAGACGGCGGTGTACCTGGTGACGCGGGGGTTAGGGGCCGGGGGTTAGGGCCGCGGGAGCGAACACCCAGTCCCGCATGCCGGACCGTCTGCCCACCCATTAGACCGATAGAACACGATCCACAGAAACACTCCCGCACGGCTGGGCGCGCGCACTACTTGGAACCCGTGATTCCCATGGACCACTTGATGGCTTCCAGCCACATCTTCTGAATATCCGGCTGTTGCCAGACTTCATTGTAGCGGATGTTCACCCCCTCCGGGCAGGCGCTCCCAGGGTCTAAGTAGTTGTTGGTACAGGGGCTTTTCGCCGTGACGGCAGCGACCGGCGCGTGACTACACGAGTCTCCAAGTGGGGTAGCACCTCCGGCGCCCTCACCG
>JBGPKH010000428.1:0-7875 GCA_041485845.1 Bryobacteraceae bacterium
AGGCGGGATCTTTAATTTCGTGACCAAGCGAGGGAAATGCCAAGGTGTCAACTCCAAGATCTCCTGGACGCAGGTCGAGACCGGATCGGCCATTACCTGGAAGTATCCGAGCTGCCTCTTAATTGGCGACAACTCGGTCGGCGAGTTCTACTCGGTGGCCCTCACCAACAACTGGCAGCAGGCCGATACCGGCACCAAGATGATCCACATCGGGAAGAACACCACCAGCACCATCGTCTCCAAGGGCATCTCGGCGGGCCACGGGCAGAATACCTATCGCGGCGGCGTCAAGATTCTGAAGTCGGCGACCGGCGCGCGCAACTACTCGCAGTGCGATTCCATGCTGCTGGGCGACCAGTGCGGCGCGCACACCTTCCCCTACCTCGAAGTCAAGAACACCTCTTCGCAGGTGGAGCACGAGGCCTCCACATCGAAGATCGGCGAGGACCAGATTTTTTACTGCCGGCAGCGGGGCATTTCCTCCGAGGACGCGGTCTCTATGATCGTGCACGGTTTCTGCAAAGAGGTTTTCCGCGAGCTCCCCATGGAATTCGCAGTCGAAGCCCAAAAACTCCTCGGGGTCAGCTTAGAAGGAAGCGTGGGCTAAATGTCTCTCCTCGAAATCAAAGATCTGCACGCCACTGTCGGCGAGCGTGAAATTCTGAGAGGCATCGACCTCACCGTGAACGCCGGCGAAGTGCACGCCATCATGGGCCCCAACGGCTCCGGCAAAAGCACCCTCGCCCAGGTATTGGCCGGACGCGAGATCTACGCCGTCACCGCCGGCCAGGTGATCTACGACGGCAAAGACCTCCTCGAAATGGTCCCCGAAAATCGCGCGCGCGCGGGTATCTTTCTCGCCTTCCAGTATCCCGTCGAGATCCCCGGCGTCAGCAACATGTATTTTCTGAAGGCGGCGCTCAACACCATCCGCAAGAATCGCGGGCTCGAAGAGCTCGACGCCTTCGATTTCCTGAACCTGGTCAAGGAAAAAATGAAGCTCATGGAGATGGACCAGACGCTGCTGAACCGCCCCGTCAACACCGGTTTCTCGGGCGGTGAAAAGAAGCGCAACGAGATTTTCCAGATGGCCGTGCTGGAACCACGCCTCGCGATCCTCGACGAGACCGATTCCGGCCTCGACATCGACGCGCTGCGCACCGTAGCAGGGGGCGTCAACGCGCTTCGCGGCCCCGAGCGCGCCATGATCGTGGTGACCCACTACCAGCGCTTGCTGAATTACATCGTGCCCGATTTCGTGCACGTGCTGTCCGAAGGGCGCATCGTGAGGTCCGGCGGCAAGGAGCTGGCGCTGCAACTGGAAGAGAGCGGCTATGCCGCCCTGGGCATCGAAGACGAGGAGGAGCCGGTCGGCAAGGTATGACGGCCGTAGCGGAACAGATCGGTCCCTGGGTGAACGAATTCACCCGCCAGTCCCCGGCGGCGCCGTGGCTGCAGCAGTTGCGCGAGACCGCCTTTCGACGGTTTGCGGAACTGGGCTTTCCGACCACTCATGACGAGGAGTGGCGCTTCACCAACGTGGCGTCCATCGCGCGAAAAGACTTCCCCGTCGCCTTGCCGAACATCGCGGGCGCGGCTCTGGATGACGTCAAACCCCATCTCGCGAAGTACGCTGCCTTCCACCAGAACCCTTTCGTGGCTCTCAACACGGCCTTTCTGAATCGGGTCGCCGTCTTCCGGGTTCCCGCGGGCACGGTCCTCGAAGAGCCGATCGAAATTACATACGAAGCCACTCGGGAAGCCGCCGTCCACCCGCGCACCCTCATCCTCATCGGCGCCAACGCGCAGTGCACCATCGTCGAGACCTACAAGGGTCGGGGCCAGTACCTCACCAACGCGGTGACTGAAATCCTGGCCGGCGACGGCGCAGTCGTGGACCATTACAAGGTCCAGCAGGAGAGCGCCTCGGCCTGGCACATCGCCACCTTGCAGGCCCAGTTGGGGCGCAGCACGAACTTTTCCTCGCACTCCATCTCCCTCGGCGGCGCGCTGGTCCGCAACGATGCCGGCGTGGTTCTTTCCGAGGGCGCCGAGGCCACGCTCAACGGCCTCTACATCGTCAACGGCACGCAGCACATCGACAATCACACGGTGATCGACCACGCCAAGCCGCACGGCGCCAGCCACGAGCTGTACAAGGGCATCCTCGACGGCAGCGCGCACGCCGTCTTCAACGGACGCATCATCGTTCGCAAGGACGCGCAGAAGACCGA
This sequence comes from Bryobacteraceae bacterium, assembly GCA_041485845.1. GTDB lineage: Bacteria > Acidobacteriota > Terriglobia > Bryobacterales > Bryobacteraceae > OMOG01. The sequence continues at coordinate 2,235 of JBGPKH010000428.1, forward strand.
TTCGAAACAGACCAACAAGAACTTGGTGCTGTCCGACGACGCGGTGATCGATACCAAGCCCGAATTGCAGATTCTCGCCGACGACGTGCGCTGCACCCACGGCGCCACCATCGGGCAGTTGGATGCCGAATCGTTGTTCTACCTGCGCTCGCGCGGCATCGGCAAAGCGGAAGCGCGCAGCCTGCTGACCTGGGCGTTCGCGCAGGACATCGTGGACCGTATCAAAGTGCAGTCCCTGAGGGATTCGCTCGAAGGAATCCTGTTTGAGAAATTCCATGAGCACGCTCACTAGTGCCGTAACGGCTTTCGACGTGGACAGGATCCGGGAGGATTTCCCGGTGCTGAAGCAGAAGATCCACGGCAAGCCGCTGGTGTATCTCGACAACGCCGCCACCTCGCAGAAGCCGCAGTCGGTCATCGACGCCATCGTCAAGTTTTACACCGTGGATTGCGCCAACATCCACCGCGGCGTCCACGAATTGAGCCAGCGCTCCACCGCCGCCTACGAGGAGACCCGCGCCAAGACCAAGCGGTTCCTCAACGCGCGCTCCAAGAGCGAGCTCATCTTCGTCCGCGGCACCACCGAAGGCATCAACCTGGTGACCTTCTCGTGGGGCCGCACGAATATCCGCGAGGGTGACGAAATCGTCATCGCCGGCCTGGAGCATCACTCCAACATCGTCCCCTGGCAGATCCTGTGCGAAGACAAGGGCGCCAAGCTGCGAATCATCCCCATCGACGATCGCGGCGAGCTGATTCTGGAAGAGTACCAGAAGCTGCTCGGCCCCCGCACGCGCATGGTCGCCGTGGGCCACGTCTCCAATGCGCTGGGCACCATCAATCCGGTGCGCCAGATCGTCGAAATGGCGCACGGCGTGGGAGCCCTCACGCTGGTCGACGGCGCGCAGGCAGTGCCGCACATGAAGGTGGACGTGCAGGCGCTCGACGCCGATTTCTACGCCTTCTCCGGCCACAAAGTTTGCGGTCCTACGGGCATCGGCGTGCTCTACGGCAAGGCCAGGCTGCTGAACGCCATGCCGCCCTATCAGGGTGGCGGCGACATGATCCGTACGGTCACCTTCGAGAAGACCACGTACAACGACCTCCCCTACAAGTTCGAAGCGGGAACGCCCGATATCGCCGGCGGAATCGGCCTCGGCGCCGCGCTCGACTACCTCATGCACCTGGGCATGGACAAGATCGCCGCCTACGAGCATGAGCTCCTGCTCTACGGCACAGAAGCGCTCTCGCACATACCCGGACTGCGGATGATCGGCACCGCGCGCGAGAAGGCGGCGGTGCTCTCCTTCGTGATCGAAGGCATCCACCCGCACGATATCGGAACGCTGCTCGACCGGCAGGGCATCGCGGTGCGCACCGGACATCATTGCGCGCAACCGGTGATGGACCGTTACCAGGTGCCTGCCACCACGCGCGCGTCGCTGGCGTTCTATAACACCACGGCGGAGATTGACGCGCTGGCGGACGGTCTCAAAAAAGTAAAGGAGATTTTCTCCTGATGGTACACGACCTGTATCAGGAAACCATTCTGGATCACAGCAAGCGTCCGCGAAACTGCCATCCGATGGAAGACGCCAACCGCAGGGCCGAGGGCTACAATCCTCTCTGCGGCGACAAGCTGAAGCTGTATCTCAAGATGGAGAACGACGTCGTGAAGGACGTGAGCTTCGAAGGCTCGGGCTGCGCCATCTCGACTGCGTCGGCGTCGCTGATGACCGAGAGCCTCAAGGGCAAGAGCAAGCCCGAAGCCTTGAAGCTACTGGAGAAGTTCCACGACCTGCTCACCACCGACTCCCCGGTCACCCAGGAGCTCGGCAAGCTGGTGGTCTTCTGCGGAGTGCGCGATTACCCCGCGCGCGTGAAGTGCGCCACCCTCGCGTGGCACACGTTGAAATCCGCCCTGAACGGCGCGGACGAGGAACCGGTGAGCACCGAATGAGTCTGAAGGACCAAGTAATCGCCGCGTTGAAGAAGGTATACGACCCCGAGATGCCGGTCAACATCTACGAGCTCGGACTGATTTACGGCGTGGATGTAGATGCCGAAGGCCAGGTCGCGCTCCGCATGACCCTCACCGCTCCCAACTGCCCCGTGGCGGGAACCCTGCCCGGCGACGCGGAGCGTGCCGTGCGGTCGGTGCCTGGTGTGACCGGAGTGAAGCTGGAACTGGTGTTCGATCCCCCGTGGACCAAGGACCGTATGTCCGAGGCCGCCAAGTTGGCGCTCGGGCTGGAAGACATCATCCCCATCGCGAGGATTCGAAGATGAAGCTCAGCGCGAACGAAGAATACGGTCTGCGATGCATGGTCCGTCTGGCCTATGCGGGACTGGGAGGGCCGGGCCTCACCATTCCCGAAATCAGCCATGCCGAGGGTGTGTCGCCGGCGTACGCAGCCAAGATCCTGCGCGTTCTGCGCAAGCGTGGATTCGTGAAGGCGGCCCGCGGCAAGGAAGGCGGCTACACCCTCGCGCGCCCGGCCGAATCGATCGTGATCGGAGACGTGATGGAATCGCTCGGCGGCCGTCTCTTCGAGAGTGATTTCTGCGACAGCCACGCCGGCCAGGTGGCCATCTGCACGCGTTCCGTGGATTGCTCCGTACGCTCCCTGTGGCGCGCCGTGCAAGTCGCCGTGGACCAGGTCCTCAGCAAGGCGACCCTGCGCGATCTCTTGCAGAACGAAGAAGAGATGAACACCTGGGTCCGGACCATTCCCGGCCCCAACGGGATTCGCGTCCTGCAGTAGGACAGACGATCGGTTTTTGTCGTCTGTCACCCGCCGGGCTCTTAGCCCGGCTAACACAGGCATGAATGCCTGTGTTTAGGCTAGATGCTAGAGTCTGTCCCGTTTACCGGAATTCTGAGCAGACAAAAACTGTATTTGTTTCCCGCCTTTTCCCGCCCCGAAATAGGCGCGAATACCGCGAGTACAGCCAAAGGGCACTGGGGTGTGAATAGCCGGGAGAGACAGTTCGGCAAACTGTAACTCAGCGGGAGTTGGCGACCTATAGGCGACCATAATAACGAGAAGTGATGAAGTAGCTTGGTCTCAGAACCGGACGGCCCTTGCAGGGTGGAGTCGCTGGTACATGGGTAGTGGAATGTAATTGGATTTCGACGGGCCGTGGAGACGAAAATCTAGGTCGTGTCAGCGAGGCGCCTATGATCCTGCCCCGGGGTCCCCTCCGGGAGCGGCTTTCAACCGGCCGGTACCTTCAGCTCACCGGAACGCCAGCATCACCGAGTTCGCAACCGCGCCGTCCACCGTAAGCTTCACCTCCACCGTCCCGGCTCCCAGCAACGACCGCGGCAGCGCCACATTCACCTGGTCCAGGCCCGCGTAACTACCCTGCGCGCCGGCATACGCCACCGTCGCCGGCCGGCTGCCAATCGTGCACAGCGGCGTGACGCTGTAGTGCCGGATGCCCGTCCCATACAGCAGCAGATAAACCACGTCGGTGGCCGCGCCCAGATCGATCGGAGTAGGCACCCACTCGTTCCGGGCCTTATCGAAAACCGCCACGTCTTGCGCAGCCTCCTGCGTGCCGTCGAGATGCACGCGAACCAACTGCCCCGCCGGCGCCCCCTCGCCGGTGCTGTTCAGCGTGAACAATCCCGGCGCCACCCGCGCCACCTGGATCGGTGTCGAAGCCGCCCCGCCTTTGCCATTGCTCACCACCACGGTAGCCGGCCCGACCGCCGTGCCCGCCGGCATCAGGAAGCTCACTTGCTCCGGCGAAACGAACAGGAGCAGCGCCGCAAGCTTGGCGCCCGCGGAATCCGTGACCGCCACCGTGGTTCCCCCCAGCGATCCCGCAGGCCCACCCGTGGCCGAAACGGTCGCCGTCGCCAGGTTCGATCCGAACAGCGTCGCCAGTTCGTCGGGCGCAAAGCTCGCGAGCGCGTACGATGCCGCGTTCACCGCCGTGAGCGGCGTCAGCGGAGCCGAGGTGCTGGCCAGGAAATTACCATCGCCCGAATAGACCGCCACAATCGCATCCGGCGTCGAAGGCATCGCCGTGCTGGCCCCCCCGCCGCTCAACACGGCCGAACCCAGCACCGCGTTGGTGGCCGAGTTCAGGAACTTCACGGTCCCCGTGGGCGACCCCGCGCCCGGAGCCACCGCCGCCACCAGCGCGTTCCACGTGCCCCCCGAAACCGAAAGCGCCGTGCCGGTCTGCGACTTGTTCACCGTTTGCGCCAGCGCCGTCGAAACCGCCGCTGCCGAATTCGCGTCCCCCGCCCACGCCGCCGTAATCGAATGCGCCCCCACCGCCAGGTTCGCCACCGCCAGCGTGGCCACACCGCCCGCCATCGCCGCCGGCCCGATCGCCGCCGCTCCGTCCGAAAACTGCACCGTGCCTTCCGAGCTCGCCGGCCCCAATTGCGCCGTGAACGTCACCGGCTGCCCGTATACCGTGGTGCTCGCGCTCGATGTCAGGCTCAGCGCCGCCGCGGACTTGGTCACCACCTGCTGCAACGTCGCCGAGCCCGCGGCGTAAACCGCATCGCCCGCGTAATTCGCCGCCATCGTGTGCGACCCCACCGCCAGCGTCGTCGCGGTGAACGTGGCTTGGCCGCCCGACAGCGCAGCCGACCCCGAGCTCGCGCCATCCACCGACCACTGCACGCTTCCGCCCGGCGTTCCGCTGCTCGCGCTCACCCGCACCGTGAAGGTCACCGCCTGTCCGGCCGTCGCCGGATTGTGGTCGCTCACGATTGAAACCTGCACCGGCGCGGCTACCGTCATCACCGCCGAAATGCTGCTGCTGAAGTTGCCATCGCCCTGGTACACGGCCCACAGGTTCCCGCCCGGTGAACCCGCCGGCAGCGTCGCCACGAAGCTCGACCCCTGCTGCACCACCACCACGGTGCCGATCGCCGTCCCGCCCTGAATGAACTGCACCGCGCCCGTCGGTGCGCCCGCCCCCGGCGCCACCACGCTCACGGCCGCCGTGACCGGCCCGCCGGCGCTCGCCGTCAGCACCGTGCTCGTGCTCGCCTTCGCGACGGTCACATTCAACGCCGTCGCTGTCGCGCTGCCGTAGTTGGCATCGCCGTTATAAATCGCCACCACGCTGTGCGCGCCCGCCGCGAGCGGCGCCAGCGAGTTCGCCGGCAGCACCAGCGACGCCCGGCCGTCCGCCCCCACTGGCAGCGTAGCCAGCGTGACCGTGCCCTCGGAAAACGTGACGTTCCCCGTCGGCGCGGCCAGCCCCGTTGCACCCAGCAGCAGAGCGTTGATCGATACCGGGACGCCATACACCGGCGCCGCCGGAGCCGACGCCGTATAGATCCCCGCCGCTGCCTTGCCCACCGTCAGCTTCAGGGTGGCCGAGCCCGGCGCGGTGTTCGCATCGCCGTTGTACGAGGCGACGATCGTAAAATCTCCGAGCTGCGTGAGGCTGGTATTGCACGCCGCTGTCCCATTCTGCGGGACAATCCCGGTGCACCCCGCGATGGCCGCACCGCCATTGCTGAAATCCACCGGCCCGCCCAGAGTTGCATTCCCTGGAGTAACCACAGTAATGACTGCTTTGAGGTTGAGCGGCTGCCCGACCTGCGCGGTATTCGACGTCAACGCAACGCTGGTCCCCGCCTTCGCCACCACCACGCTGAGCG
>JBGPKH010000429.1:0-7874 GCA_041485845.1 Bryobacteraceae bacterium
AACAAAAAGATTGACGGATGCCGATCACTCCATCATGATAAGAACAGCCCAGCGTCGCTTCGCTCCGACGGTGATCGGCATCACTCGGAATGGTGATCGCCATCAAATCGTAATGAGTGATCGGCATCGCCGGAATACGCAGCGTTCGGCCAGTATTTCTCAGAACTATTATTAGCCACCGATGAACACCGATGAACACGGATAGAAAACACCAGTGTCCATTTGCCCAGTTATTCCTTGGACACTGCACTAGACTAGTGGTTCCCGTCTGACCGGCGGCAGTCTCAAGCGGGGTGGGGTTCACAGGGTTGTTGGACTTGTGGAACATTATTCCTGGGAAGTCCCATCACATCCACTTGGCCGTCTAACTCCGACTCGCAGACCTACTCAGCCCTCACCGAGTACGTTGGCATTGGGAACGGATCATCGCCGCCGCAAATTGCCCGAGGCCAAGCAGCCGTTGAATCCCGATCACATCAGGGGCCACTACATGGCCGTTTCACGCCCTGTCGATATGCACGGCGGCGGGATGTCCCTGGAGGTATGCGCGACCAGTACTCGCGCAACCAATTGTGTCTACCGGCCGCACTGGTAACCTTCCGACGTAAGGCTCAAACCGGGGCTTTCCGGCAACCACCTCTCCAAAGAAGCGTATAATGCATCCATGGCTACCACGAGCTATCTGGACCGCTTGCTGGAACCGCTGACCGAGGCTTTCACACCGAAGATGGCTTCAGTTCTCCTGGAACTCCGCGCCGACTCCGAAGTGGAGGCCCACATCGGCGAGTTGCGGCGGAAGGCCAATGACGGAACACTCACACCAGCGGAAGATGCAGAGTACAAGGATTTCGTTGAGGCCGTCGATCTGATTTCAATCATGCAGGCAAAGGCGCGCCGTTTCCTCGCCAAACAATCCGCTTAGCATGGATCCAAGTTTACGGGAGGTTGTTCGAAGGCGTGCTGGCAACGCGTGTGAGTATTGCCGCATGCCGCAGGAGGGGACGCCTCTTATTCCTTTCCATGTCGAACACATCGTATCGAGGCAGCACGGTGGCGCCGACGATCCCAGTGGCCTCGCACTCGCTTGCGACCGCTGCAACGCGTACAAAGGGCCGAACCTCACGAGCATCGATCCCGAGACGCGCACTGTGGCGGCATTGTTCAATCCGCGTGGAGACGCCTGGAGCGATCGCTTTGTCGTCCGAGGCGGACACATTCTCGGCCTGACGCCCACAGGTCGCGCGACGGTCCGCCTGCTCAACATGAACGCCCCACGGCGCATGGAACTCCGCAAAGTATGTCTACGGGAGGCTGAGTGGCGATCATGAAGGTCCAACATTGCGGGCAGCGAGGCTGCCGGAATGGAACCGCCGCCGCTAGCCTTTTCTGGGCTGCTGTCCACGATAAATCCTGGTTAAGTCCCCATCACATCCATTGGGAGCGGATCATCGCGGCCGCAAATTGCCCGAGGCCAAGCAGCCGTACGCGCTTCTGCCAGCCGATTTAGATCCACGAGCCAAAAGGCCCCTTTAGCCACCCCGCCCGCACCGCCACAACTAACAACCCCAAATCACACTCCAACAAAAACCAAGCCGCGCATTTTTCGTGCGTACTATCTTGCTTTTCTTCAATCCCTTACGAGGTCCTCCCCGGAAAACGTGATTCGCCCGATTTCACAGTCACGTGTTTTGAAAATATAGTGTAATCCACTCATCCTTTGAGGCTTAATGCGGCTTTTTGCCCGTCGTGTGAGCCTGTTTTTTGGTGACGGTGAGTTATGATGGAATCAAAGGGGAAGAAACGCGGCTCAGTTCAGTCCAAGGTTCTTCTGCTAAACCCGGTCAAATTGACCGGCCCTGTACTTGTAAGATACTGATTCTAATCGAATGGAAATTCAAAACCCGGTCAAATTGACCGGGTTTTCCTTTTGGGGAGACATGTTATGGACCTGAAAAAAAAGAACGGAGGACACCCTCAGGGAACCCATGTGGGACGTAAACTATTCCAGCGCTTACCAGGAGACGACAGAAGCATCACTCTCCGCCAGGAAGCTTGTGACGCAAACCTGCCAAAAACCCCTCCATTTGCGTCACAAAACTTCGACTCCTTTCCGCAACCCACAGAAACAGAGGAACTTAAAACGTCATGTTTGACAACTCGACACACCCGGACTATTTGCGTCACAACGGCGCTTTCGCCCCTCCCCAAGCGGTTCCTCCCAGCACCCTCGATCTCCGCCAGAATCCGGGAGACGCATCGGGAGACGCAAATTCCCAAAAAAACCCACTATTTGCGTCTCCCGATTTCGAGCCATCGCCGCAACTTTCAGAAACAGAGTAACTTAGAGTGACGCGAATAATAACTTCATATACTCGAAAGTTTTGCGTCACCCGGCGGTGCACTTCCCGAAATCCGGGAGGCGCATCTTACGAAAAAAGTCCTCCAGATGCGCCTCCCGATTTCGAACCCCCTCAGCAACCCAAACAAACAGAGGAGCTTAGAACGTCACGAATAATAACTTCACACACCCGAAATATTTGCGCCTCCCGGGTCGGACCTCCCCAACCCCCGGGCCCTGGCCCCCGGCCCTTGGCCCCCCGACCCCCGGCCCCGGGCCTCGGTTCCCCGGTTCGGCGGCGAAGTGATTTTGTCGAATGAGCGTGTCAAAGTAGGGCTATGCAGTTAACGCGTGTTGCTCTCCTGATCCTGCCCGTGGCGATTTGCGCCGTGGCGGCTCCTCTGTCTCCGCTGGGGGCTCGCGGTTACGCCGTGTTGCCCGCGCCGCAACTCGTCACCCTGGGTGGCTCGGACTTCCGATTCGGCGCCGGTTGGAGCGTCGAGCGAAAAGGCGTTGCCGCCGCGGACGCCGCTGTCACCAGCTTGAGCGAGGGACTGAGCTCGCGGTTTCATATCGCACCGTCCCGCACGGCGCAAAGCGGCACGGTCACGCTGGTGCTGGCGCCGGGATCGGTCAGCATCGGGGATGCGCTCGACTCCGACAAACAGGCCATCGCCGAGCAGGCGTATAAGATCGACCTGCGCCCCACCGCCATCACGGTCGCGGCCAATGCCGCCCCCGGCCTTTTTTATGGCGTACAGACGCTGCTCCAACTGATCCAGCCGCGCGATGGCGGGCTCTGGCTGCCGGAAGGGCAGATCGTGGATTGGCCCGATCTCCGCCTGCGCCAGATCTACTGGGACGATGCGCACCACCTGGATCGTCCCGAGGCGCTCCGCAACGCCATCCGGCAGGCCGCTTTCTATAAGATCAACGGCTTCGCGCTCAAGCTGGAAGGCCACTTCCAATACCGCAGCGCGCCTTCGATCGTGGAACCGTACGCGCTCACACCCGCCGAGCTGCAATCGCTCACGGACTACGGGCTGAAATACCACGTGCAGCTCATTCCGTACCTAGACGGTCCCGGGCACATCGCGTTCATCCTGAAGCACCCGGAATACGCCAAGCTGCGCGAATTTCCGGATAGCAACTATGAAGCTTGCGCGGTCAATCCCGATACTTACAAAATGTTCGAGGGGATGTTTCAGGACCTGTTGAATGCCAACCGAGGCATAAAGTACTTCTACCTTTCCACGGATGAAGCGTACTACGTTGGACTGGCCAACAACCAGCAGTGCGACGAAGCCGCGCGCGCCAAAGAACTCGGGAGCGTGGGCAAGCTGCTGGCCGAGTTCGTCACCAAGACCGCCGGCTGGCTGCACGGCCACGGCCGCGAAGTAGTCTTCTGGGGCGAGTTTCCGATGAAACCCGGCGACATCGATGCGCTGCCCTCCTACATGATTAACGGCGAAGTTTATGGTCCCGAGTTCGATCCGGTTTTCAAGAAGCATGGCATCCGCCAGACGATTTACGTCTCGACGCAAGGCGAGGAGCGGCACTTCCCCGGATATTTCCCGCCGCCGCCGGAACAGCGCCTGCATCCGGAGACGCGCCCCCGTCTGACGTCCCGGGTGGAAGAGACCATCCACAAGATTTCTACCGATGCGGCGCGTCAGAACGCCGATCTCATGGGCGTAGTGAATGCCGGTTGGGCGGATGCCGGCTTGCACCCGGAGACCTTTTGGCTGGGGTACGCCGCCGGAACCGCCGCGGCGTGGCATCCCGGCGCAGGCGATGCCGAGGAAGCCATGAGCAACTTCTATCGGCTCTTCTATGGCTGGCACGCGGTGGACGTGGAGCGGCTGTACCGCTTGATGAGTTCCCAGGCGCAGTTCTGGAGCGACAGTTGGGAGACCGGTCCCTCAAAGTCGCGCAAGCCGATCTGGGGGAACTCGAACCGCATCTATAGTCCCCGGCAGCCGGCACGCGACCAGCTCATCCCGCTGCCGCCCGCGCCCACCGCGGAGCTGAAATACAACTCCACCTGGAGGAAAGACAATGCGCGACGGCTCGAGCTCGCCGCCGGGCTAATGCACCAGAACGACGAGCTGCTCGATCTGCTGCGCCAGAATCTCCGGCAGGCCGATTTCAACCGGTACAACCTGGAGGTTTTGCTTTCCGTGGCGCAGGTGCTCCGCCAGAACCTGACGATGCTGGCCGCGTTGGGCCGCATGGACACACTGCTTGATTCCGCGCAGGAAGCCGCGGCGAAGGGCGAGGCTGGCGCAGCAGTGGAGGCGGTAGACCAGGCGCTCCATCTCGCGCGCGCGATCCGCAAGGAGCGCAACACGGTGCTGCGCGACGTCACGCAGGTCTGGTCCCAGAGCTGGTACCCGAGGGTTGCCGAGGCGAACGGGCGCAAGTTCTTGCATGAGCTGGACGATGTGAAAGACCATCCCGGGGATCGGACCGTGGACCTCAGCTACATGATCGAGCGCGAGTTTCTGTTGCCGTTCGGCGAGTGGGTCAACCAGGTGCGCGAGGCGCGCAACCAGTACGCGCGGGCGCACAATCTATCCATGGATAACCAGGCCTTCGACTGGAAGGATGCACACGATGTTCAATAAGACGGCGATTCTGTTGCTCACCCTGGCGTGGGCCGCTTCGGCGGCCGAGCGGGTCGAATGCCCTACAACGGCGGACAACTGGGTGGAAGCTCCGCCATGGGAGCCGCACTCCCGCGAGTCTCTCAATCACGGTTCCGACCAACGGCTGATCGTGAACAGCCGGAACAGCTTCGCGCTGCTGGCTTTCGACATGTCGCGCGCTAAGGGGCTGCGCATCGAGAAGGCCGTGCTGCGCGTGCATCGCCAGCCCGACCCGGTCGCGTTGACGATGATCGGAATCTCGACCATCAGCGGCTCGGGCCCTTGGGCCGAGGGCGAGGCGAATTACTTTTTCGCGCGGAAAGGCCAGCCCTGGTCGTACGCGGGCTCGGACCTCGCTGACGTCATTTTCGGCCTGGGCGGCAGCTTGTATGCGTACGTGAAGGCACGAGCTGCCGGGGAGAACTGGTACGAGATTGACATTCCCGTCGAGATCGCGACCGCTCTGGCGACGGGCGACCAGTTCGGCCTGATGCTGGCGGATGAAAAGGGGCAGACGCGCACGCGGCACTCCATCGGCAGCCGCGAGAGCGGCGACCCGCCGGTCCTGATCGTGGAGGGGACTCGCGCCACGTCGGCGCCGGGCCGTGTGCGAGCGCTACCGCCGCTTACGGCCGGGGCCCTCGGGCGTACTTCCCAGCGGCCCGGCAGCGCGATCCTGCGTTTCGGCGGCGCGGGCGCAGCCTGCTACGAGCTGCGCTACTCCGAGTCTTCCATCGCGGCGAATAATTTCGACGGCGCTGCGATGGTGGCACGCTGGATGCTCGACCCGCTCGCTCCGAAAACCAACCCGATGGCGAATTCGAATTCGCGCCAGGACGAAGTGAACGCGGTCGTCGAGCAATTGCAGCCGGGCAAGCTCTACTATTTCGCCGCGCGCGGCATCGGCGCCACGGGACAACGCGGCCCGGTCAGCGCGCTGGGGAGCGTGCGGGCCTTCGCGCGCGCCTGGCCCGCGCTGCCCGCGCGCGCGTCCGGCGATGCGCCGGCGCCGGCGCCGGCGGAAACCCCCGGACCCGTGAAGGTGTGGTCATTCCCCGAATTGCACAAGGTCAATCCGCAAACCGGCGCGCTGCTCGAAGGGGGCCCGATCTGGACCGGCGACGTCAAGCTGGCGGGAGCGAGGAACGAATTCGTGGCGTTCCAGGTGGCGGTCGAGAGCGCGAATCCGCTCAAGGACATCACGGTAACGGTCGCGAAACCTCTCTTCGCCGAATCCAAGCTGCCGCCGGTTTTCCAGAAGACGGGCGCGGTGCAACTCTATCGCGAGTGGATGGTGCCGGACGATAAGGACACCAGCGACTCGCGGCCGTGGTATCCCGACCCGCTGATCCCGCTCGAGGGCAGCTTCGATCTTCCCGCCGCCGATAATGGCGTGCCGCATCAGCGCGTGCAGCCGGTCTTCGTCGATATCTACATTCCGCACGATGCCGCTCCCGGAGTCCACCGGGGCAGCGTTGCGGTGCATGCCGGCGGCCGCCTGCTGCGTGAGATCGGCGTGGCGGTGGAGGTGCTGCCGTTGGCGCTGCCCGATCAGTTGAACTTCATCGTCGATCTCAACGCATACGGCGGCGTCAATCCCGGCTACGGCATCGAGCGCGGCACTCCCGAGTACCGCAAGCTGTTGCAGGCCTACCACCGGATGGCGCATCTGGATCGGGCCAACCTGGACATCCTCGGCTACTCGCACAGCGGTTCGACCGAGCCCGACCAGACGCCGCCGCTCTCAGGCGTGGGCGCCGCCACGAAGGTCGTCAACTGGCAGGATTGGGACGCGCACTATGGCCCGCTGGTTTCGGGCTCGGCATTCGCCGATCTGCCTCGTGCGTCCGTGCCGGTGCCCATCATTTACCTTGCGCTGTTCGAGAACTGGCCCGGGGATCTGCGCAAGAGCTACCAGTGGAACATCGCGGAGCACCCGCCGACCACGAACGAATACCAGCAGCTCATCGCGCGGCACGCGCTGGCGTCCGGGCCGATCGAGGAAGGATTCCCGCAGGACTACCAGGACCGCTTCTCGGCGGTGGCGCGCGAATTCGCCGGGCACATTCGCGAGCGCAACTGGAAGCGGACAAAATACCAGATTTTCTTTAACGACAAATATTATTACAAGGACCCGGCGCGCAGCCGCGGCGCCAACGGCGTCTCGTGGTGGCTGCTCGACGAACCCAACCACCACGATGACTACCGCGCGCTCAGCTTTTTTGGCTGGCTGGGCAAGCGCTGGCTCAAGGATTACCCGGACGTGCCGATGGTGTTTCGCGCGGATATCAGCTACGTGGAATTCATCCGCGACCAGCTTGACGGGCAGCTCGATATCGACTGCACCAGCCAGCATTTCTTCACCAAGAACCGTTACCTGATGGACAACCGCAACCGCTTCGGACGCACTTACTGGAACTACGCCTCGACCAATCATCCGCGCGAAACCAACGTAAGTATGCGGGCCTGGTGCTGGCGTGCCTGGGTGACCGGCGCCGATGCCATCGTACCGTGGAACACCGTGCGCGGCATGGAGGCGTGGGACCGCGCCGAGCCGCTGACGGTTTTCTACGTGGGCAAGAAGTTCGGGCGAAACGAGCCGTTCGGCAGCCTGCGGCTGAAGGCCTTCCGCCGCGGCGAACAGGATGTGGAATACATGACGCTGCTGGCGCGCAAGAAGGGATGGGACCGGGAGGCCGTGGCGCGGGCGGTGGCCGGAGCGCTGGATTTGACCGAACAGACGCGGCGGCAATATGAAGAGGATGCCGGGGCGATCCGGTTTGACGGAGTCGCGGATGCGCAGATCGATCGATTGCGGCTGCGGCTGGCGGCAGCGCTGATGAAGTAGCGCCGCTGGGTTATGAAAGTTGGGCAGCCAATCCTGGGCC
>JBGPKH010000430.1:0-7862 GCA_041485845.1 Bryobacteraceae bacterium
ATCCTCAGTGCCAACGCCTACATCGGGGCGTTTCCGCTGGCCGAGGCGCTCGCCACGGGGGCCGACGTGGTGATCGCCGGCCGTTCCACCGATACCGCGCTGACCCTGGCTCCCATGATCCAGCGCTATGGCTGGCAGCCGGACGAGTACGACAAGCTCGCCGCCGGAACCATCGCCGGCCACATCATCGAGTGCGGCGCCCAGTGTACCGGCGGCAACTGCCAGGTGGACTGGCAGACCATCCCGGACATGGCGAATATCGGCTACCCGATCGTGGAAGCCGAGCCCGGCGGCAGCTTCGCGGTGACCAGGCACCCCGCCGCCGGCGGCCGCGTCAACAGCCATATCGTGAAGGAGCAACTGCTCTACGAACTGGGCGACCCGAAGCGCTACATCACGCCCGATTGCGTCGCCGACTTCACCAGCATCCGGCTGGAGGACGTGGGCCCGGACCGCGTGCGGGTCTCCGGAATTCTCGGCGGCCCCCGCCCGCCATCGCTGAAGCTTTCGATCGGCTACACCAACGGGTGGAAGGCCATCGGCACGCTGGTCTACCCGTGGCCGGAAGCGATGGAAAAGGCCCGCGCCGCCGACCGCATCGTGCGCCAGCGCCTGCGCCAACTGGGGCTGGCGTTCGACGAAGTCTACACCGAGTACTTCGGCGTGAATGCGTGTCTGGGTCCGGCGGCGCCTCCCAATCCCGATCCGCCCGAAGTACAGGTGCGGATCGGAGTGCGGGGCCAGGACCGCAAGGCCGTTGATCGCTTCACGCGCGAGTTGATCCCGCTGGTGCTGAATGGCCCTCCCGGAGCGACGGGCTTCGGAGAGGGCCGCCCGCCGGTGCGCGAGATCGTAGCGTATTGGTCCGCCTTGATCCCCCGCGAGGAGATCGTGACGCGGGTGGAAGTGGTGGCCTGAGGCGTCAGCGCGCGCAAGAATAACTCGGCCGTTTCGCAGCCCTGGGACACGCTGCCGCACCCAGGAATGCGCTCCTCCGCTCGCTCCGCGTTCTCGAACCCGACTGCGAGTCGAGGCCGCCAATTCAGGCGAATCCGCTGGCTCTCCTTTCCCTATTTCTTCTCCGCGCAAATCGGTGAGATTTGGTTACTGTCCAAGTTATTCTTCCGTGACGCCTCGGCGGCCCCTGCGAAAGTTATATAAGAATGTCCGGTCTCCCACTCTACTTGATTATGTAATGAACCGTACAAATTGGCGCCGGATCTTCCGCGCATTCGCAGGCGTAGCTCTGCTCATGCTGTTTTTTGAATCAATGGCTGCCCAGCAGTATGTTCCCGAGGGGGCCGGCTTATGGAAGCCCGCCGTGTCGGCCGATCTCGTCGGCCCCGGCGCTCCGGCCATGTTCGCGGCCGATTCCCGCGCGCCTGTTTTTGAGGTTTATTTCACCAATCTGAAGCCCGCGGTGGGGCATTTCGAGCCCCAAAACCGAGTCTCGGATCCGCTCTTCATCCGGATCTACCAGCGCGCAAAGTGGACCCTCGCCATTGGTCCTGCCCGGGCCGGTGACGATTCGGGGCTCGCGGTGCAACTGCTCCGCCACGTGGATGAACCAGCCACGTTCCTGATCATGGGGGCGGGACTTATCCTCCTGATCGCGGGGCCTCGCCACCTGCGGCGGAGAGAGCATCGGCAAAAAAGCCGCGCCGCGGGCCGGGCGGAGCTCGAGTCAAGCGGATGTGTCATCGACGTTGTGCGCAAGCCTGTGGGGCAGGTTGTTAACCTGCAGCCGATTGTCAATCGGCCCGGCCGAGCGGAGCTCGGCTGAGAACGCAATCGGTCGGCGGCCCGGACAGGCCAGGGAAAGCGAACCGGCGGCGTCCAGCGTGGGAAGATGGCCTGCGAGGAAGGCCGGCCAGCGGATGTCGGCATTCGTCGCGTTTTGGGAAACTCAGCGTATTCCTCTCAAACTGGCACGGCCGGTCCTGCAGGCAGGCAACCAGGCTGCCCGCCCGCCAACTGAACCTCAACCCTTGCCTCGACCGCCTGCCGGCTTCCGCGCCGGCGTCCCCTTCCGTGGCGCCGGCGCCGGCCGTACTTCCCAGGTTCCCGTGGCCAACCATCCCGTGTTGTTGTGGTCCTGATCCTGGTCCGCCAGGTAGATGGTCTTCTTGCCTGCAAAGCCGCTACTGAAACTCAGGTTCAACGTGAGCGTCAACGTGTTCCCCTCGCCCTTTGCCGAAAGCAAACGCACCCCGCATTGACTGTTCGCCGCGGGGCCGGGCCGGTCCGCCGTCAGCGATCGCGCCGTCCCTTGAATCTTTGCATCGTCGTCCGTCAGGTGCAAAGTGGCGATTGGCACCTCGTACGCCAGGTAGCATGCGTGCCGCGCCTCCAGACTATTGCCGATCAGCACGTTCAACACCGACAGCCTCTGCCAGCCGCCAGGGTGCGGGAATTGCATGGTGAATGTCTGGCTGCTCCCCATCCCCGACGTGGGGCTGATCGTGATACTGCCCGGATTCACCAGGAGCGATACGTTGACCAGCAGGAGATCGCTCTGGTCGGCTGGGTTGTAAATCACCACCTGTCCCGAATACGCGCCCGTCGGCAGCGAGCCGGCGGCGTTGGCATTCACCGCCAGGTTCAACCCGTTGGCCAGCGGCGCCCCGTTGACGAAGCCCACCGCGTTATTCATCAAGAGCCAGTTGTCGCCTGCGCCCGGATTGATCCTGGCGCTGTACTGTTTGACGGAGGCGACATTCGCAGTCACGCCGACCGTGCAACTGGACATGAATCCGCTACCGCACAACCCCCCTGCACCGGCGGGATACGTCAGTGTGACATGGCTCGCAGCGGCGCGATAACTCGAGCCCGCACTGACGTTGTATGTCACCGCCACCGAAGTAGCCGCGCTGCCGCTGGCCGAACGCAGCCCGATGGTAGCAGTACAGGTCCCGCAGATCGAGTTGGCGAGTTGGAAGGACAGCCTGTCCGGCGTCGTGTAGTTGTTGGCGCTGGTCACCGTCAGCCACGATGGCGCGCCCGTCACCGCATAAGACACCGCGGAGTTCCTGAATGCGCTGACCGTGATGGATCGCGCCTGCGTGTTGTTCAGATTCACGGACGGCGGGCTGACGGCCAATTGCGTTTGCAAGGGTCCGGTATCGGGACTGAATTTGACCGTTACCGGCGTGGCCTCGCCGCCGCCGGCCGGCAGCAGCGTCATGGTGGCGCTGCAGGTCCCACACAGCGAGTTGGCGATCTGGAAGTACAGGGTGTCTGGCGCGGTGTAGTTGTTGGCGCTGGACGTATTCAGCCAGGACGGCTTGTCCGCCACGGTGTAGGCCAAGGGTCCGCCCTTGGATGCGCTGACCGTGACGGACCTCGCTTCACCGCTATTCAGAAGTACCATCGGAGAACTGACGTTCAAGGAAGTCTGTGCCAGTCCGGGCACAGCCAAAAACGTTGCCAGGACAACCAGTGTTCCGTTGGGCGTTTTCACGGCTCGCATTTTAGCAGGATTCGCGGCGCCCCAGAAACCCCAACTGAACTGGATATTGGAACCCCGACAAACGGCAGTCGCGCACCTCTTTGCCGAGCCGGTAGTCTGCCGATTGACATCGTCGATGCCGGCGCCGGTTCGTTCTTCGGGCTTTCGAATGGAAGCAATCCCCTGGCCGGGCCCAACCTGATTTCCAATCCGTGCCAGTCGCCATCCGGCTTCTTCTTCAACTCCTATGCCTCCGTGCGGTCCGTCATCCAAGCTGGTCAGCCGATCCCCAGTTCCGGCGGAACCGCGATCGCCGGAGCAGCCGGCGCCGATATCGGCAACGTGGGCCGTAACATCCTGCCTGGGCCCCGTCAGGCCAATGCCGACTCTGCCCTCACACGGGTTTTTCCCTATCGGAAACAAGACCATCGAGTTGCGCTAGGAGTTTTTCAACGCGCGCATTGTTCAGTTCGCCCTGAAGGTCAATTCCTGAAATCCCTACCATTTCAATCACATATCGGCCCCCACCGTCAATTCCGGCCGGAAGGAGGCCGCCGCTAAAAATCCGCTCTGATTCCCCACGCTTCACCCGGCTCGCCCTGTGCCGTCGCCCGTATTGCGGCAGCCCCTGGCCCACCGGCCCAAACGCCAGCCCCAGCCCTGGCTGGTGTTCAGGATCTGGCGCCACCCCGTGAACCAGGCCCCCTCAGCGGAATTTCACCCATCCACATCCGGTGTTTTCACCCATCTGCACCCGGGGGAATCCCCCGTGGCCCTCATGCCGGATTTTCCAGCACACAGATAATAAAAGGCTTGCCTATCCGATATGGACTACCCACCACTTTGGATGGGTGAGTGCTCTGTTCAGATAGCTCGGTAGCTTCAGCGATGGCGCCGGTACGGGCGGGTTGTCTCCCGGCCGTTGTGGTGCCCAGGAGTTCAGGTTCTTGAATTGGAGATTAAGTATGCGCATACCTTCTTCGGTTTTCGCCGTTGGGCGATATGGGTTAGCCGTCCTGGCCGTCGCCGGCTCGGTGGTCTTCCTCAACGCCGAAAAGAAGACGGCTTTCACGATTCACGATAAGGCCTATTACGCGGATTCCAATACCGTAAATTTCGTTCGGCCCGGACTGACCATCACCATCGTCTCGGCCAAAATCGCAACGGATGGGACCATCAGCGTTAACTACAAGCTGGCCGATCCGAAAGGGCTCGCGTTGGATCCAACGGGAGTCTCGACACCGGGCGCCATCTCGGTGAGCTTTGTCGCTGCGTATATTCCGAAGGGGCAGACGCAGTTCTTTTCGTACACAACCCGCACCCAGACCAGCCCCATCACCAAGGTGACCGCCATCCAGGCTGGCGCCGATTCCGGCGGTACTACCCAAACCTTGGCCAATGGCGATTACGTGTACACCTTCAAAGCCAAGGCCCTGTCCGCCGGCGGTGGGGCGTTCGATCCCACGGCCACGCACCGGATCGGTCTTTACGGCAACCGCAACCTTTCGGAGTTCGATCTCGGCACCAATTACGATTCCGACACCTACGATTTCGTCCCCGGCGGCGGCGCCCCGGCTCCGCGCGACGTGATCCGCACCGCCAGTTGCAACAAGTGCCACGATCAGCTCGCCTTCCACGGAGGTTCGCGCCGCGGAATCGAAATGTGCGTGATGTGCCACACCCCGCAGACCTCCGACCCCGACACCGGTAACACCGTGGATTTTAAGGTCATGGTCCACAAGATTCACAGGGGCAGCGGGCTTCCCAGCGTCAAGGCCGGCACCCCATACCAGATCATCGGCTTCAGTCCCACCCCGTCCGACTGGTCCACCGTGGTTCTTCCCTCCGATGCGCGGCGGTGCCAGTTCTGCCATGAGCCCAAAACCGGCGCGGCCCAGGCCGATGCCTGGATCAAGAACCCCAATCGCGCCGCTTGCGGCTCCTGCCACGACGACGTCAACTTCGCCACCGGCCAGAATCACGTCAATCTGCCGCAGGTCAACGACAACCAATGCACCCAGTGCCACATCCCCAAGGGAGAGCTGGAATTTGACGCCTCCATCATGGGCGCGCACGTGGTTCCCGTAGAATCGTCATACGCGCAAGGGATCAATCTCGAAATCCTCAAGGTTGACGGCGCGGCCGGCAAGGCGCCGGCTGTCACCTTCACCGTCCGTGACGATAAAGGCAACGGCATTCCCTCGACCGTGGCGGGCTTCCGCCTCGCCCTGGTGATGGCGGGTCCCACTTCGGACTACGGATACACCAACTTCGGCGCCGATGTCACCACCAAGGGCTACGTTTCGGAGAACCCGGTTGCCACCATGAAGTGCAGCCCTGACGGAAACTGCACTTACACTTTCACGCACGCCATTCCCGCCAAGGCCACCGGCACATTCGCCATCGGCATCGAAGGGCGCCGCACCATCTCCATCCTGCCCGGCACTACCCTAGCGCAAACCGCCAACGAGGGCGCCATTAACAAGGTGGCTTATTTCTCGGTCGATGGTTCCAAAGTCGAGCCGCGCCGTAAGGTGGTGGATATTGCCAAATGCAACGGCTGCCACTCGGCCCTTTCGCTGCACGGCGGAAACCGCAACCAGATCGAGCAATGCGTGCTGTGCCACAACCCCAGCATGGACGACTCCCCCACCCGGCCGCTCACCACCAATGCGGCGGAGAAGGCCAAGCCGAACCAGGCAATCAACTTTTCCCTGATGGTCCATAAGATCCACACCGGCGAGAAGATGACGACTGAATTCGGCACGCAGTACACCATCATCGGCAACGGCGGCAGCGTCAACGACTTCACCGAAGTCCGCTTCCCCACCATGACTCCCACCGGTGGAGTGGGGGACACCGCCAAGTGCTACATGTGCCACGTGAACAACTCCGAAACGGTGTTCCCTGTCGGCAAGAACGACGTGGTCGATCCGCAAGGCAGGCTGAATCCCGCGCCGGCCACCACGGCGGCTTGCACTGCTTGCCACCAGAGCCTGTCGGCCCTGTCCCACGCCGTTGCTCAATCCGATCCCAAATACGGCGAGAGCTGCGACGTCTGCCACGCTATCGGGAGGGACTTCGACGTCCTCAAGGAACACGCCGGACACTAAGAGCTTGTTACGAAATAACGCCAATTGCGGGACCGCTCCCTTCGGTCGCGGCTCGGCAAGAGACGCGTTACTGAGCCGCGGCCAAAGTGAGCGGTGAGAAGGTTGTTTCATGACAAGCCCTAAGCAAAGGAGATGACCGCTGTGTTTCGGCTGCTGTACAAATCCGGTGGCGTGTCTTCGGTGGCAGCCATGCTGCTCGCTATTACCTCATGGGGCGCCCCTCTTCAACAAACGGAAAAACCGGGCGCTCCGGTTCCACCCCCCGCGGACAACAAGCCGGCGGAATTCGTCGGCTCTTCCACCTGCCAGGCCTGCCACGAAGATATCTTCAACGCCTTCCAGAAGAACCCTCACCAGGTCGTGGAAAAGGACAAAAAGCGGGGCTTCGAAAACAACGCCTGCGAATCCTGCCACAGTCCCGGAAGCAAGCACGCGGAATCCATGTCCGCGGCCGATATCCGGAATCCGGCAAAACTCAAGCCCGCCGACACCGACAAGACCTGCCTTACCTGCCATCTCAACCAACCCACGCACGTGGGACGCATTAATAGCGGTCATGCCAAAAACCAGGTGAGTTGCGCCGCGTGCCATTCCATCCACAAGAACGGACTCAACGGGCTGGTCGCGCGCAAACCCGCGGACGTCAACCAGCAGTGCGCCAAGTGCCACACCGACGTGTGGGCGAGCTTCCAGCGGCCGTACAAGCACCGCCTGCCGGAAGGCGCCATGTCGTGCGTGGATTGCCACAATCCCCACGGGACCCTGCTGGCGCGCTCTATCCGGACCGTGAATGCCAATGAGCCCGGCTGCTTCAAGTGCCACGGCGACAAGCGCGGGCCATTCACCTTCGAGCACGCCCCCGTGCGCCTGGAAGGCTGCGCCGCCTGTCACCAGCCCCACGGCTCGGCGAACCCGCGGATGCTCACCCGCCACGAGGTGCGTTTCGTCTGCCTTGAATGCCATTCGAATCTGCCGGGTCCCCAGCTCAACGCCAACCTCGGCACGGTGCCGCCGGGGCTGCATGACTTGCGCGCTCCTCGGTTCCAGAACTGCAACCTCTGCCATCAGAAGGTGCATGGCTCCTATGTGAGCCGGGACTTCTTCAAATGAGATTCCTGCTGGCTCTAATCCTAATCGGCGTCGCCGGCAGTCCTGCCCCCGCCCAGACCCCGCCCCCCCCCACCACCGCCCCCCGTGCCCCCCCCCCCCCCCCCCCCCCCCCCCCCCCCGACGCCGCCCCACACCCCCCCCCCCCCCCCCCCACCGCCCCCCCAACCCCCCCCCCCCCCCCCCCCCCCCGC
>JBGPKH010000431.1:0-7849 GCA_041485845.1 Bryobacteraceae bacterium
GTGGGGGCAAATCAAGCTTATCTTTTGAGCCGCGCCGAAACGCAGCGAATGACCGGCGCCCTCAGCGCGACGGATGGCACTCTTCAGGTTCCTGTTCCTGCGTCATGTAGTGAAGGACGAGCCCTTCCGCTGGGGCCTGCTGGAAGGAGCGAAGGGCGTGCAACTGGCGGAGAAGGGCCTGGAGTCCTGGCACAAGCGCGCCTGGGTGGACGTGCCGGAATTGCCGGCTTGAACTATTCGCTGCTGATGATTTCGCGAACCTTCCTTGCCAGCACTTCGCGGCTGAACGGCTTCGGCAGGAAGTCCACGCCCTCATCGAGCACGCCGTGGTGTACAACGGTGTTCTCGGTGTATCCGGAGAGATAGAGCACGCGTATCCCGGGGCGGCTAACGACCAGGATGTCGGCCAGTTGCCGGCCGCTCATGTTGGGCATCACCACGTCCGTCAGCAGAAGCGCGATGTGACCGGTGTGCGACTTGCCGATCTCGATGGCCTCGGCGCCGCTGGCGGCGGCCAATACGTTGTAGCCCAATTGCCGCATCATCTTGACGGTGAGATCGCGCACGGCCTTTTCGTCTTCGACTACGAGCACGGTTTCGCTGCGGGGCCCCGCCATGGGCGTCGCGTCGCCGTCCGCCGATTCGGCAACCGGATCGGACACTCTGGGAAAATACAGTTTGAAGGTCGTCCCCTTGCCCCGCTCGCTGTACACCCAGATGTCGCCGCCGCTCTGCTTGACCATGCCGTAGACGGTTGCCAGTCCCAGGCCGGTACCCCTCCCTCGCTCCTTGGTTGTGAAGAAGGGCTCGAAGATGTGGCGACGGGTTTCGGAATCCATGCCATGGCCGTCGTCGCTCACCGCGATCATGACGAACTCGCCGGGCTGGACTCCCAGATGCGTCCTGGTGTAGTTTTCGTCGAGATAGACATTCGAGGTCTCGATGGTGATGCGCCCGCCTTCGGGCATGGCGTCCCTGGCATTGACGGCGAGATTGACGATGGCCTGCTCGATATGGCCGGGATCTGCCCGCACGTTGCCGATGTCTGGCGCGGTGTTGAGGACCAGTTGAACATCCTCTCCGATCAAGCGGCGGAGCATCTTCTCAGTGCCGGCGAGGACGGCATTCACGTTGAGGACGCGCGGGCGAATGATCTGGCGGCGGCTGAAGGCAAGTAATTGATTGGTGAGCGCAGCGGCGCGGTCGGCGGCCTTGAGGATCTCCTCGGCGTTCCCGCGCAAGGGATCGAGGGGCGACAGGTCGTCGAGCATCATGCGGTTGTAGCCGGAAATCACGGTGAGCATGTTGTTGAAGTCGTGCGCCACGCCGCCGGCGAGGCGGCCCACGGCTTCCATTTTTTGCGCGTGAATCAACTGCTCTTCGAGCAGCTTGCGCTGGCTGATGTCGCTCACGAAGGCGATGGCGAAGGAGCCCTCCTCGGTTTGGATGGTGTTCAGACTTACTTCCACGGGAAACTCTTGGCCGTCCTTGCGGCGGCCGGCGAGGTCCATGCCGATTCCCATGGGCCGGGTACGGGGGCGGGCGAAGTAGTCGTCGCGCTGCCTGGTATGCGGGGACCTCTTAGACTCGGGGAGCAGAATCTCGATCTGGGCTCCCAGAAGCTCTTCCCGGGAATATCCGAACATCTCTTCAGTCCGGCGATTGGCCAGCACGATTGCGCCATGGCGATCGATGCTGATGATGGCCTGCGAAGCGGACTCGAGCAGCGCGAACACCATATCTTCGCTGTTAAACAGGCTGAGCGGGCTTTTCAGGCCAGAGAAACCGGAGTCGTCAGCCTTGCCGTCAACGCTTGGATCCATTCGGATAGTCCCTCAAAGCAGCTAGCCCATTCTCCGACAGAATTGTCCGCGGATGCAAATCCGTGGGGCGGGTTGGGCGGGTTGGGTTGGGGCGGGTTGGAACCTGCGGCGGGTTGCTAACCCGCCATGGACAGGCCAGGAGGCCTGCGGCGGGTTGCTAACCCGCAATGGACAGGCCAGGAGGCCTGTCCCACGAGCATTTTACGAGTGTCACCCCAGCGGACGGGGTAGAATTGTGGCGTCTAGGATATGCTCCGCCTACTCACTTTTCTGGTTCTCGGCGTGCCCGCCGCGCACGCCCAGGTTGCTTCCAGCAGCCTGCTGGGAGCGGTCTACGACCAATCGTCCGCCGCGGTGGCCGGCGTCAAAGTTACGGCACAGCACAATGCCACGGGATTCTCGCGCAGCGTCTCGACGGGCTCTTCGGGCCAGTATCGGATCGACGACTTGATTCCGGGCTTCTACAACGTCACCGCGGAGAAGGCCGGGTTCCGCACGGTCGCGGCGAATTCCATCCTGCTCGAAGTGAACCAGAAGGGCCGGCTCGATCTAAAACTCGAGGTGGGGACCGCCCGCGACACGATCACGGTGGAAGCCGCGGCGTCGCCGGTCCAGACCGACGATGCTTCGATCGGATACCTGCTGCACTCACGCGCGGTGTTGAGCCTGCCGCTGCAAACTCGGGACGTGGCGTCGCTGGTGACGCTGGGTCCGGGCGCGGTCCCGCGGCAACTGGGCGGATTCACCAACGACGTAGTCAGCGATTACCAGGGCGCGCGCGGCCTGGTGCAACAGAACGCTCCGGTGAACGGCGCGCGCGCCACCGAGAACACGTACCTGCTGGATGGGGCGGTGAACACGGATCGCATGGTTTTCGCCATGGCCATCGAGCCGCCGCTCGAAAGTGTGCAGGAGTTCCGTATTCAATCGTCCATGGCGCCGGCGGAGTTTTCGCAGGCCGGGGGCGCGGTGGTGGACGTAGTTACCAAGTCGGGCGCCAGGCAATTCCACGGCAGCGCTTTCGAATATTTCCGGAACGAGGCCTCGGACGCGCGCAATTTCTTCGAAGATCCGCGCCTGCCGCGTCCCATCCTGCGGCAGAACCAGCTCGGGGGATCGATCGGCGGGCCGGCGCCGCTGCACGGCCGCGCTCTTGCGAGCAACACCTTCTTCTTCACGACTTATGAGGCGAAGCGCGGGAAGCGCGCGGCGGCGAGGCTGTCGCTGGTGCCAGACGCCACCGTGCGGGCCGGCAACTTCGCGGGAGGCAGCCCGATCTTCGACCCGTTGAACGGCAACGCGGCGGCCAACGCGCGGGCGCCGTTTCCCGGCAACGCAATCCCGGCCGCGCGCATCGATTCCACGGCGAAGAGCTATCTGCAACAGTACGAGCCCCTGCCCAATAGGTCCGATCCCAGCAACAACTATCTCGATTCCACGCCCAACCAGGACATCGACGACAACGTGTCGGCGCGGATCGATCACCAGTTTCGCAACCAGGGCCAACTGTTCGGACGCTATACGGTCAACGATCAGCGCGACCGCGTGAACAGTTCCTTTCCGCTGCGTCCCACCAACGAGAACTTGCGCGGGCAGCAGGTGGCGCTGGGCTACACCCGTGGCGGCCGCGCCTGGCTGAACGAGGCGCGCTTCTCATTCACGCGGCTGCGGGTTTTCGACGTTCCCCAGAGCGCGTTCGGCGCGAATGTGGCGGCCGATCTCGGCGTGACCGGCGTCTCGACCGACCCCTTCACGTTTGGGCTGCCGTATTTCCTGATCAGCAACTATTCGACTCTCACCGACGATCCCGCGATTCCCAAGGTACAGCGCAACAACTCCTGGAACTTCTCCGACGGGTTCTCGTTCACTCGCGGCGATCACACCGTGAAGGTTGGATTTCAGGGGATCCGTTTCCAGTTGAATTACCTCCGGGATCAATTCCAGCGCGGCCAGTTCATCTATACGGGAGCGTTCACGCAGGACCTGAATCGCCCCTCCGTCACGGGCGACCCGTTGGCCGATTTCCTGTTGGGGTACCCGCAGAACACCAATCGCAACGTGGGCGACACGCAGGCCTACCTGCGGCAGAACGTGTTCGGCGGATACGCGCAGGACGATTGGCGCGTGAGCCGGCACGTCACGCTCAACGTGGGGCTGCGCTACGAATACGCCGCGCCGTATTCGGAAGTGCGCCGGAACCTGCTGAATGTGGATTACTCCGGACTGCCCGCGACGCCGCGCCTGGTGCGGGAATCCACGGCGGCGAACCCCGACCGCAAGAACTTCTCTCCACGGATCGGGCTGGCGTGGCGGCTGCCGGGCGCGTTTCTGGAGCGCCACTCTACCGTTTTCCGCGCGGGATACGGTGTCTACTTCAGTCCCGAGACGGCCATCGAAACGTACGACCTGGTGCTCAACGGAATCCGCAGCGAGTCCAACCAGACGGACGGCGTGGCGCCGATTCTGACCACGCATAACGGATTTCAATCGTCGGGATCGACGGGCTTTCCCGCTTACTTCGGCCTCGATCCGAATGCCCGGACACCCTACGTGCAGCAGTGGCAGGCGGGGTTCCAGCAGGAACTGCACGGGCGGCTCCTGCTGGAGCTGGCCTATGCGGGGACCAGGGGTACGCGCCTGGGAAGGTATCGCCAGAACAACACGGCGCTGCACACGACCAAGGGAGAGAACCTGGCGCCGCGGCCCGGAGATCTGCAAGCTCTGCGGGAGTTTCCGTCGTTGGGGCCTTTGGTGCAGCGCACGCACGACGCGAATTCCATTTACCATTCGCTCCAGGTGAAGGCGGAGGAGCGGCTGTCGGCGCGGCTCACCGTGCTGGCGAGCTTCGTGTGGTCGAAATCGATCGACGATGCCGATTCGGTGGTGGTGGGGCTATTCGACTCGGTGGGAGCGCAGGACGAGCGCAACCTGCACTTGCAGCGCGGGCTGTCGTTCGCCAACGTGGGGCGGAGGATCGCGGCCAGCGCGGTCTACAATCTGCCGGGCGGCCGCCGCCTCGGTCCGCTGCTGGGCAACTGGCAGCTTAGCGCAGTGATTACCTTGCAGGATGGGACGCCGCTGAATCCGTCATACTTCTTCTCGGACTTCGCCAATACGGGAACGCCCAACCGGCCGAACGTGGCGCCCGGGCAATCCATCGCGATTCCGCGCGGCGAGCGCACGATCGAGAAATTCTTCAACACGGCGGCGTTCGCGGACCCGGCGCCGTACACGTTTGGAAATGCCGGGCGGGACATCATACCGGGGCCGGGGAACAACATCTTCGACTTGGCGTTGCAGAAGAGGTTCCCGATTCGCGAGCACGGCGCGATTGTGTTCCGCGTGGAATACTTCAATACGTTCAATCACCCGAACTGGGGCATCCCGCTGCCGTTCAAGGATTTCGGGCCGGCGTTCGGCCAGGTCGCTACGACGGGGGATCCGCGGCGCGGGCAGTTTGCGCTGAGATTCGAGTGGTGAAAGAATAAAGGCCGGTATGACGCGGAGGCGCTGAGGCGCGGAGGAGAACCGAGGGTCCGGTGGGGCCGAGGGGTTCCTCTGGCGTGCGGCCGGGACAGGTTGGGAGCGCGGCCCGATCAAGGGCGGCCGCAGAAAGCAAAGACGTAGCCGTGGGCAGCGCCTGGGCATCCCTGAGCAAACCGTTCAGCGGATTCGGCAAACCATTTTGGATCTTTTTGTTTTCGGAGAATCTGTACGACTGCGGGCTGTACATCTTCGTTCTGCTCTACAATCTGTACCTGCTCGACCTGGGATATCGCGAAGACTTTCTGGGCTGGATGAGCAGCGCCATGACGGCGGGCAGTATCGCAGGCACGATCCCGGCCGCGTTCATCGCGCGGCTCTTTGGACTGAAACGCGTAATGATCTTCGGGTCGGCAAGCGTGGCGTGTTTGTGCGTTGTGCGCACGCTGGTCCCCGGACGGCCGGCGCTCCTGGGGGCGGCGTTCGCGATGGGGGTCATCTCGGCGATCTGGGCCGTCTCGCTGGTGCCGGTGGTGGCGGCGCTCACCAGCGAGAAGGATCGGCCGCTCGGGTATAGTCTGTGGACCGGGTGGGGCGTTGGACTGGGGGTGCTGTGCGGCGCGGTGGCCGGATTCCTGCCGGGCTGGACAGGCGGCAAACGGCCGGCCCTGCTGTGGGGCGCTTTCGTGGCGTTTCTCTCGCCGTGGGTGCTGCTCCGTTTGCAATTGGGCAAGGCAGACCATGGGGAGCGAAGGGTGTTCCCGCGCGGTCCGTTCGTGATTCGATACCTGGCCGCGTACACGGTTTTTCATTTTGCGATCGGCATGTTCAATCCTTTCTTCTCGGCCTATTTTTCGCGGCAGTTGCACATGCCGGTGAGCCGGATCGGCGTGGTGTTTTCCGGGGCGCAACTGGCGACGCTCGTCGCGCTGCTGCTGGCGCCGGCGGTGCTGCGGAAGTTCGGCACGGTGGCGGGAATCGCCGGGATGCAACTGGGAATGGCGGCGTCGCTGGCGCTGCTGGCGACGGGGCCTCCGGCGATCGCGGCCGGGGTTCTGTATGCGGCGTACATGTCGTTTCAGGTGATGACCGAGCCCGGAGTCTTCACCATGCTGATGGGCCGCGTGGATCCCGCGGAACGCGCCGGAGCTTCGGCATTGAACTTCTTCGCGATGAATGCGCCGCAGGCCGCCGCGGCGGGGATCGCGGGGGTGGCGGTCACCCGGTTCGGATATCAAGTGGTGCTGGGCGCGGCGGCCGCGATTGCCGCGGTGGCGGCGTTCCTGTTCTGGCGGCTGCTGAGTGCGCGCACGGCCGCTCCCTGAGCTGAGCCAAGCGCCGGCTGAAAGCCGGCTTGGACAGGCCGGGAGGCCTGTCCTACTTCAAGAACGTGACGCAGACCGGTAAGGGCACGTCGAGTTTATCGCCGGTCGCGGTCAGTTTGCCGGAACCAGGGTCGATTCGATACACCAGGACACTCGCTCCCTCCTGGCTGGCGGCGAAGAGATATCGGCCGGTGGGATCGATGGCGAAGTTGCGCGGGATCTTTCCAACGGGGGTGACGTCCACGAGCGTGAGCGTGCCCTTCGCGGGGTCGATAGCGAACACCGTGATGGTGTCCTTGCCCCCATTCGAGGTGTCGCGATTCGAGGAATACACGAACTTGCCATTGGGGTGCACGGCGATCTCCGCGGAGCCTTTGGCGCCGGAATAGTCCGCTGGCACCATCGAGATGTTCTGGAGCGGACTGAGGCTCCCCTTGGCGGCGTCGTAGGAGAAGGCCGTCACGGTGGCGGCGATTTCGTTGACCACGTAGGCAAACTTGCCCTTGGGATGATACGCCAGGTGGCGCGGTCCCGAGCCGGGCTCTACCTTGGAGAACGGCGGATCGGCCGGCGGG
Source organism: Bryobacteraceae bacterium (assembly GCA_041485845.1). Lineage (GTDB taxonomy): Bacteria > Acidobacteriota > Terriglobia > Bryobacterales > Bryobacteraceae > OMOG01. The sequence goes on from JBGPKH010000431.1 coordinate 7,207, forward strand.
AGCTTGCCGGCGGCATCGATTTTGTACGTCAAGACCTGATCCAGCCCGAGATCGGTAAACAGCACGAAGCGGCCGTCGGGCGAAGGATTGGCCGAGTGCGCGTGCGGCCCGCGCTGGCGTGGGTTGACGCTCGAGCCCTTGTGCTGCACGAACGCCGACGCCTCGCCCAGGCTGCCATCCGGGTGGACGGGATACGCGGCCACGCTGCCGCCGCCATAGTTGGCGACGAAGAGCCACTTGCCGGTCTTGTCGAGCGCCAGGTGGCAGGGGCCGGGTCCGCCCGAGGAAACCTGGTTGAGCAATTTCAACTGGCCGGTCTTGGCATCGATGGAAAACGCGGTCACGCCTCCGGTGGGTTTGCCCTGGAAATTGTTATCCTCATTCACCGCGTAGAGGAAGCGGCGGTTGGGATGGATCGCGAGGAACGATGGATTGCTGGTCTCGGCCACCAGTCCGATGGAGGTGGACTTACCGGTAGCTGGATCGAAGCGGAAGGCATAAATGCCTTTGCTGTTCTGGCGCGTGTAGGTGCCGATGTAGGCGATCACCTCGCCTTTTTGCGCGGCGGCGGGGGATGGCAGGCAGGCGAGCGCCATCGCGGCGGTAAGAAAGCTGGGAATGAATTTCATGGGTTTAAGGTGTA
>JBGPKH010000432.1:0-7829 GCA_041485845.1 Bryobacteraceae bacterium
AACAGGCGGCCGCGCTGAAAGCGAAAGCGGCGGCGCAGGGCCTCAGCCTCGAAGGCTGGTTCAAGAAACTGGCCGAAGAGGAAACCGACCCTCGGGCGAAGCCCCTGAAGTCCGCCTATGGGCTGCTGGCCGAATATGGCCCAGCTCCATCCGCCGAGGAGATCGATGAGAACCGGCGCGATATGTTCCGCGGCTTTGGCGAAGACTCTTAAATGATCGCCGCAGTAGCTGACACTCACGCTGCGCTGTGGTATTTGTTCGGCGATCCCCGCCTCTCCGTTCCCGCCAAGACGTTTATAGACCAGGCCGCCGGCGCCGGGCGCAAAGTCGTTCTTTCGGTTATCAGTTTGGCCGAAATTTTATATCTGATCGAAAAGAACCGCTTGCCCTTTTCAGCCTACGAGAAACTCCGCCAGGCCCTCGGCGTGGTTGATTACGTGATCGATGAAGTGCCGCTTACGACCGGCATCGTCGAAGCCATGAGGCAGGTTCCGCGCGTGGACGTTCCCGACATGCCCGATCGGATCGTCGCGGCGACGGGCGTATGTTTTGGCGTGCCGCTCATCAGCCGGGACGGTCGCATTCGCGCTTCGAACATTCAGACTGTGTGGTAAGCGTGCCCTCTTGTCGGATTGCTCTTCGCGGAGTCCGGCAGCGCGGAGCCTGCCATCTCGTCATGGGTCGTTAGATCACCCCGGCGCCCGAAGCGCTGGAAGAAATCGCCTCGGCGCTCCAGCCCCGCAACCACATGCAGTTACAATGCGTCTTGATGCGCCGCCGCTCCACCCTCCGCAACCTCTGCGAATACTGCATGGCGCTCGTCGTACTCAAATCGCTCGAGTGGGCGCCCTTGCCGTTGGCCCGCCATCTGGCCCGCGGCTACACACGCCTTCTCGATCTCGCCCTTCCGCGCCTCCGCCAGGTCGCCTATTACAACCTGTCCTTTGCGCTGCCCGCGGCGGACCACACGGCAATCGTCGACGGCGTCTTCCATTCGATCGCCCGTGTGCTGCTGGCCTTCGCTAAATTCCCGTCCATCCGCAAAGAGAACATCGCCCGCTGGATCCGCTGCGAAGGCATGGAGCACTTCGAAAAGGCCATCCGCGAAGGCCGCGGCGTGCTGTTCGCCACCGCCCACCTCGGCAACTGGGAACTCAGCGCCTACGCCCACGCCCTGCTCGCGTCGCCCATGAACGTGATCGTCCGCCCGCTCGACAATCCGCTCATCGACCGGCTGGTGGAGCGCCGCCGCGGGCATTCGGGCAACCGCCTGGTTCTCAAGAAGGACTTCGCGCGCGCCATCCTGAAGGCCCTGGCGGCTAACGAGGCGGTGGGCATTCTCATCGATCAGAACGCATCGCCCGACGCCGGCGTGTTCGTCGACTTCTTCGGTATCCCGGCCTGCGCCGGCGCCGGCTTTGCGAAGATCGCGGCCCACAGCGGAGCGGCCGTGATTCCCGGGTTCGCCCTCTGGTCCGCGGAGGAACGCCGCTATGTCTTGCGCTTCTACCCCCGGGTGCCGATCACCGGAGATGCGGCCCGCGATACCCAAACGCTGCAAGCGAAACTGGAGGAGGTCATCCGCGCTCACCCCGACCAGTGGCTGTGGATCCATCGCCGATGGAAGACGCGGCCGCCGGGCAGCCTCCCGTTGTATGAAAAGGCCCCGAATCCGCGAAGGCCTCGAAACACCGTGTAGTATTCTGTAGCCGGGGCCCCCTGATGATCCCGCTCCGGCCGTCACCTCTCCACAGCAGTGTCTTCGCGTTGGCCCTCACCGCGGTAGCGCTCCTGCTCTCGCTCCTGCTCGGGCCTTACCTGGAGCCCGATATCTATCTGCTGTTCCTGGTGGCCGTTTGGCTGAGCGCCTGGTATTACGGGCGGACCGGCGGTCTGACGGCCACCGGCGCTTCCACCGCGTTGATCCTGTTTTTCTTCCTGCGGCCCGAGAGTTCCACCGCGGCCGCACCCTCGTGGAGCGTTGCGCTGCGGTCGCTAACGTATCTGGCGATGGCGTTGCTCATCACCTGGGTGACCGCCTCCTGGCGCGAGAGCCGGCAGCTCCTGTCTTCCACGCTTTCGAGCATTGCCGATGCCGTGCTGGCCACCGATCGCGAAGGCCGCGTGACGTTTCTCAATGCCGTGGCCGAAACGCTCACCGGCTGGCCGCGGACCGAGGCGCGCGGCAAGCCCGCGTCGGAGATCCTGCGCATGATCGATGAGAGCACGCGCCAGTCCGTGGAGAACCCGCTGGCGCGCGCGTTGCGGGATCGCGTCATGGTGGCCATGGACGACCACGCCGCGTTGGTCTCGCGCAGCGGCGCCGAAGTGCCCATCGAGCATAGCGCCTCACCCGTGCGCGACGATGCGGGCGAGGTGCGCGGCGCCATCCTGGTGTTCCGCGATATCAGCAAGCGGCGCCAACTGGAAGAGCAGGCCACCCATGCGCAGAAAATGGACGCAGTTGGGCGCCTGGCCGGCGGTGTGGCAGGGGATTTCAACAACGTGCTCACGGTCATCACCGGTTACGCCGAACTGCTCCACGCCGAAGTCCCCGTCACCAGCCCGCTGCGCCGTTTCGTGGACGAGATCGTCCACGCCGGCGAGCGCGCTGCCGCGCTGACCCGGCACCTGCTGGCATTCAGCCGCGGATCGACCGCGCAGCCGCGCGTTCTGGACTTGAATACGGTCGTCGCCGGGATGGAGCCCTTGCTGCGCCGCCTGCTCGGGGAGAACATCGAGCTCATCCTTCTCACCACTCCGGGGCTGGGGCGCGTAAAGGCCGATGCCTCGCAGCTCGAACAGGCCATCGTCAACCTCGCGAACAATTCGCGCGATGCCATGCCGCAGGGCGGCAAGCTGGTGATTGAGACCGCCAACGTCGAGCTGGAGGATGGACCGGGCAGCCAGAATATCGGAGTGAAGCCCGGCTCCTACGTCATGCTCGCCGTAAGCGACACCGGAGTGGGCATGGACACCGAGACGCGCTCGCGTTTGTTTGAGCCGTTCTTCACAACTAAGGCGCCGGGAAAAGGCAGCGGGCTCGGACTGGCAACCGTATACGGAACCATCAAGCAAAGCGACGGCCATGTAACGGTCTATAGCCAGCCCGGATGCGGGACCATTTTCGAGATCTACCTGCCGCGCGTCAAGGAAGCGGTTACCGTACTTCCGCGAAAGGGCCTGTCGAAAGGCTCCGAGACCATCCTGCTGGTAGACGACGAAGACGGAGTGCGCAAGCTGATGCTGGCCGTGCTCCAGTCCAACGGCTACGACGTGCTGGAGGCCGGCAATGGAACCACGGCGCTGGCCGCTTACGAGAAGAACTCCCACAAGATCGACCTGGTCCTGACCGACATTGTAATGCCGCAGATGACCGGCATCGAACTGGGCCGGCAGCTTGCGGAACGCTCGCCCGGCCTCAAGATCCTCTATATATCGGGCTACCGCGACAATCCCATCGTCGGCGGCGATACCCCCGCGGCATTCCTGCAAAAGCCCTTCACCCCCGACGTCCTGCTGGCGAAGGTGCGCGAAGTCCTTGACGCCGAGACGGTGTAGTGGAGCCGGAGAGGAACATAAGTATCCCACCGCCGAGACGCCGAGGCGCCGAGTAAGAGCAAAAGTCAAAACCTGAGAGCGCCGAGGGAGGTCTCGATGGGCCGCGGCGGCCCACCAAAGGGCATGAAGACGCGGCCGGTGCGGGCTGGGTATTTTCGCCGGTTCTTCGCTGCGTCTTCAACGGAGCGGAGAGCGCCGAGAAAAACACGCCCGATGGCGCGACGGTTTTGCGTAGTTAAGGGCGTCGTCTCCATCGCCCAAGCGGCCGAAACAACGGCGCGGTTACCTCTGCCCCCTCTGCGCTCTCCGGTATTGATATTCGGCTTTGATCTTGCCTTTTCTCGGCGACTCTGCGTCTCGGCGGTGAATTCCAAGTCCCTGCTATCATGAGGCAGTGCGCAACTTCCGGCTGCTCGGGTGCGGGCTCCTCCTGGGCCTCGCACCGGCTCTGGCGCAGTTCCAGTGTGAAGTCCGCGGCTCGGTTGTCGATGCTCGCGGCGGCGAAGCCCTCTCCAACGTCGTGATCCAGCTCGTCGGCGGCGCCTACCGCGCCACCACCGGCGCCACGGGACGATTCAGCTTCCAAGCGGTCGTCCCCGGCGATTACACGCTCAACGTCTCCACCGTGGGCTACCACCTGGTGAAACGTCCCTTCCACATCGCCGCCGGTGAGACCCGCGAATTCGAAGTGGTCCTCAGCCCCGACACCTTCCGCCAGACCGACACCGTGGTGGCGCAGTCGAGTCCTTTCGAGACTTCGCGCCAGGACAGCCCCAATACGCTGGTGCTCGCAGGCAACGATGCCAAGAACCTCGCCAGCGTGCTGGCCGACGACCCACTGCGCGCGGTGCAGAGCCTGCCCGGCGTGAGCTCCAACAACGACTTCGACGCACGCTTCTCTCTGCGCGGAGCCGACTACAGCCGCATCGGCCTGTACCTCGATGGCATTCTACTCCACGCGCCGTTTCACATGCTGCAAGGCCAAAGTGTTTCGGGATCGGCCACCGCCTTCAACGGCGACATGGTGGAGGAACTGGAACTCCACGAGGGCGCGTACCCCGAGCGCTTCGAAGACCGCAGCGCCGGCGCCCTCGACGTCCACACCCGCGACGGCAGCCGCACCGGCACGTCCTGGCGCGCGGCCGCCAGCGCCTCCAACGCCGGTGTCATGGCGGAAGGGCCTTTGGGCGGGAAGAAGCGCGGATCGTGGCTGGCCGGCGCGCGCAAGAGCTATTTGCAGTACATATTTGAGCGCACCTTCCCCGATACGAACTTCATCTTCGGCTTCGAAGACGCACAGGGCCGCCTCACCTACGACCTCACGCCCAAGAACAACATCACCCTCTACATTCTGGAAAGCTTCTCGAGCCTCGACCGCCACACCAACATCGCCAAGCTTGGCGTGAATGCCCTGGTGAACGCGGGCTATCACTACACCATGAGCAACCTCGGGTGGCGCTACACTCCCAGCCCGAAGCTGCTGGTCTCTACCCACGCCGCCTGGATGCGCGAGAAGTTCGACAACAACAACCCTACGAAACTGCCGCTGGGCGCGGGCTACTACGGGGAGTGGGTCGGAAACACCTCCGCCACCTGGATGTGGAATGGACGCAACCCTCTCGACCTGGGCGTTTCCGTGCGGCGGCTTCGCGACGCAGGATTTTTCAATCAGTACCAGTCGGTTTCGACCGCGCCGCGACTGCTCGATCATTTCAACGGCACTGCCACGCGCGCCGGCGGGTTCGCCCAGCAATCGTGGACGGGGTGGTCCGGCCGGGTCCACCTGGCGGCCAGCGCGCGCTGGGATCGCCACTCGATCGACGGCGTCGCGGCACTCTCGCCGCAGGCGTCGGCGGCTTTTCTGTTAACTCCGGCTACCCACATTCAGCTCGGCTGGGGACAGTACGTGCAGTATCCCGAGATCTCGCTGCTGACTTCTCCTCTGGGCGCCCGCGGTCTGCTGCCCATGCGTTCGAACCACGCCATCGCCGCCATCGAGCAGCGTCTCGGCGAGCGAACCCGTATCCGCCTGGAGTTCTACAACCGCTCCGACCGCGACCTGCCCTTCCAGCCGCTCTACGATCCGCGCCTCATCGACGGCAGGCTGTTCAGCCCGCCGCTGAATCCGCCCTATCGCAACTCCCTGCGCGGCTACGCGCGCGGCGTGGAGTTGTTCCTCCGGCGTTCCAGCGCCAACCGCTTCACCGGCTGGATCTCGTACGCCTACGGGCACACGGGCATGCGCGACGGCGGCGAGCCCGCCGGCTCGAACAACCGTTTCCCATCCGAATTCGATCAGCGCCACACGGTCAACCTGTACGGCGGCTATCGCCTGAAGCCCACGGTCAATCTGAGCCTCCGCTGGAACTACGGCAGCGGCTTCCCGATCCCCGGCTTTCTACAAAAGAACGGCTCGTTCTACAACCTGACCAGCGTGCGCAACCAACTGCGCCTGAGCCCCTACTCGCGAATCGACTTCCGCGTGAACAAGTCGTGGACGCGCGACAAGTGGAAGCTCACCCTGTACGGCGAAGTCGTCAACCTGACCAATCGCGCGAACTACATCTTCGACAGCTTCGACGGTTACAACAGCCGGACGTTGCAGTCGTTCCTCACGCTGGATACCATGTTCCCGATCCTGCCGAGCGCGGGGATCGTGTTCGAGCGGTAGCGGCCCTGCCCATCGTAAACTCGAATCATGGCTTCCCGCCGCCACCGCAAGCTGCTCGACGCCGGCGCTCGCGCACCCGATTTCCGATTGCCGCTGCTGGAAGGCGGCGAGGCCACTTTGCACGACCTCATCGCCAACGGTCCCGTGTTGCTGGCGTTCTTCAAAGTCACGTGTCCCATCTGCCAGCTCACCTTTCCGTTTGTCGAACGCCTCCACCAGCCGGGCACGCTGCCGATTTACGGCATCTCGCAGAACGACGCCGAAGACACGCGGGAGTTCAACCGGGAGTTCGGCGTGACGTTTCCCACGCTTCTCGACACTGAAGACAGCGGTTTCGCGGCCAGCGACGCTTTCGGCATTTCGAGCGTTCCCACCATGTTCCTGGTGGAGCGCGATGGCACGATTTCGCACGCGATCGAGGGCTGGCTCAAGAAGGAAATCGAGTGGCTGGGCGGCAAGGCCGGCGTCCGTCCCATCCGGCCCGGAGAGAATGTTCCCGAGTGGAAAGCCGGTTGAGGGTCGCGCAATTAGGCTCCCGGCGGGAGTCCTGTAGAATGTAGTTAGACCGAATGGCCAACAAGATCGACATTCTAGGTGCGGCCGCCTCCATCGCCAAGGGGATGGGTGTCACGTTCAAGGAGATGATGTCTCCCACCGTGACCGAGAATTATCCCGACGAGCCGCCGAAATTCGAAGAGCGCTATCGCGGCGTTCACGTCCTGCAGCGCGACGAGAACGGCCTCGAAAAGTGCGTCGCCTGCTTCCTGTGCGCCGCCGCTTGTCCCGCCAACTGCATCTACATCGAGGCCGCGGAGAATACCGGTAGGGTCCGCATCTCCGGCGGTGAGCGTTACGCCAAGATCTACAACATCGATTACAACCGCTGCATCTTTTGCGGTTATTGCGTGGAAGCCTGCCCCACCGACGCCATCACGCACGGGCACGGTTTCGAAGTGGCCAGCTTCAACACCTCTACGCTGGTCAAACGGAAAGAGGACATGCTGGCGCCAATGCCTCCTGGCGCTATGCCTCCGGCCGTGGCCCCGGAAGAGGTCGCGGCGCATTAGCCCGGCGAATCGCAGCCGCCGCGGACTTCATCCATTAGGAAAGCCGCATGCTTCGAGCGATCAGAGAACAGATCGACACGATCTTCCGGGAAGACCCGGCGGCCAAGAGCGTGGTCGAGATCTTTCTCTGTTACCCCGGATTCCATGCCATTCTGGCCCACCGGTTAGCCCACAGGCTGTATCGTTGGGGAGTGCCGCTGGCGCCGCGCGTCATCTCGCAGATCAGCCGCTTCTTCACCGGAATCGAGATTCACCCGGGCGCCGCGATCGGCCGCCGCTTCTTTATCGACCATGGCTCCGGCGTGGTAATCGGCGAGACTACCGAGATCGGCGACGACGTGCTGCTGTACCAGGGCGTGACCCTGGGCGGCACGGGCAACGAGAGAGGCAAGCGCCATCCCACGCTAGGTAACAACGTGGTGGTGGGGACCGGGGCCAAGGTGCTGGGCAACATCAAGATCGGCGACAACGTGAAGATCGGCGCCGGCTCGGTGGTGGTGCATGCCGTCCCCGACCACTCCACGGTGGTG
>JBGPKH010000433.1:0-7821 GCA_041485845.1 Bryobacteraceae bacterium
AGGAGAGCGTGGGAGTTCCTGACTGATGCGCGCCGAGACCGTGATTCCGTTCCGGCAGCGCGGGACACAGATCGAGTTCACGATTCCGAAGGTGGTGGATTACGAAGTGGCGGCGATGTATTCGAGCTAGAGACTCGCCGCGGAGACGCGGCGGCGCGGAGATCGGCGCGGAGGAAGAACGCGAGAAGACAAGAGCAGATTCGCGTGGATCGGCGGGCTCGACTTCGCGGCCGGGTTCGAGAACACGGAGTGGAGCGGAGGAGAGCGTGGGAGTTCCTGACTGATGAGCGAACAGCGAGTGGCAATTGTAACGGGCGCGGCCCAGGGGATCGGGCTCGCCGTTGGCCGCGAGATGGCGCGCCGGCAGATGGCGGTGGTGCTGGCCGATCTCAATCTGCCGGCGGCGGAGAAGGCGGCCGCGGAGATCCGCGAGGCCGGATTCCACGCGATCGCGCGGCTGGTGGATGTCGGCAAACGTGAGAGTGTCGAGAGCATGGTGGCATCGGTGATCGAGGAGCTCGGGCGCATCGACGTGCTGGTGAACAACGCCGGCATCGCGGGACGCGCCGCGCCGCTCGCGGACACCAGCGAAGAGGAGTGGGACCACGTGATCACGGTGGACCTGAAGAGCGTATTTCTCTGCTCGAAGGCGGTGATTCCCCACATGCTCGAGCGCGGCTCGGGCGCGATCGTGAATGTCGCGTCGATCGCCGGCAAGGAAGGCAATCCCAACATGACGCCGTACTCGTCGGCGAAGGCCGGAGTGATCGGCTTCACCAAGGCGCTGGCCAAGGAAGTGGCGACCCGCGGCGTGCGCGTGAATGCCGTCTCGCCGGCGGTGATCGAGACGCCGATCCTGCAGCAGTTGACGCCGCAGCAGGTGAGCTACATGACAGCGCGAATTCCGATGGGTCGCGTGGGCCGGCCCGAGGAGGTCGCCGCCGTAGTGGCGTTCCTGGCGTCGGACGAGGCGAGCTTCGTAACAGGGCAGTGTTACGACGTCAGCGGCGGGCGCGCGACGTATTGATCCGCCGCCCTCCATTCCCTCGGTGCGTCCGGTCTCTCCGCCGGCCCGCTCGGGAGTCACGTCTCGTAGCCAAGCTTGTGAGGCCAGACGACGAAGCGTTAGACTCATACGAGCGAGGGGATTCCATTTGCGTCTGCGGCCATTGTCCCGATTGGGCCCATACGAAATTCTCGCAGCTATCGGGGCCGGCGGCATGGGCGTTACCGGCGCGGCCCAGGGGATTGGGTTGGCGATCGGCCGCGAGATGGCGCGGCGGCAGATGGCGGTGGTGCTGGCCGATCTCAATCTGCCGGCCGCGGAGAAGGCCGCGGCGGAGATCCGCGAGGCTGGATTGCAGGCGGTCGCGCGGCTGGTGGATGTCGGCGAGCGCGAGAGCGTCGAAGGCATAGTGGCGTCGGTGATCGAGGAGCTCGGGCGCATCGACGTGCTGGTGAACAACGCCGGCATCGCGGGCCGCGCCGCCCCGCTCTCGGACACCAGCGAAGAGGAGTGGGACCACGTGATTACGGTGGACCTGAAGAGCGTTTTTCTCTGCTCGAAGGCCGTGATTCCCCACATGCTCGAACGCGGCTCGGGCGCCATCGTGAATGTGGCATCGATCGCCGGCAAGGAAGGCAATCCCAACATGACGCCGTACTCGGCGGCGAAGGCCGGGGTGATCGGCTTCACCAAGGCGCTTGCCAAGGAGGTAGCCACCCGCGGCGTGCGCGTGAATGCCGTCGCGCCCGCAGTGATCGACGCCGATCCTGCAGCAGTTGACGCCGCAGCAGGTGAGCTACATGACCGCGCGGATTCCCATGGGCCGCGCGGGACGGCCCGAGGAGGTGGCCGCGGTAGTGGCGTTTCTGGCGTCCGACGAGGCCAGCTTCGTCACCGGGCAATGCTACGACGTCAGCGGTGGGCGCGCGACGTATTGACGCCTCACCCCATCCACTGCAGACTGCGCCGGGGGCCGGCGACCGAGCACAACCGCGCGGCCAACAGTGGTGACGTGACCCAAACGAGGCCTCAAAAGCCTGCCGGCCCATAGCCCAGGATCTGGTCTACTTCCTCGCGACTCATCACTCGCCCCAACTCGGCGGCCGGCATCTCGGGCACATTCTGCTCCAGGTACTCCCGCAGGCTATGGCGGTCGCCGGGCTTGCCAGCCAGGGCCTGGAGCCGAGCCCGGCGTTCCACCAGAGCCCGCCGGATCGCTTCCGTCTTGGCTTCATGGGCCACATTGGCGACTTCAACGGCCAGCCTCTCGACTTCTACATTCTTGATGTGCACGGCCATGGCGGTTGATTCTTACCCCATCCACTGCGGATTGCGCGCTGTGCCGTCCTGCCGGGTGGTGGTCTTGAAAGTCTCGAATTGGCCCGACAACGCCGCCTCGCGCGTCTTCGCGAGCAGCGAGGAAAGCTGGTTATGCCGACGCCGCCACCAGGGCCGGGTTCACCAGCCCCTTGCTCCCGTACAGCCGATCCGAGCCGCGCCATTCCGGCAGGACCCGTCCACCCCCGTCCGTCACGCGCCAAGGCGCCAGGATCTCGCGGCGCTCCTGGCCGGAACGAAAGTCGGAAGCGGCACGTCGAACAACTCGGGCATAGGGACAGTCGGAGCCAGTAATATAGGCTCGCTCCGGCAGCGGTTTCCGCAGCACGGCGCTCCAGTACACGAGCGAATCCACCAGGGTCCGGACGCATCACACACCCATGACCCGCCCTAGCTCGGAGACCGGGAGGCTCCGGAAAGGCCGCAGTCTCAGCCATCCATTGTTTGCGTTATACTTCTTGGAATCATGGCCTCGGAGAAGGTCACTCAGTTGTTGTTGCAGCTTTCCGGCGGCAACCGCGCCGTTGTCGATGAGCTGACGCCCATGGTCTACCAGGAGCTGAAGCGCATGGCCGGCGCGCAACTCCGTAACGAGCGGCCGGGCCATACTCTCCAAGCTACCGCGCTGGTCCACGAGGCCTACATGAAGCTCGTCGATCAGCGGGACGTCACCTGGCAGAACCGCGCGCACTTCTTCGGCGTCGCCGCCCAGGTGATGCGCCGCATCCTGCTGGACTATGCCAAGTCGCGGCAGCGCCTCAAACGCGGCGGCGATGTCCACAAGACTTCTCTCGACGAAGCGCTGGTGGTGGCCGAAGATCGCGCCTCCGACCTGGTGCGCATCGACGAGGCCCTCACGCGACTGGAAGCGCTCGACGCCCGCCAGGCCAAAGTCGTGGAGCTGCGATTCTTTGGCGGCCTCACCGTGGAAGAGACCGCCGAAGCGATCGGAGTCTCCGCGCCCACCGTGAAGCGCGAGTGGGCCATGGCCAAGGCGTGGCTGCACCGCGAGCTTGCCGCGGCCTGAGTACGCGTCATGGATGCCGCGCGCTGGCAACAGGTGAAACAGATTTTCCAGGCAGCGCTGGATGTGCCGCGCGCCGAGCGATCGGCGTACGTGAGCACGGCGTGCGCCGGCGATGAAGAATTGCGGCGCGAAGTGGACTCGCTGCTGGCTAACGAAGAAGATTCCGACGGCTTCCTTTCGGAAATGGCCGTGGATTACGTTCCGGGCGTGTCTCTGGACGAGCCTCCCGACGCGAATCTCGGACGCCACATCGGCCCATATCAGATCGTGCGCGAGATCGGCGCCGGCGGAATGGGCTCGGTCTACCTGGCCGAACGCGTGGACGAGTTCCGTCAGAAGGCCGCGCTCAAGCTCATGCGCCGCGGCATGGATTCGCGCATCGTTGTCTCGCGCTTCCGCCACGAGCGCCAGATCCTCGCCGGCCTGGACCATCCCAACATCGCCCGCCTGCTGGATGGCGGCGCAACCGACGACGGCCGCCCGTACTTCGTGATGGAGTACGTGGAAGGCACGCCCATCGATCAATACTGCCAGAACCATTCGCTGGCGCTCGGCGAGCGCTTGAAACTATTCCGCCAGGTTTGCGCGGCGGTGCAGTACGCGCACCAGAACCTCGTGGTCCACCGCGACATCAAGCCGGGCAACATCCTGGTTACCGAAGATGGCACGCCCAAGCTGCTGGATTTCGGCATCGCCAAACTGCTGCGGCACGAGGCTCCCCAGGAAACGGCGCTCACGCAGGCCGGCATGCGGCTGATGACGCCGGAGTACGCCAGCCCGGAACAGGTGAAGGGCCTCGCCATCAGCACCGCGACGGACGTGTATTCGCTGGGCGTGGTGCTCTACGAACTGCTGGTGGGCAGGATGCCGTACCTGTTTCCGACACGGTCGCCGCTCGACGTGGAGCGCACCATCTGCGAGCTCGAACCGGTGCGCCCCAGTGCGATGGAAACGGGCGCGCGCGCCAAACGTCTGGCCGGGGACGTGGACACCATCGTTCTCAAGGCGCTGGAAAAGGAGCCGGCGCGCCGCTACGGATCGGTGGAACAGTTGAGCGAGGACATCCGCCGCCACCTCGAGGGCATTCCCATCGCGGCGCGGCCGAGCACCCTCATGTACCGGGCGGGCAAGTTCGCGCAACGCAACCGCACGGGGGTGATTGCCGCGGCGCTGGTGGTCGTCTCGCTCGCCACAGGTCTGGTCGCAACCACCCGGCAGGCGCACATCGCACAGCAGCAGCGCGCCCGCGCCGAGCGCCGCTTCAACGACGTCCGCAGCGTCGCCGAATCCTTCCTCTTCGAATTCGACGACAAGATCCGCAACCTCGCGGGATCGACTCCCGCCCGCCAGTTGCTGGTCCAAAAGGCGCTCGAATACCTGCGCAGCCTGACGCAGGAGGCCGCCGGCGATGCCGGCCTTTCGCGCTCGCTCGCCGAGGCCTATCTCAAAGTTGGCGATGTACAGGGCAATCCTTACGTCTCGAACCTGGGCGATACCGCGGGCGCCATCTCCAGTTACCAGCAGGCGCTGGCCATCGCGGAGAACGTGGTGCGCCGCGATCCGGGCGACCTCAAGGCGCGGCAATACCAGGCGCGCGCGCATCGCTCGCTCGGGGAAGTGCTGCCCCTGCGCGATGACCTCGCCGGCGCGGTAACTCACTTTCGGCAGTCCATCGCGGTCCTGGAGTCCGGACCGTCGGCCCGCGACCCGGGGGTTCGGTTCGAGCTGTCCCGAAGCTACGAGATGCTCGCCGATGTGCTGGGCCGCTCCGGGCAGACCAACCTGGGCGATGAAAAAGGCGCCCGCGCGGCCTACGAAAAAGCCCTCGCGATCGACGGCGCGCTGATCGCGGAACAGCCGGGCAGTTTGCAATACCGGCGCTCCCGTGCGGTGCTTCAGATGAAGCTGGCCGACGTGCAGGTGGATGCCAACGAGTGGGAACCGGCCGTCCGGAATTATCGCGCCGCGGCGGCTGTGTTCGAAAGCTTGAGCGCCGCCGATGCGAACAATGCCGACGCCCGCCGCAGCGCGGTCATGATGGACCGCAAAATCGGCGAGGCCTACGAAGCTCACGGACAGACGCGTGAGGCGCTCGATGAGTACGTCAAGGCGGCCGAGGTTCAGCGGCAGTTGATGCTGGCGGACCCCGCCAACGCCAAGGCCCGCATGGACTATGCGGTGGGGTTGAAGGTCCGCGCGGATTTGCTGAACAAGACCGGCGATGTGCAGGGGGCGCTCGCGATCTATCGCGAAATACTCGACCTCATCCGGCCGTTGTACGCCGCCGAGCCCAACAACAATATGCTGCGGGTCCGCTACGCCACCATGCTGGTGTACATCGGGGACCTTCTGGCCAAGCTCCACCAGACGGAAGAGGCGCGCCGTCTCTACGGTCAGGGGCTTTCCATCACCAGGCAACTGGCGGACCGGCCGGGCGCCACTCCGGGCGAAGTCAACGACTACGCCGAGTACCTGATCGATGCGCCGCTCCCCGATCTGCGCAACCCGGCCCAGGCCATCTCGTATGCGCGGCGGGCGGTGGAGATGACCGGCCAGTCCGCGCCCGAATTCCTGGAGGTACTGGCACGAGCTTACGAAGACGCGGACGATGCGGCCAGCGCGGTGGCTACGGAGGAAAAGGCGCTGGCATTGATTCCGCCGTCCCCGGCGCGCAAGGCCGCCGAAGGAAGGCTGGCCCGGTTCCGGTCAGCGCTGCGAAAAGCGCCGTCCCGCAGCGCCCCGAAATTCTTTTGATCCCGTTTTGCGAGACGCGTCGCGTTCCAGGTTGAGAGCGAGAAAACTCAAAACAAGGAGAACGACGATGAAAACGAATCTGCTGCTTGCGACGCTGTTAACGGCCGGCATGGCCATGGCTCAGGTGATGATCCCGGACGGAACCAAACTCCGCGTCCGGCTGGAACAGAACCTCACTTCGGAGACGGCCGAGCTCGGCCAAACCGTGGATTTTTCGGTGACCCAGGAAGTGCGCGTGGGCGACGCGGTGGTGGTGGCCAACGGCGCCCGCGCCACCGGCAGCATCATCAGGGCGGAAGCGCGGCGCCGCATGGGCCGCTCGGGCCAACTCGATTTCACCATCGAGCGCGTGCAGATGGTGGATGGCAACTGGCTCAGCGTTCGTTACACTCCCCTGAAGAATCACGGAAGAGGCAACGGCGCCGCCACCGGCGTGCTGACTGCCGGGCTGGCGGTGGTCTTCTGGCCCGCCGCGCCCCTGGGACTGCTGATCAGGGGACACGACGCCACGATCATCAAGGGACGCACGTACGAAGTGTTCGCCGATGAAAGCACTTACGTCGCCGGCGCCGCGGCCGCCAGCGTACCGCCGGTCACCCGCGTGTTGCCGCAGGCGCCCGTCCAGACCCTGCGCACGCCGAATGGCGCAGTGGCCAACAATGCCGGTTTGCCCGCGGGCGTGAACGTGGCGCCCAACCCGGTGGTGGTCAACAACACCTCGACTACCAATACGGCGCCGATGGCCGGCGCGGCACAGGGCGCCGCCACCTTGAGCATCAACGCCAACCAGCCAGGCGCGGACATCGAGATCGACGGCATGTTTGTGGGCAATGCTCCGACGACGCTTCAGCTTCCGGCGGGCGTTCACCAAGTGGTGGTGCGGAACGGGAGCAGCATGTGGCAGCGCGACCTACAGGTGACCAGAGGAACGGTGACGATCAACGCCACGCTGGGGGCGCGGGCTGCGGTGCAGAGAGCGGCGGCGAAGTAAGTGGTGAGACAGTATCGAGAGAGCTTCAAGGGCCACAGACGACCGAGATCAAAACAGATCCCGGTCGTCTGTGGCCCATGTTTATGCCCGCTTAGAACGAGAATCGCAGGCCGAGTTGGATTTCCCGCGGCGTGTTGGTCTGGTATACCAGCTTTCCGAAATTCGCGCTGTTCAACAACGTATTCGGGTTGGAGAACAGCGGGGTATTGAACGCGTTCAGCGCTTCGGCGCGGAACTGCGCTTTGTAGCGCTCATGGAAGGTGACGTCTTTGAAGATCGACAGGTCCCAGTTGGCTTCGCCGGGGCCGCGATAGCCGATGTTACGGCTCAGGTTGCCGAAAGTGAACGTGGGGGCCAGCGAGAAGGCGGCGGGATTTATGTAACTGTTCAGCCGCTCCTGCGGGCTGCCGGACATCGCGGGACTGACTCCCGTGGCGTTGGGACGCTGCGCGCCCGCGCCGATCACCGAATTCTGGTTGGTTTGATAGACGAACAGCGGGAAGCCGTTCTGGTAGAGAGCGATTCCCTGCACCTGCCAGCCGCCGGCCACGCAGTCCAGCGCCCGGTTGGTGTGCAGCAAGGCTTTCCCTTTTCCGAACGGAAGCTGCCAGGTCCAGGCCGCGGTGAAGCGCAGCGGCACGTCGGAGGAGGCCAGCGACCATTCCGCCGCCTGGTTGTAATAGTTCTGCACGGCGCTGGGAGGCG
>JBGPKH010000434.1:0-7801 GCA_041485845.1 Bryobacteraceae bacterium
CCATTGGCCCAGATCTGCTTGGGTCGATCCGGATGATGCTTGTCGGGCATCACGAAAAACAGCCCGCGCTTGGGCTGGGCGTGGTACCGGACCACGAAATCGAGCGGCGTGCCGCTGGGGTACTGGCGGTCCAGCGTGACGTAGAGCTTATCGTCCGCGGTGCGGAATTGGACCGGGCGGCCCGCCACGGTGATGGCGTCGATGTTCAGGTTGGCGCTATCCAGCGCGAGTTCGCGGAGATCGCCGGCCAGGGGCGCCATGCGGAGCGTGGCAATGCCGGTGAGCTTCCTCGCGGGGACGTCGAAGGAGAGTTCGAGTTTGAGATGCTGGAGATCGAAATCGCGGCTGCGCGCGTAGGAGGGCTTCTCGTTGTAAGGATTCTGGCCGAAGGCAGGCGCGAGGAACAGGGCCAGGAACAGGGCAAGGTCCAGTGCCGGTTTCATACGGATGACGGTAGCACAGCCATTCCCGCCCGCGCTGGTGGGAATGCTATACAATATTTACCTGGAGCTGAAACCACAGGATTATGTCGGATCGCGGATTTTTGTTCCTCTTCAGTGTCTTCATGATTGTGGCCGGCGTGGCCGCTACCGGATGGTTGGTCGCTACCGGCCAGGCTGCCACCGTCGACGGCCTCTTTCTGGTTTTGACAGCGCTGCTCACCGCGCTGGCGTTCGCGCTCTACCTAATGTTCATGATCAACCGTGCCAGGGAAGCCGCAGCCAAGCCGGCGGCCCAGCCCGCCAAAGCCGCCGCGTCACCCGCTAAGCCGGCGCCCGCACCCGTCGCCCAGCAGCAATAACCTCAACCCTGGCCCCTGGCCCCTACTTCTTCGGACCGTGCCGCTCGATCGCCACGCTCATCAGTTTCACCGGAGCCACCGGTTGATCGGTGTGAGCCGGTGCGCGGTTGATCTTCTCCACCACGTCCTGCCCCTCCACCACCTGCCCAAAGATGGTGTACTTGCCGTTCCACATCGGCATCGGCCCCACCGTGATGAAGAACTGGCAGCCGCCCGAATCCGGATTGCCGGTGTTCGCCATAGCCAGCCTGCCCGCGCGGTCGAACCGCAGGCCCGGTAGAAACTCGTCCCGGATGGTGAAGCCGCAGTTGTGCGTGCCCTTGCCCGTCGGGTCGCCTGCCTGGATCATCTCCCCCGCCACCACCCGGTGAAACGTGATGTTGTTGTACAGCGGCCGCTTCACCATCTTGCGGGTTTCGGGGTCCACCCACGCCTTGGCGCCCTGCGCCAGGCCCACGAAGTTTTGTACCGTGCCCGGCGTGTCCTTCTCGTCGAGTCTGGCGGTGATCGTTCCCGCAGACGTCGTGAAGACCGCGTACAGCCCCGCGGGCAGTTGCGGCTGCGCGAGGGCGCAGGCTGCCGCCGCCATCAGAAGCGCGAGCCCCTTCATCTATTGCTTCTTCGGAGCGGGGGCCGCGGGGGCTGCCTTGGCCGGTGTCGTGGACTTTTTCGTTGCCGGAGCCGGCGCGGGTGGCGGACCCTCCCGCTTGATCGTTACGCTGACCAGCATGACGGGGGTGCGCGGCTTGTCGTTCCCATCGCGCGGCACTGTGGCGATCTTTCCCACCACGTCCTGCCCCTCCACGACCTGCCCGAACAGCGTGTACTGCATGTCCAGGAACGGATAGGGTGCGTCCGTAATGAAGAACTGGCAAGCCCCCGTATTGGGCGCCTGGAGTCTGGCAAGACCGAGCCTTCCCGGCTTGTCGTACTTCAGCGTGGGCACGATTTCGTCCTTGATCGTGAAGCCGCAGTCGTGGCCGCCCGTAGCCGTCGGGTCGCCGGTCTGAATCATGAATCTCGGAATCACGCGATGGAACTGGAGGTTGTTGAACAGGGGTTTCGCGACCATGGTGTTGGTCTTGGGATCCTTCCACGCCTTGGTGCCGCGCGCCAGGGCGACGAAATTGCGCACCGTCCCGGGCGTCTCCTTTTCAAACAACTGCGCCGTGATGGTGCCCATCGACGTCTTCATAATCGCGTAGAGACCGGGCTCGCGGGCGGGCGCCCCGGTAGGCGCGGGGGCTCCGGCGGGCTGCTTCGCCGGAGTAGTGGGGGGCGCTTGTGCAAACGCGCCGCCAGCAATCAATAAGAGAATGGATAGTTTCATGTGATGTTCTCCCTAGAGTCCGCAGGTGTGCCGGGGTTCGCCTGGGGCCCTAAACACCTTATCTTATACTGAAACTCCACCCGTTATGCGGAACTGGCTTCCTCTTTTCGTGCTGGTTTGGGCTGGCCTCGCCCGGTCCGAACAGGTGGTCGTGACGGTCCTCGCGACCACCGATCTGTACGGCAACCTCTACCCGATCGACTACGGCACGGGGCGCCCGGCCGAGCGCGGGCTGGCCAAGATCGCCACTACGACATGGCCCAGGGAGTCGAGTACGAGGTCGATCTGGGCCGCCCCGAGGACGATCGCATCCGCAACCTCGGCTGGCGCGGCAAACCCCTCGCGCCCGATGAGAAGCTGCGCCTCGCCATCAACAACTATCGCGCGGCGGGAAGCGCCGGCTACTCCATGTTCGCCGGAGCCAAAATTCTCTGGCGTTCGCAGGAAGAGATCCGCGACATGATGGTCCGCTATTACACGGATCGCAAGACCCTGCCCGCGGAGGCCGACAACAACTGGCGCGTGCTGCCGGAAGCCGCGCGGCGCGAGTTGCAGAAGGAAGCAATCGCCGAGGCCAGCCGCCAGCACTTGCAGTAGATTCTGACCACCAGCCACGGCTCCACGCCAAACGAACCCCTCGGCCTCCCTCTTCTCCGCCCCCTCAGCGCTCGAACCGCGCCAACGACACCAAAGCCCCCAACAGCCCTTGGTTTTTCCCGGCGTCTCGGCGGTTATTATAATAACCTGATCCTCTCCGCGCCTCAGCGTCTCCGCATCAAGACGCTTTCCCACTTCAATTATGCGAACCTGTTCATGATGAACCGCCGAGCCTTCCTGCAAACCGTCGCCGCCGCCGCCGCACTCCCCCTGGCTCGTGGCGCGGCCGCGCCGCCCAATATCGTTTTCATCTATGCCGACGACCTCGGCTATGGCGACCTCGGCTGCTACGGCTCCCGCATCCGCACTCCCAATCTCGACCGCATGGCCGCCGGAGGCGTGCGCTTCACCCAGTTCTACTCGGCCAACCCGGTGTGCTCGCCGTCGCGCGCGGCCCTCCTGACGGGACGGTATCCCACCCGCACGGGCGTGCCGCGAGTCCTCTTCCCCACCGACACCACCGGCCTGTCGCTATCCGAGACCACCATGGCGCAAACGCTGAAGGGTGCGGGTTACCAGACCATGTGCATCGGCAAATGGCATCTCGGTCACCTGCCGCAGTATCTCCCCACCAGCCGCGGCTTCGACGAGTACTTCGGTATCCCGTACAGCAACGACATGACGCCGCGGCCCCTCCTGCATAACGCCGAAAAGGTCGAAGAGCCCGCCAATCTCGAAACCCTCACGCCGCGCTACACTGAGCACGCCGTGAAGTTCATTGAGCGCAGCAAAGGCAGCCCCTTCTTCCTCTATATGCCGCACACCTTTCCCCACATTCCTTTGGCGGCCTCCCCGCGATTCCGAGGCAAATCGCCCCTGGGACTCTACGGCGACGTCGTCGAGGAACTCGACTGGAGCGTCGGCGAGGTGCTCGCAGCGTTGCGCCGTACGGGCGCGGCCTCCAACACCCTCGTCATGTTCAGCTCCGATAACGGACCCTGGTACCAGGGCAGCCCCGGCAGACTTCGCGGCCGCAAGGGTTCGACCTACGAAGGCGGCGTGCGCGAGCCATTCCTGGCTTACTTTCCGGGAAAGATTCCCAAGGGCCTGGTCTGTAGCGGCGTGGCGGGGACCGTCGATATTCTACCCACCGTCGCGAAGCTGACCGGCGCATCCGCTCCCCAAGCCCCGCTGGACGGCGTGGACATCTGGCCCCTGCTGACCGGGCTGGCGCCGAGCCTGGAGCGGGAAGCCCTGCTCTATTTCGACAACTGGAACCTGCAATGCGCCCGCTGGGGAAAATGGAAACTGCATTTCGCCCGCTACAATTCGATGGCCTACAATCCCGCTCCGCGCGTCGGCCGCATCAACCTGCCGCTGCACCCGCCCGAACTATACGACCTCCAGAACGATCCCGAGGAATCGTACAACGTGGCGGACGAGAATCCCGAAGTAGTGAAGGAGATCCGGAAACGCACGGAGCGGCTGCTTGCCACCTTCCCCGAAGAAGTGCCTCGAGCCTGGTCCGAGACCCAGGCCCGCGAGACACGAACGACCCAGTCCGGCGCGCTGCCCGCGCCCAAGTAGGACAGACGATCGCCTTCTGTCGTCTGTCACCCAGCCTGGCCTGTCCAAACTCCCCTACTTCGCGAGCTCCGCCTGAAGCTGCCGGTACGCCGCTTCCTCGTAGTTCGTCTTGACGCGCTCCCGGGCTTCGGTCTTCGAATCCCCCGGCCGCGGGCCGTCCTGTTTCAACGAGCGACCCAGCAAAGTGGTGGCCTCCGTGTCGTCCGAACTCCGTGCCACCACCTCGCGGAAGCTGTCGATGGCGGCCGCATACTGGCCCGTTCGCCACAGCGTGTATCCCAGGTTGAAGTGATAATCGGGGTCGGCGCTGTCGCCCTCCAGCGCCTTCTTGAAACTCGCGATGGCGCCCGCCGGGTTGTTGTGCCGGGCCTGCGCGGCCCCCAGGTTGTTGAGCACCTCGTTCAACGGCACGGCTGCCGCCACCACTTGGAACGATTGTTCCGCGCCGCTGAAATCGCCATTGTAGTACTTGCACAAACCCAGAAAAAACTGCGCCTCCAGGTAGTGCGGATCCGTGCGCGCCACGCGTTCCAGCCAACCGGCCGCGGTCTTGTAATCTTTCTTCTCCCAATACGTCTTTCCCAGTTGATAACACGGCCGCGAGTAGTGCTCATCCAGGCGCGCGGCCTGCGTGAAGAAGTGATGCTTCTGCTCCGGCGAGGTGGCCAGCAGGCCGCGCACATAATTCTCCACGGCGTCGATTCGCACCGGCGGGCGCGCCTTGAGAAACTCCCGTTCCGACGGCGCGGCTTTCCCCCGCAACGACTCCAGCGCCTGCCAGCCGAGATGCGCCTCCAGCCCCGCGAGGTCTTCCAGCGCCCCCAATTCGCTGAATGCCGGCGCCTGGCGCGTGTGCTTGAGATCGATGATGCGCGCGGTGATGCGCAGCGCGCCTTTCGATTGTGGATTGTCGGCCGGCGCGGGCATCAGCTCGTAGTAGCCGTATATCACCCTGGAGGCGTCCAGGGAGTCGCCAATCTTGATGATGGAAGCGTGCGTGAGTTCCGCGCCCGGCCGCAGCGAAAGGCGCCGGTAAGCCTCCAGCCGGTCGTCGCGGTCCAGCACCAGCAGCCCTTCGGAGGCCAGCGAATCGCGCACGCTTTCGGCGATGCTTTCGCCGATCCAGTCCAGGTTGGCGGACGTGGAGTGGTTGAAGAAGGGCAGGATGAGCGCCGTTTCGGCCAGGCCGGCGCGGATGCCCGCGACACCGAACAGCACAGCCACGGCTAGCAAGCGATGCATTAGTTTTATCTTACCGGAATCGCGAACCGCACCCTGGCACTCCCGTTGGCGTGGGATGGAGCGCGCCCGCCGCCGCGTGAGCCCTGCGCGTCCCCGGCCTCCCCCATCCCGCCTCACGCTAAACTGTCTAGGTGATCCTTGCCACAACCCGCAGGGCCTTCGTTTCCGCACTCGCCGGAGCCGCGGTGCTGGGCGCGGCCCCGCAAAAGAAACGCATCCTCATCCTCGGCGGCACCGGCTTCCTCGGACCCGCCACCGTCGAGGCGGCCAATGCGCGCGGCCACCAGTTGACTCTCTTCAACCGCGGCAGAACCAGACCCGGACTGTTCCCGAATATCGAGACGCTCCTGGGCGACCGCGACCCCGGCAAAGGCGAAGGACTGAACGCCCTCCGCCACCGCCAGTGGGACGCCGTCATCGACAACTCCGGAAATGTCCCCCGCATCGTCGCCGCGTCGGCCAAACTCCTCGCGCCCAACGTCAAGCAGTACATCTACATCTCGTCGATCTCCGCCTACGCGGACAACAGCATCGAGGGCCAGGACGAAACCGGGAAGCTCGCCACCACTCCCGACCCCACCGTCGAGAAGATCACCAACGACACCTTCGGCCCCCTGAAGGTGCTGAGCGAGAAGGCGTCCCAGGAGGCCCTGCCGGGACGCAGCGCCGTGGTGCGTCCGGGCTACATCGTCGGACCCGACGACCCCAGCGGGCGCTTCACCTGGTGGCCAGTGCGAATCGACCGCGGCGGCGAAGTGCTGGCCCCGGGCGCGCCCACCGACCCGGTGCAGATCATCGATGTGCGCGATCTCGGCGCGTGGCTCATTACTCTGATCGAGCAGGGTACTGCCGGCGTCTTCAACGCCACCGGTCCCAAGGACCGCCTGGCCTGGGGCGATCTTCTGCAGTCCTGCCGCAAGGCCACCAAATCCGAGAATACGCTCACCTGGGTGCCCGGAGAGTGGATCGCCAAAAAGGGCGAAGAGATCTTCCCCATCTGGGCGCCGTATCAGGGCGAGACTCGCGGCTTCCACCGCTGGAGCAACACCGCCGCGGTGAAGGCCGGGCTGAAGTTCCGCCCCTACCAGCAGACCGTGGCCGACACGCTGCGTTGGTACAAGACCCAGGACGAAGGCGGCCGAACCAAGCTCGCCGGCCCCCCGCCCGCCAAGGAAGCCGAACTCCTGGCCGCCTGGAAGAGCACCAGGTAACGCCGGGCGGTCCGGCGGTCCCGGCGGTCCCGGCGGTCTTGCCCTCCGGTCTCTCTTTGAAGAGGACATGCTACGATGTAGGCGAATGCCCGAGATCAGCAGGTTCTTTGGCATCGTGGTCCGTATGTATTTTGACGACCACAATCCGCCGCACTTCCATTGCATGTATGCCGGGAGTGAAGCGCAAGTCGGAATCGAACCGATCGCGATCCTTTGCGGCACGCTTCCGAACCGTGCGGCGTCAATGGTTGTCGAATGGGCGGCGCTCCACCAGCGGGAGTTGATGTTGAATTGGCAACGCCTGCACAACGCTGAACCAGCAGAGAGAATCAAGCCCCTGGAATAGAAGAGTCATGTTTCCGAGAGTCAAAGCAGTCCGTTACGTTCGAGATCATAGGCTGGAGTTGAGTTTCACCGACGGTATCAAGAGGGAGCTCGATCTGAAACAGCATGTCGTCGGCCGGGGTGGTGTATTCCGTCCGTTGGAGGACCCGGAATACTTCCGGCAGGTTCAAGTCGATTGCGAGGCCGGTACGATCGTCTGGCCGAACGGAGTCGACTTCTGTCCGGACGTCTTATACAGTCTCGCCACCAACACACCGATTCGCATTCTCGAACCCGCCTGAGCACCCCCCGCCCCACGCTACCATAGCGAATATGGACGACGCCCTCGGCCACTTTACCCTCATCGAGAAGATCGGCCAATAAACCGCGTTTGCCTTTTTTTCGCCCCTCGCAAAACGTGCCCAGTTCATATCCGGCCAATCCAGGCCTATTTTTCGGCATTGCTCGGAAGCTTGCGGATTTCTGGGCGAGATCCAGGGCAATATCGGTCAGAACACCGCGGCGGCGGGAGGTTTCGCCGATCCGCAGCGGTTCCATTCGCGCAATCGCTAGCCCGACTTTCGCAAAACCAGGGTCATCTTCTTCGCGGACGGGCCGTAAACATTGGTCCGCATGCAAGTTGATGAATAGATGAAAGAACTAAGGCAACAGCAGCCCGTCGGCTGACGAGGGCCGCAACACCGTAGG
>JBGPKH010000435.1:0-7791 GCA_041485845.1 Bryobacteraceae bacterium
GGAATCCGGATAGACGTGAAGGGACCGGGGGATCTCGCGGCGATACGGAAGCTGACTGGGATCAAGATAGAGAACTAAAGACCAATTTGGCCGCAGATGAACGCAGATAAACGCAGATAAGAAGGTCCTGTGTTATCCGTGGCCATCGCGGCCATCGCTGTGCCCATTGCAGCCAACGCGAGGCCCCTGTATAATTGTCGCAACTGATCGTGCGGACACTTTGAGACTGATGCGACGTCGAGCCCTCCCCGTAATATTGCGTTTAGCGCCGGGAATTATCGCAATTTCCGCGATTTCCGCAGCCGAAGCTGCCGATTCCGCGCTTGAGCGGCAGTTCGCGCAAACCGTGCGCCCCTTTATTAACCGGTATTGCATCGGATGCCATAGCGGCGAAACGCCAGCCGCGCAGTTCGATCTCAAGGCCTATTCGACCGCGGAGACCGTGGTCCGGGACTATCCTCGCTGGGCGCTGGTGCTCGAAAAACTGACCGCGAAGGAGATGCCCCCGAAGCCGGTGCCCCCACCGCCCGCGGAAAGCCGGCAGCAGGTGATCGACTGGATTCAAGCCGTGCGCTCGAACGAGGCGCGAAAGAACGCCGGCGATCCCGGGCTGGTGCTGGCGCGCCGCCTCAGCAACGCCGAATACAACTACACGATCCGGGACCTCACGGGCGTGGACATCCGCCCCGCGCGGGAGTTTCCCGTGGATCCCGCCAATCCTGCCGGCTTCGACAACTCCGGCGAGTCGTTAGCGATGTCGCCGGCCCTGCTCAAGAAGTACCTGCAGGCCGCGCGTGCCGTGGGCGATCAAATGGTGCTCACGCCCGACGGGTTCGACTTCGCGCCGCATCCGATGCTGGTCGAGACGGATCGTGAGAAGTACACCATCAAACGGATCGTGGACTTCTATGAACGCCAGCCGACCGACTATGCGGATTACTTTCAGGCCGCGTGGCGTTATAAGTACCGGTCGCTTCTCGGAAAGCCCGGGGCTACGCTGGCGGGCATCGCGGCGGACGCGAAGGTGAGCGCGAAGTACCTGTCCATGATCTGGGAGATCCTCGACGGAAAGCAGGACGAGGCCGGGCCGGTCGCGAAACTGCGGAGTCTGTGGCGCGCCCTGCCGGCGCCCAGCGCTGACCATCCGGACACGCTGCGCGCGCAATGCGTCGAGATGCGCGATTTCGTGGTGAGGATCCGGAACCACACGGCGATGCAATTCGCAGCCCCGGTGGTGAGAGGATTGCCCGCCGGTTCGCAGCCGCTGCTGAACTGGAAGTTACGGCAGTTCAACTCCCACCGCAGGGATTTTGACCGCGGCGCCCTGCGCAACGATACCGACCCGGCCCCGGTGGCGCCCGAAATCCCGCGATATCCCGGGCTGCATCAGGAAGCGGCGCCACGGTGGGCTGCTCTCACGGCGAAGGCCCGCGCGGGCGATCCCGATCTCGTGGTTCCAGCCGCCGGGCGCAGCCGCTATGAAGCCTCGTTCGCACGCTTCGCTTCCGTTTTCCCGGACACCTTCTACGTCAAGGAGCGCGGCCGCTACTTCCCGGACGATTCGGATGACAAGGGACGTCTTCTAAGCGCCGGTTACCACAATGTGATGGGGTACTGGCGCGACGATACCCCGCTCATGGAGTTGATCCTGGACGACACGGGGCAGAAGGAGTTGAACAGGCTCTGGGATGAATTCGACTTCATTGCCGATCACACTGCCCGGACTTGGGATCAGTTTTACTTCAATCAGAGCGGCGAGGTTGACGGCAAGGGTGCTGAGTCTGGCAGGGCGCGCCCGCTGGATAAAGCGGTGAGCGACACATCGATCATTTTCGGACTGCGGGATACCTATCTGGCCAAGGCTGAAGCCAGCAGCAATCCCGTGGCCATGGAGGCGATCCGGAAACACTTCCAGTGGGTGAACGACACGCTCCGTTCGGTAGAGCGCATGCGAGTGGAGGCGGAGCCACGCCACCTGGACGCCCTTCTCAAATTTGCGGCGCGCGCCTACCGCAGACCGCTTTCGAAGGCGGAGCGCGAGGACCTGCTGGCGAATTACCGCGCGCTTCGGGAAAAGAGCGCGTTGACGCATGAAGAGGCCATCCGCGATTCGATTGCCGGCGTGCTGATGGCGCCGGACTTCTGTTTCCGCCTGGATTTATTGGATGCGAGTGACAAGAGCGCGGCCGCAGGCGCGCGCGCCGTGACCGGCCGTCCGCTCTCGGGGTACGCTCTCGCCAGCAGGCTCAGTTATTTCCTTTGGTCCAGTATGCCCGACGAGGCGTTGCTGGCCCGCGCGGCGGCGGGCGATCTGCAAAAGCCGGAGGTGCTGATCGCGCAAGCTCGCCGGATGTTGAAAGACGATCGCGCGCGCGGCCTGGCGACCGAATTCGGCGCCAACTGGCTGGATTTCCGCCGTTTCGAACAACACAACGCTGTCGATCGCGAGCGCTTCCCCAGCTTCAACAACGAACTGCGCCAGGCCATGTTCGAGGAACCGATCCGGTTTATCGAGGACACGATGCACAACGACCGCCCGGTCCTGGACCTCCTTTATGGCAACTACACCTTTGTGAATCCGGTTCTCGCGCGGCACTACGGCATCCCCGAAGTTACGGGCAAAGACGACCACTGGGTTCGCGTGGACGACGCCGGCCGGTTCGGGCGCGGCGGTCTGCTGCCCATGGCCGTTTTTCTGACCCAGAACGCGCCCGGCTTGAGAACCAGCCCGGTGAAACGCGGATACTGGGTGGTGCGCCGGGTGCTCGGCGAGACGATCCCGCCACCGCCCGCGGTGGTGCCCGAATTGCCGCACGACGAGGCGAAGACTGAACTGCCGCTGCGCGACATGCTGGCCAGGCATCGGGAAAACCAGGTCTGCGCCTCCTGTCACGCGCGCTTCGATGCAGTCGGGCTGGCGTTTGAAGGGTACGGGCCGGTGGGTGAGGCGCGGACCAAAGACCTCGCGGGACGGCCAGTCGATACCAAGGCGGTTTTTCCCGGCGGCAGCCAGGGCGCCGGATTCGAGGGCGTGCAGAGCTACATCCGGGAGCATCGCCAAAACGACTACCTGGATAATCTCAGCCGCAAAATGCTGGGCTACGCTCTGAGCCGGTCTCTCCTGCTCTCCGATGAACCCATCATTGAGCAGATCGAAACCAGGCTGGCCGCGAATGGCTATCGGTTTGCTTCGCTGGTAGAGGCAGTGGTCGCGAGCCCTCAGTTTCTGAACAAAAGGTGAATCAGATGCGCCAACCAAACTACATCTTCCCCAACGAGGCGCAGAACTCCGCACCTCGCATTTCCCGCCGCACGGTTCTTCGCGGCGCAGGAGTCACCATGGCCCTGCCGTGGCTGGAATCCCTTCCCGCTTTCGCCGATGCCGCATCGCCGGCCGCGTCCCCGAAACGCTTCGCGGTTCTTTTCATGGGAAACGGCATCAACGAGGATCATTGGAGCGCCGAGGGCTCGGGCGCCGCGATGAAGCTGAGCAAGACCCTGGAACCGCTGGAGCCGTTGAAGCACAAGATCAACGTGATCGATGGTCTCTTCAACAAGGCGGCCACCGGCCAGGGCATTCACCCCGCGCAGACGGGAAGCCTTCTGTCCGGCGCGCACATTCAGAAAGGGGCCATCATTCGGGCGGGCATCACGGTGGATCAGGTGATCGCCGATAGCGTCGGTCAGGACACCCCGCAGTCCAGTATCGTTCTGGCTTGCGAGCAGCCGATGACGGGCTACCACGAGACGAACTTCTCCATGGCGTACAGCTCGCACATCTCGTGGCAGACTCCGGACTCGCCGGTGCCGGTGGAAGTCTACCCTTCGCTGGCCTTCGACAACCTGTTTGAGAATCGCGGCAGCCTCCGGAACATGAGCATCCTCGACCGGGTGAAGGATCGCGCCGAGACTCTCACGCGGAAAATCGGCGCGGCCGATAAAACCAGGCTGGACGAATATCTAACCAGCGTGCGCGAAGTGGAGAAGCGCGTCGACGGCATGCGGAAGAGTAAAGACCAGGCGGACGATCTGGCGAAGCAGCGGAACCGTCCCGCCTTTACCATGGACCGCCCGGCGAATGGCTTGCCGGAAGACCTGCGGGATCACACGCGCCTGATGTGCGACATCATTGCCATCGCTTTCCAGACGGACAAGACTCGCGTGGCCACGCTGCTTCTGGCCCGCGACCTTTCGGCGCTCTATTATCCGTTCCTGGAGGTGCGCCAAGGACATCACGGCGCATCGCACGATAATCTGTCAGCGGGTTACGAGCGCATCGCGCGCTTCCACCTGAGCCAACTCGCTTACCTTGCGACGAAACTGGACGGCATGCCGGAGGGGAACGGTACCGTGCTGGACAACTCGTGCCTGATGTTTCTCTCCAATATGTGGGCCGGCCGCAAGCACGACAACCGGAGATTGCCGCTGGTGCTGGCAGGAGGCCTGGGGGGTACGCTCGAAACCGGACGTACGCTGGATTATCTGGATGCCAGCGACGACAAACGGAAGATGTGCAGTTTGTACCTGTCGATCATGAATCGCATGGGGATCCAGGCCAAGCGCTTCGGTGACGCCGACACGCCGCTGGAACGTCTGTAGGCGTCACGCAAGCGGAGGACGGCGGAATTCCTCTTCGGCCGACATCACACTCGTTCCGGAAGGCCCATTCCCCAATTCTTCCGTTGACTTATATACGAGAATCCCGTATAGTTCGGGTATGAAAGCAGCCGTATTCTCCACGAAACGGTACGAACGCGAGGCGAAGCGGCTGCTTACTGAGACTGAGATCGTTGCGATGGAAACTTCAATCGCAGCCGATCCCGACGCCCACCCAGTCGTCATCGGCACGGGCGGTATCCGCAAAGCCCGATGGAGCCGCCAGGAAAAGGGTAAAAGCGCCGGTGTCCGAGTTATCTACTACTACTGGAACGCCGATAACGAAGTCTACATGCTCTACGTGTACGCGAAGAAAGAGCAGGCGGATTTGGATTCCGCTAGCCGCAAAGCGGCAAAGAGTTTCGTGGAGGAACTGAAGCATGCCAAAGAAAAACGCGGATAAGACCGCTCCTGAGCCTAAGCCGGGAATGAACCCCGTTTCGCGCGGCGTGATCGCTGGCCTAAAAGAAGCCATTGCCCACGCCCGCGGTGAAATCTCTCTCCCGGTTCGCTACTACGATGTTCCGGGCCGGGTAGACGTGAAGGCAATCCGCGCGAAATCTGGATTATCGCAAGCAGAGTTCGCCAAGCGGTACGGTTTCAGCGTTCGAACCTTGCAGGATTGGGAGTTCGGCCGGACGCAACCGCCGAGTGCGGTCCGGGCCTATCTCATCGTGATCGATCGATTCCCTGAGACGGTAGAAAGGGCGCTGAAGGGCGCCGCGTAAGGCCCACGTCAGTTACAGGCCTGAATCGCATGGGGATCCAGGCCAAGCGCTTCGGTGACGCCGACGCGCCGCTCGAACGGCTGTAGCCCCAAAATAATTTGGCCCATTTTTTTTTAATGTGCTACCGCCTTTTCCGAACCCAGGCCGGTGTTGGCCCGGACTTCGAGTTCCGTGAATTTGGCTTCCGCTTGGGGATCCACACGGCTTGTCAGCGTGCCGAAGAGCGCTCCCAGGAAGCCCAGCGGGATGCTGAGGATGCCGGGATTCTCCAGCGGGAAGATCGGCCGCATCTGGATCAGGTGGCGGGCCGACGCGGCTACCGTGGGAGCATCCACGCCCATGATGCTGGGACTCATGACGATCAGCACCAGGGAGCTGAGCAGGCCGCTGGCGAGTCCCCAAACCGCGCCTTCGGTGGTGAAGCGTCTCCAGAAGATCGAGAGCAGGATGACCGGCAGATTGGCCGAAGCCGCCACGGCGAAGGCCAGCGCGACCAGGAACGCGACATTGAACGTAGGGCCGAGAACGATGGCGATGGCGATAGCCACCGCCCCCACCACGAAGGCGGTGACGCGCGCGACGCGGACCGAGGCCTGGGGGTTGTGCACCTTGCCATGGTGGATGACGTTGTCGTAGAAATCGTGGGCGAACGAGGTGGAGGCGCTGATGGTGAGGCCGGCCACCACGGCGAGAATGGTGGCGAAGGCGATCGACGAGATGAAGGCGAACAGGATGTCGCCTCCGAGGGCCTGGGCCAGCAGCGGCGCGCTCATGTTGGTCCCGCCGTGTGAGGCGATGAATGCCTTGCCGAGAATGGTGGCCGCGCCGAAGCCCAGAAACGTGGTCATGATGTAGAACCCGCCGATGATCGCCATGGCCCAGACCACGCTCACGCGCGCCGTTTTGGCGTCGGGCACGGTGTAGAAGCGCACCAGGATGTGGGGCAGGCCGGCGGTGCCGAAGATCAGCGCCAGGCCGAGCGAGATGAGGTCGAGCGCGCCGTAGGGCGGCTTGTAGCGCAGGCCCGGGTTCAGGAAGTTCACGATCTTGTCGCCGTCTTTGACGTGCGCGATAGCGTCGAAGAAAGCGGGGAAGCTGAAGCCGAAGTGCGCCATCACCAGGATGCTGAGCAGAATGGCGCCGCCGATCAGCAGAATGGCTTTGACGATCTGCACCCAGGTGGTGGCCAGCATGCCGCCGAATACGACGTAGGCGACCATGAGGACGCCGACCATTACGACCGCCCGGTTGTAGGTGATTCCCGACCCTTTGAGCAGCAGGGCGACCAGGGTTCCGGCGCCCACCATCTGGGCGATCATGTAGAAGGTGCTGACCGTCAAAGTACTGAGCGCCGCCATGGCGCGCACCGGCCGCGGTTTCAGCCGGTAAGCCAGCACATCCGCCATGGTGTACTTGCCGGCATTACGGAGCGGTTCGGCCACGATGAGCAGCACGGTCAGGTACGCCACCAGCCAACCGACCGAATAGAGGAAGCCGTCATAACCCTGGAAGGCGATGATCCCGGCGATGCCCAGGAACGAGGCCGCGCTCATGTAGTCGCCGGCTACCGCGATTCCGTTCTGCCAGCCCTTGATGCGTCGTCCGGCGGCGAAGTAGGCGCTGGCGCCCGCGGTGCGGCGCGCGGCCCACCAGGTGATCCCGAGAGTAATTGCGATGAACACCAGGAACATTACCAGGGGCGTGGACATCAGTCTCGCTCCTTTTTCGTTTCCGCCGACTGAGCCAGGTGCTCCAGAATTCGCTTACCCATGGCGTCGAAGCGGTCGGCGGCCCGCATGTACAGCCAGGCCAGCGTCCAGGCCATGAAGAACTGGGACAGCGCGAACAGGTAGGCGATGTTGACCACGCCGACGACCGGCGTGCTCATGAAGTCCGGAGCGTATCCGACGAGAATCGGCAGGGCGAAATAGTAGACCACGAAGAATATGGTGGCGGGCACGATAAAGCGCACCTTGGCCTTCATCAAGTCCCGGAATTCCGGGTTGGCGGCGACGCGGTCCCAATCGGTGGGCGGAGTATTGGGGCTCCGCGCTGGCACGGGTTTGGATGGCATTCGATTTTGGCTCAAGAGTTGATCTTACAGGACTCGGGCTCGGAATTATTGCGACGGCGCGTAGTATCCCGTGCGCCAGTGGGCGCGCAGTTTGGGGAGGCCACGCGGCGGCACCAGCACGACCTGCACCGAGTGGTAGCGTCCGTCGCGCTGCTGATTGGGGGGCGAGAAGCCCAGGACGTAACGGTTGCGCAGATCGATGCCGATCCGCAACGCGATGTCGGGCAGTTCCACCGGATTGGCTTCGTAGAGCCGGCCGCCGGTCTGCTCGGCGATGTGACTGAGCAGGCTGGGACCGCCGATCTCCTCGGACGATGCAAAGCCCCCAAATAC
>JBGPKH010000436.1:0-7783 GCA_041485845.1 Bryobacteraceae bacterium
ATGGTGATCAGCAATTGCGCGGCAGTCGAGGGCGCGGCGTTGCTTTTGGTCAGAATCAGGAACAGGATCGACATAGCGAACGAGCCGGCCATGGCCACGATCTCGCACCACGCGGTGACGCGCCACCAGAACCAGCGGACCAGGTACAGGAGGCCCGTCCCCGCGCCGATTTGCAGAATCACGTTGAAGCTTCCGGCCGCGGTATCGAGCGCAAACACCATGGCCGAAGAGCACACAAACAGCACGATAGTGGCCAGGCGGCCTGCCATCACGTAGTGCTTTTCGGACGCGCCCCGCTTCACGAAGCGGCGGTAGAAATCGTGCACCATGTACGACGCGCCCCAGTTCAGGTGGGTCAGGATGGTGGATGAGTTGGCGGCGATCAATCCGCCGAGCATCAGGCCTACCCATCCCGCGGGGAGGAATCGCAGCATGGCCGGGAACGCGATGTCGTGGCCGATGAGCGTCGGGTCGAGGTGTGGAAAGGCCTTCTGGATATCCGACAACTCCGGGTACACAATCAGCGATGCCAGGGCGGTGAGGATCCACGGCCACGGCCGCAGCACATAGTGGGCGACGTTGAAGAACAGGGTTCCGCCGAGCGCGTCTTTTTCCGATTTGGAGGCGAGCATGCGCTGCGCGATGTAGCTGCCGCCGCCGGGCTCCGCGCCGGGGTACCACGTGGCCCACCACTGCACCGTAATGGGAATCACGAAGACGGCCACGGCGATGTCCCAGTTGTTATGAAAATCCGGCAGCATGGCGAGGTAGTTGATGCCGCCCGGACCGTGCAGGTGGGAGAGCTTGTCGATCAGGCCGCTGAGGCCGCCCACCTGCGGCAACCTCACCGCGAAGTACGCGGCGGCGATCACCGCCGACATCTTGATGAAGAACTGGATCATGTCGATCACCAGCACGCCCCACAGACCGGAGTGCGCGGCGAAGACCACGTTGAGCAGACCGACGGCGAGGAGAGTCTGCCAGCGCTCGAATCCAAACAGCACGGCGGCAATCTTGCAGGCCGCCAGGTTGACCGTGGCCATGATCACGCTGTTGAAGAGCAGCCCCAGGTAGACCGACCGAAAGCCGCGCACCACGCCGGCGGCCTTGCCGGAGTAACGCAGCTCGTAGAACTCCAGGTCGGTGAGCACCCCCGAGCGGCGCCACAGCCGCGCATAGAAAAAGACCGTCGCCACGCCGGTGAGCGTGAAAGCCCACCACCGCCAGTTGCCCGCCACGCCTTCGGTGCGGACGATGTTGGCCACCAGGTTGGGCGTATCGCTCGAAAAGGTGGTGGCCACCATGGAGAGTCCGGCGAGCCACCAGGGCACGGAGCGTCCGGAGGCGAAGAACTCGGCGGTGTTCTTTCCCGAGCGCTTGCCGAAGAACAGCGCGGGGACGAAACAGACCCCGACCGAGAGGAGTGCGATGATCCAATCGATGGTATGAAGCTGCATAGATCACGTCTGGTATAACACACCGGGCCCGGGGTTGGCGTCGAGCAGGTGCTGGTCTTCCCGAAAGCCCGGGAAGTGGGAGTAGTAGCCTTCGATGAGCCGGCGGCGCACGCGCGGGCGATGCCGCTTCCCGCAGAAGATGACGACGCACCCTCCGAATCCCGCGCCGGTCAGGCGCGCGCCCCCGGCAAGACACTGCGATGCGGCTTCCACCAGTTGGTCGAGCGCGGGGCAACTGACTCTCAGGAGGTCGCGCAGGCTGTCGTGAGACTGCCGCAGGAGCATGCAGAACTCGCCGATATCCGCCCGCTCCATGGCGTCCACGGCGGCCCGCACCCTGAAGGCTTCGCCGGTGACGTGGAGAAAGGCGTCGCGCTCGGCGCCGGGGAGGCGCGCAAATGCCAGATCGGCAAGTTGTTCCAACGTTCGCCCCTCGATGGCGGCGCGATAAGAAGCCAATCCGAGCCGTTGGATCGCGGCGGCGCCCGCCACGCGCCGCGCGTTGTAAGCCTCGCGCACGCTGCCGGACTTCTCCGCCGTCACCATGCTATGGGCCACCAGAAATCCCCAGTCTGCCGGTATGCGGATGGGACGCACCGATACGGGATCGAATTCGATGAGAGATGCACACCCCGATCGCGACGCGAGCACCGCGGCGTGATCCATGCCTCCGCCACGAGTGCCGACGAAGTGCTCGCCTTCGGGCAGGACCTCCATCAATTCTTCGAAGGCCGGCGAGTGCCGGTTGGCGCGCAGCAGCGCCAGCGTGAAGGCGACCAGCAGCGCGGTGGACGAAGACAGTCCCGCGGCGGCCGGCAGGTTGGATCTCACAACTGCATCGATGCCGCGACCGATGCCCCATTTGCCGCTTACTGTCTGCGCCGCCGCGCGCAGGTAGTTCTCCCAGTCGCCGGGCGCCGCGGGCGTGAGATCGGGAGTCCATTCGAACTCGCGGAGGCCGTAGGGCGGCGAACTGACCGCGCGAATGCGGCGGTCGCTGCGCGCGCGGAACGCCACGCGGATGCGGCGGCGAATGGCGATCGGCAGCACGGGAAGGCCGTGATAGTCGATGTGCTCGCCGATCAGGTTCACGCGCCCCGGCACCGACAGCACGCGGACTTTGCCCCCGCCGCCGAAGATCTGGCGGAGTTCCTTTCGAGGATCCGGGAGGCGCCCCATCTGGCAAATCTCCCGATCACGATAGCATCTCGCGGCGGCGGCATTCAGGACCGACGTCGCGGCCGGTGTGCGACCTGAAAGTGGAAGATCTGCCGGAGTGATGCACGCCCAGCCAAATCTCGCGAGACCTTCCAATTTCCAAGACCAGGCTGCGTTACAAGACGTGGACCACGACGGAATTCGGCACATTTGCGGTAGTCAGGCAGCCAGATCGCACCCGGACTCACCAAACTTGCGATAAGGTAAACGCAGATGATCAATCGTCGGGAATTCCTCATGGCTCCGGCGGCCGTGTCGGCGGCTGCGGCACAAGGCCGGAAACAGCCGAATATTCTCCACCTGCAGTCCGACCAGCAGCAGTGGGCCACGATCGCCGGACGGTCTGTCTGCCGTACGCCGAACCTGAATCGCCTGGCCTCCGCCGGGATGCAGTTCGAGCGCCCGTACACTCCTTCGGCCGTCTGCTGCCCGTCGCGCGCCATGACGCTTTCCGGCGCGTACCACTGGCACAACGGCGTCTACAACCAAATTCACTCTTCGCCTTCGGTGCATCGCGATCTCGATCCGGATACCGTGCTGTACTCGCAACGCCTCCGCGATGCCGGCTACCGTCAGGGATACATCGGCAAATGGCATTGCAGTTGGGTGCGCACGCCCATGGATTTTGGCTTCGATGAAGTGGCCAACGTGTTCGGCTGCGATCCGCGGGCCATCGCGAAGCTGAACAACAATCCCGACCGCGTGGAGCGGCAGCGGGGGCAGTTGAAGACCACCGTCACGCGATCCTTCCGTTGGCCCGGCAGCGACCCGTTCGCCATGTGGGGCTACCAGGAAGGGCCCGAGGAGGCCACTCCCGAGACTTACACCGCGGATTGCGCCATCGCCATGATGGACCGCTTCGCCAAAGGCTCGCAGGCATGGCACCTGGAGGCGCACTGGTCGGAGCCGCACGACGCCTACATGCCGTTAAAGAAGTATCTCGACCGCTACGATCCGCGCTCCATCCCGGTGCCCGGGAATTTCCGCGACACGTTCGCCAACAAGCCGGGTCTGCACCGCCGGGAAGCGGGAACCTGGGCGGGGGCCACCGAAGAGGACGTGCGCGTCAGCCGGGCGCACTATTATGCGTACACCGAGCAACTGGATGCGCAGATCGGGCGCGTGCTGGATGCGCTGGACCGCACCGGCCAGGCGGACAACACGCTGGTGGTATTCACTACCGATCACGGCGACATGGTGGGCGCGCACCACATGTGGATCAAGGGCTGGATTCCGTACGAAGAGTGCTATCGCATCCCGCTGATCGCACGCTGGCCGGCCGGCATCAAAGGCGGCGGACGTTGCGATCGCCTCGTGCAGTTGCAGGACCTGGCCCACACCTACGCGCAGGTGGCCGGAGCGAAAGCCATGCCCTATGCCGATGGCCGCTCGCTGGGGCCGCTGTTCGAGGATCCGAAACGCGCCGACTGGCCGGATGACATCTTGTGCGCCTATTACGGCGGCGAGTTCCTGTACACGCAGCGCATCGCCATCAATCGGCGCTACAAATACGTCTTCAACGGCTTCGATCTCGACGAACTGTACGATCTGGATCGCGACCCGGGGGAGATGCGCAACGTGGTGGACACACCGGAGTACCGGCGGCAGACCAGCGACATGCGGCAGCGGCTGTGGGCGATGATGAATCGATTCGAAGATCCGTATGGCGACGTGAAGGCGCGGAATTCGATCGGCAATCGGCCGGACCGCTACGGTGCGGCGCGATATCTGAGGCGGGGGTGAGTCTCGGGGTCGCGAGAGAGCGGACGCTCCGAAGCTATTAAGAACTCTTTAGCCACGAATGAACCCGAATGAACACGCACAAGAAAAGCAAGTAGACGCACTCGACCTTTGCGGCAGGAAGCCGGTCCTGTGTTCTTATTTGTGTTCATTTGTGTTCATTCGTGGCTAAACTGGTTTTTGTCAGCGCGGGCTGTAGAGTTTCACATTCGCGGTGGACGCGCCGGAACAGGCGATGGCGGGGCGGCCATCACCGTGGAAATCCGCGATTTTGCAGTCCGCGGCAGCGATGCCGCCGGGGTCGAGAACATGGCGCGTCCATCGCCCGCCAGTCTGGTCGTCAGCGGTGAAGATGTAAAGTCGAAATCCCTCGCCGCGGAACCCGGCGACGATTTCATCGCGGCCGTCTCCGTTGAGATCGGCGACCGCCAGCGCGTGGCCGTTGATCATGGCATCCTCGATCACATGGCGCTTCCACGCCGGCCCGTCTTCGGTGTAAACCACGACCTGGTTGCCGTGCCAGGGCTCGATGGCGGCGATGAACCGGCGCTTGCCCAGGTGGCCGATCTTGATCTCGCTCGACCCACATTGCGGGCACTGCCGCGGGTCTCCTTTGGCGATCTCCACCGGCCCCTTGGCCAGGAACACGCGGATGCCGAGAAAGTCGGCGGTCATGAGTTGCTCGCCGCGCCCCTGCCAGCGGACGGGCAGAATGCTGTGAAGAATGCCGCGAGGTCGATCGGTGAACAGCTCGCGTTTCCACTCGCCGGGACGGTAGAGGTAGACCGGCACGTTGTCCGCGTAGTCCGGCGGACGGGCCTTGAGACCGATCATGGGCGCCACCAGCAGCACTTTTCTGCCATCGCCGGAGAGGTCGATCCAGCGAATACGGTGGACGGTGGGGACGCGGTCGATCTCCCGCGACGTCCAGGGCTGCCGCGGGTCGGGACCGCTCTTGAGGATGAGCACGTTGCCGATGCTTTTTTCCGGCACGGTTTCGAAGTTGTGACCCATGGCGATTTCCGGGATGCCGTCGCCGTCGTAATCGTAGACGTCGAGATTGATGGTGCGCGGCACGTCCTTGACGAGTACGTGACGCGCCCACGTTGGATTCTCGAACCAGGCGAGCTCGGCTCCGCGCTCGTCCACCACGATGAGGTCGGGACGGCCGTCGCGGTTCAGGTCGGCGGCTACAAGCTGATAGCCCATCTTCAGGGAGTCTGTAACCGTGGTCTCCCGCCATTGCGGCAGTTCCGCGCCGGGCAGCGCCGCAACCAGCAGGAACAGGAGAATAAGCGACATCAGACCAACTTTATCAGGAATGATGTCACGAAGAAACTCGCGCATGCCGCCCCGGCGATCGCCGGTGTTCCCACGCTGGAAGCCGTCCGAACTCCCGCCGGCGCCGGTCGTCTTCTGCGCCGGGGGACCACCGCCCTGGATTCCGCCCGGCTTGACGGCCTACTCTTTCATAGCGGCTCGGGGCATCGCTTCCAAATGAGCGGCATCCCAGTTGTGAAAGCGTGGGCGGCAATCCGGGAGTTGGCCGGCGTTTGTCTACACAGTTCGTTTATGGGGACCAATCCGTGCCCGCAATCTCCGAGCGGCGGTTCCCGGATAGCACCAGACTCGCTGTACGATCGAAGTATGCCCGCACCTGTTCAAGCCGCGGCCCGCACTACCCCGAGACGCGCTCGCTGCCGTTCGAATTCGTGGAGCAGAACCTCGATACGATCCTGGCCAAACTGCCGCGCGAAGTGGCAGAAGATTTCGCCGCGGCGCTGCCCTCGCTGGGCGGCAATTTCTGCGACGCCGGCGGCCGCGCGCAAGTGGACGAATTCTTCCGCGACCGTGTGAAGGAATACACAGGAGGGCCGCGCCGCCTGGCACAAGCGCTGGAATCGATCGACCTGTGCAGCGCGCGCTCCGGAGCGATCCGGCCGGGGGTCGCGGAGTTCCTCCGAAGTCATTGATTGGCGCGGGCTTGAGGCCGCCCAATCCTGCCGATCAAAAGTTTTGATTGGACATGCTCCGGCGGGGTTTTGTACGATTGGCGCAGAGCCTGTTGGTACTTCTCTCATGGCCTTCGCAATGATCAATACTCCCGAAACTCCGGTATCGTTGTTGCATCGCATCAGCAGTATCGTCAGCTCGAACCTTTCGCTGGAAGAGATGCTCGGTGAAATTGTCGGATTGACCGCGCAGGTTACCGAATGTGACGCGTGTTTGGTCTACCTCATCGATCACGATACCAACGAGATCGTTCTGCGCGCCTCGCAGGTGCCGCACGCCGCGGCGCTGGGCGAGCTGCGCATGCAGATGGGCGAGGGCATCACCGGTTGGGTGGCGGAGCACAAATCGGTAGTGGCGCTTCCTTCCAACGCCGGCGCCGACCCGCGATTCGCGCGCTTTCAGTCGTTGATCGAGGACACCTACGAAGCATTCCTGTCGGTGCCCCTGGTGAGCGGCGGCGAGGTGATTGGCGTGATCAACGTCCATCATCGCGAGCCCCACGACCACAGCCACGACGAGACCGCCCTGCTGATCTTCGTCGGCGAGCAGATGGGCGTGGCGGTCGCCAAGTCCCTGCTGGAAGAAGAGAAGGCGCGGCTGGTGGAAGAGACCGCCGTGATCAAGCGCCACTTGGAGGAGCGCAAGATCGTCGAGCGGGCCAAAGGGATACTTCAGCAGAAATACAACATCACCGAGGAAGACGCTTACTTCCGTTTGCGCAACCAGAGCCGGCGGCTGCGGCGGCCGATGCGCGATCTGGCGGAAGCCATCCTCCTGGCGGAGGATCTCGACCGCCAGACCGGACCCGAGGAGTGACGTTCAGGACGCGGCGGCCGGAACTCTTCGCAGCACCGAATCCACCAGCCAGCGCATGAGCACCGGCTCGAACGGGGCGCCGCAGTAGTCCGCCGCGCCCAGTTCGAGCGCGTCCAGCCAGCGGCTGTTTTCCGGAAAGCGATTCACCACGACCACCGGCCTCTTCCCGGCAAGCTCGCCGATCAGATCGCGGTAGTTCGGAGTATCTCCCGTGGAGAACAAAATGTCCGCCGCCGAGTCGTCGATGGAGTTAGTAACATGCACGCTGTGATGCTGCGCGCGAAGTACGATTGAGAGTTGCTCCGCCAGATCGTTCTCCAGGCCGAGCAGTGCGATGTAGGCCACCTTTACCTTCTTTCTGGAATGGAACTGTCTCGGCAGGGAGAGTCCGGTGAATCCATCCTTAGGCGTCGCGCAAAAATAAGTTGGTCATTTGGGCCTGGGTGAAATGCGATAATTCCATTCGCCATGGAACTCCGCCTTTTCCAGACAGACTTGCGCCAAATCTTCGTCGCTGACCTGAATGCCGATCGGATATC
>JBGPKH010000437.1:0-7780 GCA_041485845.1 Bryobacteraceae bacterium
GTCTTCTGTCTTCCGTCTTCTGTCTTCTGGCCCCTGTCCCCTGTCCCCTGTCCCCTGTCCCCTGTCCCCTGGCCCCTGTCCCCTGGCCCCTGGCCCCCGGCCCCCGGCCCCCTGACCCCCGGCCCCCTGACCCCCGGCCCCCTGACCCCCTATCCCCAGTTTCCGGCCGCTATTTGGGCCGACCGCCCATATCCGGGCAGTGGCGCTGCGTACAAACCAAGGTGAATCAGTCATTTGGCGTTGGTGATTTGGACTCCCAGGTGCATCAGGGCGGGGTGTGAACCGGAAAATCCTGACTCTACTCGTGCTGGCCGGGAGTGGTCTGGCGCAGGAAAGCGCGCCCCTGAAACTCACTCTTCACGATGCGATCGCCCTCGCGTTGAAGCAGAATCCGCTGGTGATTCTGGCCAACCTGGGCGTTTCGCAAAGCGAGCAGGACCGGCTGATCGCGCGCTCCGCGCTGCTGCCGCAGATCAACGGCAACGTCGCCGAGGCGGTGCACCGCGTCAATATCGAAGCGGCCATCGGATTCCGATTCCCCGGCTCTCCACAACATGTCGGACCATACTACGCCTTCCAGGGCGGCGCCACCTTCAACGCACCGGTATTCGATCTCACGCTGTGGCGCCGGTACCGCGCGTCCCACTTGGGCGTGGATGCCAGCCGCGCGCAGGAGACGACCACGCGTGAAGAGAGCGTGCTGCTGGTGGTGTCGCAATTCCTCGGCACCCAGCGCGCGGCCGCCGACGTCCAGGCGGCCCAATCCCGGGTGGACCTCGCCCAGGCGCTCTACGATCAGGCAGCCGACCTACAGAAGAACGGCGTCGGCACCGGCATCGACACGCTGCGCTCCAACGTGCAGCTTCAGAACGAAAAGCAGCGTCTCATCGTGGCGCGCACGCAGCTTGAAACCTCGCTCTTCGGCCTCGCGCGCCTGCTCAACGTGGACCCGAGCCGCAAGCTGGAGCTAGCCGACCAGGTGAGCTTTTTCGACACTCCCGAGACGCCGTCGGACCAGACGCTGGAACGCGCCTACCACGCGCGGCCGGAGCTTCGCCAGTTGCTGGCCCAGGAAGAGCGCGCCGGGCTGGAACTGAAGAGCGCGGGCGAGCAGCGGCTTCCCAAGCTTTCGCTGAGCGGAGCCTGGCTGGAGCAGGGACTCACTCCCACCAGCATCATTCCCGTGTACTATTATCAGGCCACCCTCGATTTCCCCTTGTTCACCGGAGGGCGCATGCAGGCCCAGCGCGCGCAAGCGGAGCTGTCGATCCGGCAGCTCAAGCAGCAGGCGCAGGACTTGCGCAACCGCATCGCGCTCGAAGTGAAGACCGCCATCGCCCAGCTCGAATCGGCGCGCACTGAGGTGACCGTGGCGAATCTGGGAGTGGACCTTGCCCGGCAGGAGGTCCAGCAGGCGCGCGACCGCTTCCAGGCGGGCGTCGCCAACAACATCGAAGTCATCACCGCGCAGGACGAGCTGTCGCGAGCCAACGACAACCAGATCGCGGCCCTCTACCGTTACAACCAGGCCCGTGCGGATCTGGCGCACGCCACCGGGCAAATGGAGTCGCTGTATGCCCGGTAACTCCGGCGATCCTGACGCCGGGAAGCCCTCCATCAATCCCTGGATCGTCGTGACGTTCGCGGTGATCGCTGCCGTATGCCTGCCCGCTCACTGCTGCGGGTCGATGCGGTCGAGCCGTTCCTAATGGGCTGACGCGATGTTCTCCAGGCGCTTGATGGCGTCGAGGGCGATCTCAAAGGTGTGGGTGATCTTGTCGAAGTTCTCGTCGATCTTCGCTTGCCGGTCGTCATGCTGGCGCTGCGTCAGCTCCAGGTTCATGGCCATCGCGTCCATGCGTTCGCCCAGCCTCTCCAGACGTTCATCGATCGTCATTGTCTTTATAGTAGGCTACTGGAGCGGAATGGGCCCGATCGCCCCTGCCGTGACCTTCGCCGGACACGCCGCCATCGCGGTTCGCGCCTCGGCCTTCGGGAAGTAGGGCGAGACCGCGGAAAGAGACCGCTCCAGGTACTGGCGCGAAGCGTCGCAGGACCCGGTCGCGACCGCGGCCAGATGACGCCAGGCCACGGCATCGGCGCGCAATCCGCCGGCGATATCGAAGTTCAGCGCGCTCGAGAATTCGTCTTCCGCGTGGGAAAAGTCTTTGCGGCGATACAACAGAATCCCCCGATACAGGTGGGCTTCGCCCGATGCCAGATCCTGGGCGCCGGCGAAAGCCGTCCGGCTGGCGAGATTGTAGTCGGCCAGCGCCGCCTCGGCCTGCCCCGCCATTTCCTTGGCGCGGGCCCGCAGGTAAAGCGCTCGCGCATTCCCGGGCGCGGCCTTGACCGCCTCATCCAGGGTCGCAATGGCGGTGGCGCCGTCACCGGCAAGAAGCTGGGCGCCGCCCAACTCGACGAGCTCGAGCGGCAGGTCCGGGCGGGGTCTCAGCCGGCCGATTAACGAAGCCGGTGGGCCCTGGCGGGCGAAATCGATGGCCTGCCGGTATTGATTGGCCGCCTCCCGGTACCGGCCATCCCGAAACGCTGTTCGGCCCGCCACCCACTCGGGCCACCCCGTTCCGGTGGATTCGGCGAACTCCCGGGCCGCCTCAGCGAATCCGTCCTGGCGCAGGGCCATCCAGCCGAGCCACTGGTGGCCAGCCTTGAACACCCCTCCGCAGAGGGCCTCCGGCATAAGGCTGGACTGGCAGACCGGAGGTTGTACGGAGGCAGATAGTTCCTTCCACGCCCGCTCCAGGCCGGCGTTGTCCGTTCCCACTTCCAACCGCGCAATCGCGGCCAGCACCCGCAGACCCGAGGGAAGCGGTTCCGGCGGGGACTTCTTTCCTCGGCTCTGAGCGCGCGCCGGCCATCCTTCGATCGCTCTGTCGAACTCGACGGCAGCATCAGCGAACTCCGCAGCATTGTGAGTGATGGTGGCCCCGGCCAGCGTGCAGAAGCCTTTGCGATAGTGAATCAGCGGAAGCTCTTCGGGCGACGTGACGGGAAGTAGCGCCGCCTGCGTTTGCGTACACGCGATGGTATCGCGCAACTCCGCGGTGGCGGCACGTTCCACGCGATCGAATTCGCTCCGGGCCTTGAGCGCCAGCGCCAGGCGTTGTTCGTCAGCCGCGAAGAGGGTGGCGGCGGTGAAGACCGTAAGAACCCAGACTCGCATCATCAAGGTTGGACGGCGCCAACCGGACCATTGGTTCAAAAATCAC
Organism: Bryobacteraceae bacterium; assembly: GCA_041485845.1. Taxonomy (GTDB): domain Bacteria; phylum Acidobacteriota; class Terriglobia; order Bryobacterales; family Bryobacteraceae; genus OMOG01. The sequence continues at coordinate 3,231 of JBGPKH010000437.1, forward strand.
AAATCAGCGCGTGAAGATCGTCACATCGACGTTCATGCCGGGACGCAGGATCAAGCCGGAGTCCTGCGGGTTATCGACCAGAATCTTGACGGGGATGCGTTGCACCACCTTCACGAAGTTGCCGGTGGCGTTTTCCGGTGGCAGCATGCTGAGCTTGGAACCGGTAGCGCCGGCAATTGAATCGACGCGTCCCTTCACGCTCTTGCCGTACATGTCCACTCTGATTTCCGCTCGCTGGCCGGGCCGCACACGGGCCAGTTGGGTCTCCTTGAAATTGGCCGTCACCCACACGTCGTGGAGCGGAATGACGGTCATGAGGCCCTGACCCGGGGAGACGATCTGGCCTACCTCCACGCTCTTGCGAGTCACCACGCCGTCGATCGGCGCCACGATGGCCGTGTAGCTGAGCTGCAACTCCGCCGCTTCGAGATTGGCGCGGGCCGCCGCTACCGCCGCCGAGGCGCCGCCGGCATCCGCCGTCCGGATCGCCACCTGACGCCGGTTAGCCACGGAAGTTTCCACCTGCGCCTTAGCTTGGCCGACGCGGGATTGCGCGGCTTCGGCAGATGCTTTTCGGATGGCGGCTTCTTTCCGTGCGGAGGCCAGCTTCTCCTGCGACGCCTGCAAATCGCTCTCGGCCACCCGCGCCGCCGCCACGTAGGAGTCGAACTGGAGCCGCGAGATCTCGGCCTTGTCGGCCAGCGGTTTCATGCGCGCCAGGTCCGCCTGGGCGCGTTCGTGGTTGGCCTGCCGGGAGCGCACGTTCGCCTCGGCATAGGCGAGGTCCGAAACGGATGCCTGCTCGTAAGAGATACGGGCGCGATCCTGCTCGGCCTGAGCGTCCGCTAGCTGCGCCGACGCGGCGGAAGCGCCCGATTGCGTGGTCTCGTTGGTCCAAGGCACCACCACCTGGGCGGAGCGCAACTGACTCTCGGCCTGCATCACCGCCGCCTTCGCCAGGTCGACCCTGGCCTGGAAATCGCGAGGATCGATGCGCACCAGCACCTGTCCCGCCTTTACCGGTTGATTGTCCATTACCAGCACTTCGGCTACATTGCCCGCGATCTTGGGCGCAATCGCGCTGATGTGGCCATCCACGTTGGCGTCGTCGGAGGAGACCCGGTCCTGAAAGTGGGCATAAAGGGCGTATCCGGCTGCCACGGCCATCAGCAGGATCAGCAGAGCGGCGATCTTCGCCCACGATCTCCTGCGAGGCGCGCGTACCGGGGTTCGGGCTCCCGGCTTCGACAAATCTTCCATGAGATTCTTCATGGGATACTGGACCTTGGACACAGAGAGCGGCAGGGGAGTAGCCAAATGCCGCCGTTCTATCAAGTTCTTCTCTTAGTATTACTTATTTTTCCTGCTGCGTCCGTCCCTCACGGGGCTTCTGCCCGCATTTGGGCACTTGCCGGAATAGGGGCTTCCCGGCAGAAGTGGATTCATTCAGCTCCAGAAGGCTAGAGGATACATGAGCAACATCGCAAACGACCGCCGCATCGACTACATCGAATTCCCCGCGACCGATATTGCGGCGACGAAACGCTTCTACCACGACGTCTTTGGCTGGAACTTCGAGGACTACGGGCCGGAGTACACCAGCTTCGTGGATGGCCGTCTCGCCGGCGGATTCTGGACGTCGCCCAAGGTGCAGTCCGGCGGGGCTTTGATTGTGATCTACGCTGCCGATCTTGTGGACATCGAAGCAAAGGTGAAGGCCGCGGGAGGGACGATCGTGAAGCCGGTGTTTTCTTTTCCGGGCGGAAGACGATTTCATTTCAGCGATCCGAACGGGAATGAGTTGGCGGTGTGGTCGGAGTAGTGGGGCAGGTTGTCAACCTGCGGCCGATTGGCAATCGGCCTTCCGGGCTACTACCCCGCGTTCTTTTCCACGCGCTTCGCCTTGACGAATTCGAGCTCGGTTTGTTTTGGTATGCCGGGCTCGAAGCAGCGGCGGCAGCGGGCTTCGTACATGTCCGACGCGCCTACGACGATGAGGTCGTCCGATCCCCGCAGCCGCTGCGTGTGCTTGGCGGGGTTGCCGCAGCGCACGCAGACGGCGAGGGTCTTGGTGATGGATTCCGCGTGCGCCAGAAGGTCGGGGATGGGCGCGAAGGGCCGGCCCAGGTAGTCCGTGTCGAGGCCGGCAATGATGATCTGCTTGCCGCTGTCGGCGAGCCGCTGCGCGACGGCCACCAATTGCGGGCCCATGAAGTTGGCTTCGTCGATACCCACCACCTCGGAGCGCCAGTCGATGCGTTCCGTGATGTCGGCGGCGCCGGTGACGACCTGCGAGTTCATACGCAGGTCGCCATGGGAAACGATCTCGTCGGCCGAATATCGGTCGTCGATGGCCGGTTTGAACACCTCGACCCGTTTGCGGGCGATCATGGCCCGCCGCAGGCGCCTGATCAGCTCTTCGCTCTTGCCCGAAAACATGGGCCCGCAGATCACTTCGATCCATCCGATGTTGCCGGTGATGATGTCCATACGAACCGTTCAGCATGGCACATCCATGGGGGCGCGGGCAATCGCGTTCGTGGGGTGACGTGGGTGGCGGTTAAGCCGCGGCGGCGTCCGCCTGCATCATACCGAAAATGTGGCCCTCGGTATCTTTGCAGTACGACAGCCAGCCGACGCCCGGTATTGCCATTTTGGGGACCGCGGTTACGCCGCCGTGAGCCGCGACGGTGGCCATGCTCTCATCCAGGTTGGCAACCCCGACCGTGTTCACGCAAGGTTGGTTGGGATGCTGCCTGGGCAACAGTCCGCCATTGATGCCGGGCTCGCCGTCCTTCCCCGTGGTGATCAGCCAATAGGGCATGGGGCCGGCCCACTTTTGAAAGGTCCACCCGAAAACCGCCTCATAAAAGGCGATGGCGCGGTCCGGGTTATCCGCGGGAATCTCGAAATGTATTGGTCTTGGCATGGAAAACTCCTGAGCTATTATTCCGCATTGGCCGGGAATCCTTTATCAACATTAGCCGGACAGGCCGGGAGGCCTGTCCCACTGCGAACCGGCGGCCGATGGGGCTCAGTGCTTGGGGGAAATGGTCAATCGCCGAAACTGCCGACTTCCTCGCGGTCTTCCACACGCTTGGCGGCCGGGGCCGGCTTCACCACCGGCAACGGCGGCGCCGCGGCCGGCATGCTGCCGATCTGCACGAGATCGGGACCGGGCTGTTCCTGGAGCACGTGCTCGCGGTACAGCTTCATCATGCGCTCGTTCTCGGCCTGTTCCTTTTGCTTGGCGTCGCGCGCGCGCATCTTTTCCTCGCGGGCGTTCTTGGCAATTCCCAAACGATCCAGGTCGTGCTGCTCTTCGTTGGTGACGATCGCTTCGCGCAGAACCAGGGAGTGGTCCTTGCTCTTCAACGGCACCTGCTTGCCGCCCGCGAAGATCTCGTGGCGCCCGTGCTCGTCGTACCACTTGGTGAGCGTCGCCGTCATGTGCATCTTCTCGATGATGTTCCGCCAGCCCACGCCGGTATTGTACGCGCAGAACGAAATCTCGCCTTCCTGCGTGGCGTAGGGGATGATGCACTGTTCGGTGCGTCGGAAATCGTAGTTGAACAGGTCCTGGAACCACATGCCGGCGATGAACAGGAAGTTCCAGCGGTCGCGCCGTCGCTTCTCGATGTCGTCCATCGTCCGGTCTTTGCCTACGTTGCCGTAGTTCTTGCCGGTGGCTCCAAAGGTCTTGTCCAGCTTCTTAAAGAGATCGCTTAACTTAAAGTGTGTAGGCGATTGAAAAGGATCGTAGTTACGCGCCGCAGCCAGAGACATCCCAAGGATCGAGAGCCACTTGCCGCGCGCCGCGTCGTTGACCCGCGCCACATCCCGCGCCAGTTGGTCGGCGTTCCAGAACGAGGTGACCGGCTTGGCTTCCCTGGTCTCCTTGTCCACCATCACGGCCATGCCGACGCCGCAGTTGGGGTGGCAGCCGCAGCTCAACTGGCCCCAATTGTGTTGCGGGCCGTGAACCAGGTCGCTCCAGTCGGAGAAGGTCGAGATGAAGGAAATCGGGAACCAGTCGCGCGCCGGTTCGCCGAGGCCGGTCTGATTCTTGACGTCGTGCGCCAGGTGACTGAGGGTGTATCGCTGGGCCGCGCGGCGTTCGTCGGTGACCGCCTCGTCGCGCCCGGTGAACGACACGGGCTGGAAGGAGAGGAACGGAATCTTCTTGGGATTGTCGAGCGCGAACTGCACGATGCGGCCCACCTGCTCGTTATTAATCCCGTTGATGATGGTGATGACCGGAATGATGTCCACGCCGTTCGCGTAGAGGTTCTCGATGGCCCGCAGCTTCACGTCGAACAGGTTGCCGACTTTGCGGTGGGCGTTGGCGGCATTGCCGATGCCGTCGAACTGGAGGTAGGCGTAGCGCAGGCCGGCATCCGCCGCTTTGCGCGCGAATTCCGGGTTCTTGGCGAACTCGATGCCGTTGGTGGCCGCCTGCACCGAGGTGTAGCCGACTTCGCGCGCGTACCGCACTGCGTCCAGGAAGAACGGCGAGATGGTCGGCTCGCCGCCCGAGAACTGCACCGACA
>JBGPKH010000438.1:0-7775 GCA_041485845.1 Bryobacteraceae bacterium
GTCGTGGGGCGGAGTCGGGGGGCGGAGTCGGGGGGCGGTGTCGTGGGGCGGTGTCGTGGGGCGGTGTCGGGTGGGGCGGTGTCGTGGGGCGGTGTCGGGTGGGCGGTGTCGTGGGGCGGTGTCGGGTGGGGCGGGGTCGTGGGGCGGGGTCGGGGGGCCTCTGCCAGAATGCGGGCTCTGCCAGAATTAAGGGGATGGCCGCAACCACCCAGGACGTGGTCGTGATCGGCGCCGGCGCCGCCGGTTTGATGTGCGCCATCGAAGCCGGCAAGCGCGGACGCCGGGTGCTGGTGGTGGAGCACAACGCGCAGATCGGCCGCAAGATCCTGATCTCCGGCGGCGGGCGGTGCAACTTCACCAATCTCCACACCAGGCCGGAGAATTTCCTCTCGGGGAATCCGCACTTTGCCAAGTCGGCGCTGGCGCGCTACGGGGCGCGCGACTTCGTGCGCCTTGTGGAGCGATACCGCATTCCGTATCACGAGAAGACGCTGGGGCAGTTGTTCTGCGACCGTTCGGCGAGCGATATCACTGGCATGCTGGAAGCCGAATGCGCCTCGGCCGGCGTGCGGATGGAGACGGCATGCGGGGTGCGCCAGGTGTCGGCGGCCGGCCCCTTCCATGTGGAGACGGACCGCGGGGCGTACCGGGCCGAATCGGTGGTGATCGCTACGGGCGGCCTCTCGATTCCCAAGATCGGAGCCACGCCCTTCGGCTATGCCATCGCCCGCCAGTTCGGTCTGAAGGTGCTGGATTGCCGTCCGGCGCTGGTCCCGCTGACCTTCGGTCGTGAGGACCAGGCGAAGTACGCCGATCTCGCCGGCGTATCGGCCGAGGTCTCCGCATCCGCCGGCGGCCGCACCTTTCGCGAGAAGATGCTGTTCACCCATTGCGGCCTCAGCGGGCCGGCGATCCTGCAAGCTTCCTCGTACTGGAAGCAGGGCGAACCTTTGGAGATCGACCTGCTGCCGGGAGTCGATCTCGCCGGTCTCCTTCTCGAACGCCGCACCGCGCGCGACCGTTGCGAGGCGCGCACCATGGTCAGCCGCTTCCTGCCAAAGCGATTAGCAGACCGCTGGTTCGAACTGCATCCCCCGTCGAAGCCCGTGATGGTCTTGGGGGATCGCGAAATCGGCGCGATTACCGAGGGGCTTCACGGCTGGCGCATTCAGCCCGCGGGCACCGAAGGGTACGAGAAGGCGGAAGTCACCGCCGGCGGCGTAGATACCGCGGAGCTCTCGTCGAAGACCATGGAGTCGAAAAGGGTTCCCGGCCTCTATTTCATCGGCGAGGTGGTCGACGTGACGGGCGAGCTCGGCGGCTTCAATTTTCAATGGGCTTGGGCGGCGGGATACTCGGCGGGTCAGTACGTGTAGGGTCGACCTTTTGCAGGATCGATTTCACGTAGTCGCGGGTTTCGCGAATATTAGGAACGCCGCCGGCCTGGTCGACGGTGGCTGGTCCCGCGTTGTAGGCTCCCAAGGCCTGTGGAAGGTCGCCCTTATACTTATTCAGCAGTTGCTTCAGATATCGGGCGCCGGCGTCGATGTTTTCCTGGGGGTTGAACGGATCTTTCACACCCAGATCCTCCGCCGTGTCCGGCATGAGCTGCATCAGGCCCTTGGCCCCTTTGGGCGAAACCGCGCAGGGACGGAATCCGGATTCCTGCTCGATGACGGCGCGCAACAGTTTCGATTCGAGATCCTGGGCCTTGGCGGCGCCTTCGATGATGGGGGTGATCGCCAGGCCGGATAGCGGGTCGCAAGGCATGGGCGGCGGGGGATCAGCCGGGGTCAACGGGGCTGCCAGGTCGGGCGGGATACTGGCGTTGACCGCTCCACCGGGCGGAAGCCACACGCCCACGGACTCGGCCTGTTGGCGGATCGATTCCCGCTGGCGTACCGTGGCAGCCTGCTGCTTCTCCAAGGCGGATCGCATGGCATCGCGGGCGGAGGGCACGGCGGGCGGCGTCGCGGGCTGCGCCCACGCGGTCGCGGCAAGGAGAATTACGACCAGCCCGCGGCAGGCTGAATGCCTGGCTGAATGCCTGCCCCACCAAGGTCCCAATTTGTCGTTTCCCGGTGGTGGCGCAGGCGCTTTCGTCTGCGTGTCACGGGCTGCCAAGAATCTCATTACGGATGTTATCGGCCGACGTCGCCGGAACTTTAGAGCCTACTCGACCTTATAATCCGGCCAGCCATATTCCGCGGCGATGCCGCGCAGAATCTCGACGGCGAGCGGGCCGCCGCGGTCGCCATTGGTCATGACCACGGCGCCGCGTCCGCCTTCGCGATAGGCGAACAGCATGCACTGAAATCCTGCGTTGGAGCCGCCGTGGGAGAAGGCCTTCTGCCCATTGGTTTCCGTGAGCCCCAGGCCGAGTCCGTAATCGCCGAGCACCTTGAGGAGCATCTGGCGCTGGGTCTCGGGCTGGAGCACGTGACCCCCGGTCTGGATCTCGTGGACCACCAGCGCCAGGTCGGAGGGCGTGGTCCAGAGCCCGGCGGCGGTCATTTCCGGATAGGTGTGATACTTGCCTTCGATGGTGGCGCCGTTGACGCCATGCCCGCTCGCGGCATTCCCCGCGAGTCGCGACGGCAACGGCTGCTCGTAGGTGCTGTGGCTCATGCCGAGGGGACCGAGCACGATCTCGCGCGCGAGCTGCGGAAACGGCTTCCCCGCCACCTCGATGACGAGTTGCTGCATCACCTCGTAGCCGCCTCCCGAGTAGCGCCATATGGTGCCCGGCGTGGTATCGACGCGGATCGGCGCGGTATTCGCGGGCTTTCTGCCATCGAGCACGTCGATCAGCGACGGCAACGGGGCGCCCGCCGCGTACCCCGGGAATCCATGAACGGTGAGGCCCGCGCTGTGATTCAGCAGGCGGCGCAGCGTGACCTTTTCCGTTTTGGTGAACTCGTTCTCCGGGACCTTCCACGCGCGCAGTTTGAGGTTGACGTCCTCGTCGAGCGACAGCTTGCCTTCATCGACCAGGTGTAGGGCGACCATGGCGGCGACGTGTTTGCTGAGGGAAGCGGCCTGGAACAGCGTCTCGGCGTCGACGGGCTTGCCGCCCTGCGCCGAGGCGGTGCCGAAGCCGCGGGCCCATTCCACCTTGCCGTCCGCGATCACCGCGACGCTGACGCCCGGCACTTTGTAGAACTGGAGCCGCTCCTCGATGGTCCATTTGGGAATCGCCCGGCCCTTGACCGCTTTCGCGGGGAGCAGCCCCTGAGCTACGTGCTGGATCTTCTGATCGAGGTCTGCGGCGCAAAGGGCAAGGGCGGCGGCCAGGAGTGCGGTGAGGATGCGGGTCGGCATCCCCTCATTCTATATATGCCCGTTGATTCACGGCGCACAGCAGGACGAGCGAGATCCACAGCATGTCCGCCAGCAGCAGGTGGACCATCTGCATCCACACCGGGGCCAGCAGCAACAGGTTGGCAACTCCTGCCAAAAGCTGCGCGCCCAGGCACGCCGCCACGGTCCAGGCCTGGCGCTGCACGTTGGGACGGCGGGATGCGCTGGTGACCGCATAGAACAGCAGCCATACGCCGGCTCCCGCGGCGATCAGCGGGTGGAGGCCGCGCAGGCGCAGGAAGATGTTGGCAGACGGATCCCAGTCCTGCGCCAACCCCGCCGCCAGCGATGCAGCCGGGAAAAGCGTGTCGCCCAGCGCGGCGATCGCGCCGCTGACGCCCAGCAGGGCCACCGCCGCGAGGCTCACGCCGGCCATCCAGGCTTCCCGGCCGCGCGGCCGCACCGCTGGCTTGCCCGCGGCCCACCACGCCGTCAGCGTGAGGAAGGTCAGCAGGGTAAGGGTGTTGATCAGGTGGGTGGAGAGCCAATACGCGCGGGTGACCGAGGCGTTCCTGGCGACGTGCTCCAGCAGCACCAGCGCCGCGCCGATCAACGCTTCCGTCATCAGAAAGGCTGCGGAAAGCACAGCCCCCAGCCGTACCGGATGGCGCCTCGGAAACGCGCGGAACGCCCACATCACCAGCACCGCCACCAGGGCCAGGTCGATTCCGCTGGTGGCGCGGTGCGTGAATTCGATCAGGGTCTGGGCGCTTGGCGAATGCGGCGTCACCTCGCCATTGCACAGGGGCCAGTGTTTGCCGCAGCCCGCGCCCGAGCCGGTAGCCCGCACAAGCGCGCCCCACAACACCACCGCCACATTGAACGCCAGCACGCCCCAGGCGTATGGGGCGAATCCGCGGTGGGACAGGTCGCCGGCCTGCCACGCCGCCGGCACAGCCTCAGTTTTCAACATTTGTGGACGTTTCCATTGTAAACCCCTTGACAGCGTCCGCCGTTCGTGCTATTTTTACGACAGGTTGCTGCTTTTGCAGCACAAGACATGCGGAAAGACGGACATCGCAATCTCAGCCGGCGCGAACGCCAGGTCATGGACATCCTCGCCGCTTGAACGTTGGGCGCTCGGATCAAGGAAATGGGGTAGCCGACCCGGCATGGCACGGGCCCGGCGCTATGATGGATCCTCGACTTCGGTGGGATTAAGGCGGCATTCAAGCCGATCGAGGTTTCCGTTCTCATGGTCTGGAGTTCCCCGATTTGACGAGGTGTGTAGTGTTGTATCGAATAGCAGTTCGCATCCGTCTCCGGCGGGCACTGGTCAGCGGAGCGGTTGCGGCGGCAGCGGTCGTACTGCCTCTGTTTTGCCCCCTCTCAGCAGCCCGGGCGGCTGCGGCGCCGATGAAGCTTCTGTCTCCCGACACGGGGTGGGTCGCGTACGGAAAGAAGCTTTACTGGACCAGTAGCGGCGGCATTACCTGGCGCGACATCACCCCTATTCCACACGAAGGCGCGCAGCGCGGCACAGCGTTCAGCAATGTGTTTTTTCGGGATCTAACCGAGGGATGGGCTATCGTGTCCTACGCGGAGCAGACCACCGGGGTCAATCCCGGTGCATTGGCCGAACCGGAGACGGCGTACAGCGTCGCGCATACGCTCAACAGCGGCACAACCTGGTCGTTTAAACGCCTGTCCTATCCAGAATTGCCGGGATGGATCGAAGATACCTTTGCCGGACCAGCGAGTCTTTACTTTCTCGATTCGCGGCACGGCTGGCTTAATGTTGCATTCGCAGGGAACTCAAAACCAGGTAAGTTGTTGGCGACCGAAGATGGAGGGCAGACCTGGACTTGGGTTAACAGCCCCGGCTTCTCCGGCCCGATCACGTTCAATTCCGTCCGCGATGGATGGCTGGCCGGCTATTTTGGAGGCGAGAAACTTTACGCCACTCACGACGGCTGTCAGACATGGCAGGAGGTTAAATTGTCCACGCCGGAACAGGTAGGCGCAGCTAACGAGCCCACGTTCCAAAGTACTCCAGTCTTCCTGGACGCACGGAAGGGCTACCTGGTGGTGCATTATTCCGGCTCGCCAGGTACCCCCTCGAAGCTGGCAATTTACTCCACGGCAGACGGCGGTAAGACCTGGCGTTTCACCAAAGCAATAACGGAGGCTCACGAAGCGACGCGGTCCGCAATATTTCCGTTTGCCGTCGTGGACTCAAGAATAATCTTTTCAACAGGATCCAGCGCCGCGGCCCCCGCGGTTACGTCCGTCCCGCTCGCCGAAAACGGCGCGGAAGTCACCGCCGTGTCATATCGCGCCATTACCGCGCTCACCTTCGCAGACACCACGCACGGGTGGGCTCTTACTCCCGAAGGCGCATTACTGGCCACAGGCGATGGAGGAGTGACGTGGCGGGATATCCGGCCCGAGCGCGGCTCGTCCCGCCCCGGTCGGATGGTGCCAATCGTCGAGCAACTCGGGGCGAAGACGATCGTTGGAGGGGTGCTTCCTTCCAGGCCCGAAGCCGTCACCGCGGCCGGCAGCGGAAACACTCATATCAGCAAACACCTCGGGTTCGACATAAGTCGCGTCCGACCGGTTGCGGAGATGGCGACCTGGTGGGGATACAGTCCATACTACGACACGTCCGTCTACCTGCCCGGTGCGCTGAACCGCCGGACCGACGCCAGCCTAAACAGCGCCTGGATCACCCAGGTGAGTGCCCAGGGCTGGGGTTGATCCCGATCTGGTTCGGCCGGCAGGCGCCTTGCGCGGACGCCCCCTTTACCTACAAAATCGATCTCAATTCAGCGACCGCTGCATCTCAGGGGGACTGCCGAGGCTCAGGACGCAGCAAATGCCGCATCCAATCTGGGGTTAGCCAAGACCATCATCTATAAAGACCTCGAGAACTACAATACGGGCGACGCGGCATGCACTGCTGCCGTGACCGCTTATATCAATGCGTGGAGCACAAAAATCAAAGCGCTGGGATAATGGGATACTCCGCCGGTGTTTATACAAACCCCGCGCCGGCTCAACAAAACACTTCCGGGGCATCACCCCTGCCGGACGCTATCTGGGTGGCCAAGTACGACAGCAAGGCCACAACCTGGCATCTCGGCGTACTCGGGGACAACCTTTGGGCTACCCATCAGAGATTGCACCAGTATGCCGGCAACACCACCGAGAGCTACGGCGGCATTTCTTTTATGATTGACCGCAACATTGTGGACGCCCCGGTAGCCGGTTCGAACGGGGTCAAGACGTATTCGTCGTGGGCGCTGTCGCTCGTCGATTATCCCGATTCGCGCCCAACACCGCCGTTTTCGGCATCAACGCGGGATATTTTCATCAGGTCGATACTAGCGGCAACCCGGTATCACCGCTACTCACCGGGATCTATTGCGTGAATTGCAGCTTCAGCAGTATCAATGTAGGCTTCTACTGGGAGAACGGAGTCTTTACGTCTTTGAACGACGTTGTTACCGGCGAGGCAAAGCCGTACGGCGTGAACGTCCTCGGGCAGATCGTGGGGCACTTCTATCCCTACCCGGGAGTGCCAGGACCGGAGCAGGGGTTCATCTTCACAAGGTCTTCAGGTACCGCGGTCCCCTTAAACGCCCCCAACGCCACGACTACGCTCCCAAAGGGTATAAACGACGCCGGCCAGATCTCGGGCACGTGGGCGGATGCATCCGGCAAAGCGCACGGGTTCTTTTACGATAATGGCACCTGGATCTCCTTTGACCACTCGGGACCAACAATACCACGGTCGTGGGAATCAATGGAATCGGGCAGACCGCTGGTTTCTACTACACGTCCAGAGGTACCCACGGGTTTGTGTACTCGAAGATCGATGGATGGACGAACATAGACTGGTGTTGGAGAGCCGAGCACGTCGGTGACCGGTATCAATAACAACGGACAGGTCGTCGGTTTCTGCCGTGCCATGGCGTTCATCTACGATTTGGCCCATGCAACAATGACTATGATATCGGGCCCACCCGTATACTCGCAGCCTTGGGGTGTGAGCGGACAGCAACGTAGCGGCCGGTTTTTGTTCCGGGGCTCCTTGCACGCCCGACAGCCTGATGGACGGCTTTTATCTGACTCCAATCCCGTAACTGGCGTTATGAATCAGGGAAGGTCGTGGGACCTCCCCTGTTTCCGGCCCGCAGCGGAATCGATGTATGAATCAGTTCACCATCATCGGCTTCACTGTTCAGGATGCCGATTTCCGTGACGCGCCGAACGGCGCGCCCGTGACGGCGCTCTCGGTGGCCACCAAGGAATCGTGGAACAACGAACAAGGGTAACAGTTCACGTGGGCTACCGCCGTTGAGGGAGCAAGGAGGGCGCAGACTGATGACGGCGATAGCGGATGATCGCTTCGGTGAGATACCCCAATGCGTTGCGGCCCTGCATTCTGCAGGTTTGGGTGACCGTGAGGA
>JBGPKH010000439.1:0-7774 GCA_041485845.1 Bryobacteraceae bacterium
GCCACGATTACGAAGGAGTGGAGAAGCACGCCTCGTCGCATTGCCGGACCTGGCACAGCTTAGGCGTCACGGAAGAATAACCTGGACAGTAACCAGATCTCACCGGAGAGAAACGGAGACGCGGAGATTTGCGCGGAGAAGAAACAGGGAGAGGAGAGCAAGCGGATTCGCGTGAATTGGCGGTCGCGACTCGCAGCCGGGTTCGAGAACGCGGAGCGAGCGGAGGAGCGCAGTCCTGGGCGCGGCAGCGTGTCCCAGGGCGAAACGGGCAAGTTATTTTTGCGCGCGCGCTTAGCACAGGGGTCCAGTCTGGATGGTCGCAGAATGTCACGAATTGTGGCGGCGCGGCGGTCCGGTCCTCTACTTCATTTCCACCTTGCAGGATTCGCGCAGCGGATCGCGGCCGTCGGGTCCGCTCTCGGAAACAAACTCCAGCCCATCCACAAAAGCGGAGACCGGAGTGGGAATGGTCGACACCACGGCGCCGGACAGCGTCATGCGGCGGACCACGTTCAGATCGCCGACCCACAGAGTGTCGGTGGCGGGCTCATAGGCCAATCCGGCGGTGTGAATGCCGTTGGCGGTGCGGAAGAGCTGGCCGGTGACCGCGCCGGTGCCGGGATTGACTTTCATGATTACGCCGCCGGGGAAGGACGTGAAGTCGCAACCGGCTTTGCAGAAGGAAACATAAAGAAGATCGCGCTTCGCATCGTAAGCCACTCCGAGACCGGCCAGGGGCGTGGCGACGCCGGCCGGGTCGGAGGGAGGGAGCACGAAGACCTGGTCCTGGGCGCGGGTGAGGGGATCGATTCGCCGCAGGCGGTTGTCGTGATCGATGCGCCAGATGCGCTGGCGCCGGCAATCCCAGGCGAGGTCCTCGGAATTGTTGGTCGAGGCTACGTGAAGAGTCTCGAGAACGGTAGCGCCGTCGAGACTCCGCCGGGTAATCGTGGACTCGCTGTTGAAATAGAGACTGCTGCCGTCAAATGCGATGCCCGAGACTCCGAGATCGGAGAGCGTGCGGAGCACTGCTCCGTTGGTGTCGACTGCATATAGGTGCGCTCCCCGGCCCGCGGGAGAATCGTTCCCCAGCCACAGGACGCCTCGCGAAGAACCACCCGCCGCGCCGATCGATGGCGCAAGAGCCATGGCTTTCCTATGATACTCGTCGGCTTGAGGGGGATCCTGGTTTTGAAAGACCTGGCTCAGCTTCATGTAGACAGCCGCTAGAAGCGGGGGAATTTTCGGGTTCGCGGCATCGGACGCGGCCCATTCCCGGGTCAGCCGCAAGGCCGTCCGATAGCTCTCGATGGCGTCCTTGGTGCGTCCCAGGCTGGAGTGGGCGGGGTTGCCCTGGAGATCGCCGATGGAATTGTAGAGCTGGATCGAGTGCAGCCGCGCCTGCGAGTTTTTCGAGTCGGCAGCGAGCAGCGTCTCGCTGGTGGCAATGGCGAGACGGTAGCTGGCGACGGCGCCGGCGGCGTCCCCGGCGAGCGCCTGCAAGTTGCCCATGCGCTCGTGAGCGGCGGCTAGGTCGAGGCGGTCGCGCGCTCCTTCGGCGGAACCTGCGGAGGCGGCATCGAGCAAGGTCTTGCGCATGTCGAGGGCTTTGCGATAGCTCTCCATGGACGCACGGCCGTTTCCGGGAATGGCGGCCCAGGTATCTCCCTGGACGTCGCCGATTCGTTCATAGGCCGTGGCCAGCTCCCGTTGAAGCGTGCGGTCGGCGCCGGCCTGCCGCGCCAGGCCGTCCAGGTAATCGAGGGCCCGCCGGATCAGCAACTCGCGCGCCGGAAGAGCGCCGGGAAGATCGCGTATGGCGTCTTGCAATTCGAACACCAGGGAGTTGCCGAGACGGCGCGTATCGTTCAATCGCTCCACGGCGAGAGCACGCTCCGCGCGAGCCACGGCCGCCTGCCGGGTGGTGGCTACTACGCCGCCGACCAGGCTGGCGGCCAGCAGCGCCGCCGACACGATCGCGGCTTTATGCCGCTTGAAAAACTTCGCGCTGCGGTAGCGGAGAGTGCCGCGGCGCGCGATCACCGGCAGGCCCTCCAGGTGCCGGTGAATGTCGTCGGAGAACTCCGCTGCCGACGTGTAGCGCTCTTGCGGTTCCTTACGCAGCGCTTTGAGAACGATGTGGTCCAGATCGCCCTCGATGGCTCTCCGCCGGCTCCCGGCTGCCAGGCTGGGCCGGGGCGGCTCCCAGGCGCCGACAATGGCCATCACCTCCTGTGCGGTCTTGCCGTTCAACTCGTAGGGAGGGCATCCGGCGAGCAGCTCGTACAGCACCACGCCCAGCGAATAAATGTCGGTGGCGATGGTGACTGGCACTCCCTGCACCTGCTCCGGGCTGGCATAGGCCGGCGTCATCGGCAGCGCGCCGGCGAGTGTGGCGGTAGCGGTGAAATCCTGGGGCTCCGGCGTGAGCAGCTTGGCGATGCCGAAATCCAGCAGCTTGGGCTGGCCGTCATGCGCCACCAGGATGTTGGCGGGCTTGATATCGCGGTGCACGATGAGGTGTTGGTGCGCGCAGTGAACGGCGGCGCAGACCGTGCGGAACAGCTCTAGCCGTTCCGGTACGCTGAGGGAGCGCGCCTGGCAATAGCGGTCGATGGGCTCGCCCTGGATGTATTCCATGACGATATAGGCAAGCCCTTCGGGAGTGGCGCCGCCATCCAGCATGCCGGCGATGTTGGGATGGTGCAGATTGGCCAGGATCTGGCGCTCGGCGAGAAACCGGTGGCGGAGCGCGGCGCCGCCGGCCTCCGCGCCGATCAGCTTGATGGCCACCTGCGCCTGATATTGCTCGTCCACGCGGTCCGCCAGGTAGACGGCGCCCATGCCGCCGCGGCCGATCTGACGCGCGATCCGATACGGACCGAGGCGGCGGCCGATCCATTCCGCATCGGCCTCCTGGACGGCGGCGGGCGTTTCCAGGAAATCCTGAATCCGATCCTGGGACTTCAGAAGATCTTCGATCTCCTGGCGCAGCGTGAGATCGTCTCCGCAGGCTTCCACGACGAGGGAGGGCCTCTCGTTCCCGGGCGCCTCCATGGCCCGGTGAAAGATCTCCTGCAGGCGGCGCCAGCGGTCAGGTGGCATGCGTCTCCAGATAGCGATGGAGAATGGATTTCGACAGCACCCAGTCGCGTTTGACGGTGGTGGGCGAGGAGCCCATCACCTCCGCGGTTTCTTCAATCGAGAGGCCGCCGAAGAACCGCAGCTCTACCATGCGGCCGTAGCCGGCATCCAAGCCGGCCAGCTTGTTGAGAGCTTCGTCGAGTCCCAGCAGGTCGACCTCTTTTTGAACGCTGCCCGCCGCCTCGCTCAAGACGATCGTCTGCGCGACGTCGCGCTTCCGGGCGCGCCGGATGCGGGCGTGGTCCACCAGGATATTGCGCATGATCTTGGCCGCCACTCCCAGGAAGTGGGCACGGTCCTGCCAGTTGGCTTTCCTCCGGTCCACCAGCCGCAGGTAGGCTTCATTGACGAGAGCGGTCGGCTGTAGCGTGTGACCTGGCCGCTCCTGCCGGAGGTAGCGGCTCGCCGCGCGGCGCAGCTCGTCATAGACCAGCGGCATCAGTTCGTCTAGTACTTTCTCGCCACGATTCCAGGCCTGCAAGAGTTCGGTGACGTCGCGGCGCGTAGACATGGCCGACATATTTTACATGAGCTGAGGCCCGGCTGCATTTTCTTGGTCCAGTTTTCCGCGGTTCTTCGCTGTATCACACCGAGGAGGGATCGGAAGCATGAAAGAGTTGCGTACACGATCCGCGATTTTATTCAAGCGCCCTAGCGAATACAACTCGATGAGGTAGTCAAAATGAACGCGGGACGAATCGCAAGACTGATCATGAGCTGGGTGTTCATCGGGCTGCTTTGCGGCAAAGCCGTAGCTCAGCAATCCGCGCCCTCCGGAGATTCGGCGGATTCGACTGGGCCGGCGACTGTTGTCGCGGTTCCGGCAGTCTTTGCGCTGATATGGTTCCTCAGGCGGCGGCGCCGGCAGAAGTTGGAAAAGCTTTGGGCCGAGAACGTGGCGCTGGTGGGTGGGACGTTCCGGAAATCGCTCGAAGGCGAAATCGTCAGCGGCAGCTACCAAGGCCGCAGGATCCTTGTTTCGCTCCAAACCCACTCCGAAGGCCGTCCCACTTACCACCTCGACGTGATAACCTCAGCCGGCTCCGAGAACTGGTCGTTGGAACCAGGCGAAAACAACCCGCCGCAATGGCGCATCTCGACCCCCCCAACGGAGTTGGCGAAAAGTCTGGAGAAGGAGGGCCTTCTGAACCTGGCCCGGACATCGCAGATCCATGGTGACATCCATTACGTCAAGTCTGGCTTCGTCGAACTCTCCTATCCCGCCTCGAACCTGCACTGTCCCTCCACGGCGACGTTCCGTCAAGAACTGGCTTTGCTGAACCGCGTCGCGGACATCCATGAGCGTGCGGCGGCAATTCCGACAGTCCAACCCTAGACGTTAATCACCATGCCAACAGGACGAATTCCGATCTTGGCGAAGCGCTCGTTGGTGGTTGGGCTGCTTTGCGGCGCGCCGTTCGCGAGCTCGCTCCCCGCCCAGGCGCCGGTCGATCCTTCCAAGCTGAAGCCTGGCTTCAACTTGTTCAGCAAGCAACAGGATATCCAGGTAGGGCGCGAAGCGGCCCAGGAGGCGATGCAACAGCATCAGGTGGTGAACGACGAGCTTCTGCAGAACTACTTCCAAAAGATTGGCCTGAGACTGGCGGCGACGCGGCCAGCGCGGGACAGGGGCTTCACGTTCACCTTTACCGTGCTCAACGAGTCCGAGGTGAACGCATTCGCGCTTCCAGGCGGTCCGATGTTCGTGTTCACCGGCCTGCTGCGCTCTGTTGAGAACGAAGGTCAGCTTGCCGGCGTGATGGGGCACGAGATGTCTCATGTCATTTTGCGGCACGGGACCAACCAGGCATCCAAGGCCAATCTGCTTGCAGCTTCCGGCGTTGCTGGCGCAGCATTATGCGGCCAAGGAGCCGTTACTCGCTCAACTCGCCCAGGCGGGAATCAATTTCAGTGTGAACTCCGTTCTGCTGAAGTTTTCGCGTGCGGATGAAAGCCAGGCGGACAGCCTGGGCGCCGACATCATGGCCGAGGCGGGTTACGATCCCGCGGAACTGGCACGATTCTTCGCTAAGCTCGGAGCTGGAGGCGACGCACGCGGGCCGCAGTTTTTCTCCGATCATCCCAATCCCGGCAATCGCGACGAAGCCATCGAAGCCGAGATCCGTACGTTCCCGCGGCAGAACTACGGATACCAGACCGGCCAGTTCGATTCCATGAAAGCTGAGCTGAGATCCGTGCCGGCGCCTACCAAGAGAGGGGCGTTTCGCGCGAGCGCGGCGCCGGCCGCCGCCCCCTCCGCTACCATGCGCCCGTCTCGCGGGCGGTACTTAACCGTAGCGTATCCGGACAACTGGCAGGCTTACGGGGACAGCGATTCCGGATCGATCACGGTGGCGCCCCCGAACGGTCTGGTGAAAGCGGCAAACGGCGCCACGCAGGTCGGCTACGGGGCGCTCCTCAGCTACTTCGCACCCGAGGAGGGCGGGACGACCCTGAAGGCCGCCACCGAAGACCTGATCCATCACCTGCGCACCAACAACCCCCACATGCAGGTGGTCGAGGTGCGGACGATGACTACGTCTGGCGGGCCAGGACGGCTCACGGTGCTACAAAACGCCTCGCCTTTCGGGGGAGATGAAATGGACGCGGTACTGACGATTGGAGTCCGGAAGGGCTGTTCTACATGTTGCTGACCACACCCATGTCGAGCTTCGACAGCGTGCAGGGCGCGTTTCTCGAGATGATCAGGTCGCTGCGCTTCAACCCATAGGCCGATCCGGATGCCGGCCGTGCGTTCAAGGAGGAGAGTGATGAGGCTTACGACGAATGCAAACACGCCCAGAGCTTTGACCCTGCTGCTGGCTGCCGGAGCACTGGCTGTCCCGGCCTGTGGTCAACCGGAGATCGCTGTCGGAGGAGTCTTGAACGCGGCCAGTTATGCCAGGGATCTCATGCCCAGTTCGGGAATAGCCCGCGGCGCGATGTTTGTCGTTTTTGGACTCGACCTCGGCACCAACACGCAGGGCGGGGCTACTGCGTCCTATCCCCTGCCCGTAACGCTGGAAGGAACTTCCATCCGGGTGACGGTCAACGGAACCACCGTGAAGGCCTTCATGGTATACGCATCGCAGCAGCAGTTGACCGCGATCCTGCCTTCGTCGAACACCTGCCGGCAGCGGCGCCCTGATCGTGAACTACCAGGGCTTCGATAGCGCCGCGGTGCCCATACACGTAGAGAACACTCGCCTGGGCCTGTTCACCAGAAACTCGGCGGGCAGTGGACCGGCGATCGTCCAGAACGGTTCGGCGGGGTATGCCCTGAACGGGCACACCGCCGCGGTGCATCCCGGCGAAGTGGCGGTTCTGTGGGGCACTGGGCTGGGTCCGGTGACTGGCAATGAGGCTGCCGGCCCGTTGCCCGGCGATCTGGGCGGCGCCGTCGATGTGCTGGTTGGGAATCAGCCGGCGCGTGTGCTCTACCGGGGCCGTTCGGGTTGCTGTGCCGGCGTCGATCAGATCAATTTTGAAGTTCCTCCAGGTATCCAAGGATGCTTCGTCCCTCTGGCCGTCAGAGCCGGCGGCGTGCTGAGTAATTTTACGACGATCTCCATCGCCTCCAACGGCCGGATCTGTTCGGGCCCGCACGGGTTTTCAACCGCGGACCTCCAGACACTCAGCCAGGGGAGCGACTTGCGAGTGGGCTCCGTGGAGCTCTTCCGCGGCGTGATTAATCTGCGAATGCCCAACTCGACCCAGGTACAGGTCGCGACCGGCGACGCGGGCGCGGCGGGATTCTACCGCTTCCAGCCCGTGGCCGCCGAAGCCGCGCAAGGTTTTGTGGGAGTTGAACTGCGAGGGTTCAGCGGTCTGGCGCCGTTCGGCTCGTGTAACGTCTTCCCCTTTCTCTCCTCCGATCCAACGAACCCTGACGGCCTGGATGCCGGCCCGGCGGTGAATGTCACCGGCCCTCATGGAACCAAGCAGCTTACCAATGGTCCCGGCGCGTATTCCGGAGATCTGGGGGGCAACGATCCTCTCGGGCTCTTGGGAATTCAGAACTTGGGCCCGCCGTTCCTCGATCCAGGGACCTACACATTCGACAACGGCGCGGGCGGCCCCAACGTGGGAGGGTTCCGGGCGACACTCAACGTGCCCGCCACCGTGACGTGGACCAATGCGGACCAGGTCGGCACGGTCGATCGTACAAAGAGTCTGACGGTCAACTGGACCGGAGCGGATCCGGCCAAGGAATTCATCGTGATTGCCGGATTCTCGACGGATACCCGCGGTGCGCAAGCCTTCGGCGCGTACGTGTGCACAGAGCGAGCGAATGCGGGGACCTTCACGATCCCTTCATTTATATTTTCAACCCTGCCAGCCAGCCCCGGCCCGAACGGGTACAACGGCGTCGTATGGGTTGGCAATGTGTCGCTGCCCACCCGGTTCACGGCCTCCGGACTCGCGGTGGGATTCCTGGTTTACGAGCTGTTTCAGTACGAGGCCGTCAATTACAAATGAGCCCGCTTCCCGTGACTTTCTTGGACCATTTCACTTTGATTCTTCGCTGTATCCTAGCCCGACTTTCGCGAATCTGATGGGGTACAGCACCGACGCCGGGCTTCCGGAGGCCTGTTAAACAAGGGTTTCGCTCCAATCACAGACCTCTACA
>JBGPKH010000440.1:0-7763 GCA_041485845.1 Bryobacteraceae bacterium
AAGGGGAGGGCAGCCTTCGCTACGTGGCCTCTCCCCTGGTTACGGCCATGATCCGCGGCGGCATCGCCATCGTCGACGAGGGCAACCGCATGAGCGAGAAGAGCTGGGCCAGCCTGGCGCCGCTGCTCGATAACCGGCGCTACGTGGAATCCATCGTCACCGGCATCAAGATCAAGGCCCATCCCCATTTCCGGATGGTAGCCACCATGAATGACGACGCTTCCACGTTCGAGTTGCCCGAGTACATTCACTCCCGTCTGCAGCCCCAGATCTTCATCGATTTCCCCGAGCGCGACGAGGAGTATCACATCCTCCAGGAAAACCTGCCCTTCGCCGAAGAGCGGATCCTGAACTACGTGACGGATTTCCTGCAGATGGCGCACGCCGCCGACGAGCGCTACACAGTGCGGGACGGCATCAACGTGGCCCGTTTCGCCATCAAGCTGAAAAGTCTGGCCATGCAGAGGAGCCACGAGACGGAGGCCCTGGAAATCGCCATCGTGCAAACACTGGGGGAGGAGGCCTTGCGCTATGCCCGGAGAAACCGGCCCGCTTCCTGACCCCGGGCCGTTTCCGGACCCCGGTCCGCTTCCCGATTTCGCAAGTCTGAAACGGGGCCGCTTCACCTACTTCCCGGTGGCGCCGGGACGCCTGGAATTCGCCATCGAAGTGCGGCGGGCGATTCTGCGCGACGGGCCGCAGGTGATTGCGCTCGAATTGCCGTCCACTTTGCAGCCGGCCTGGACGCGCGCGGTAGCGCGCCTGCCGGAAATGTCTCTCATCTTCTACCCCGACGAGTCCGCCGGCGAGGACCAGGCGGTCTATGTCCCGATCGAACCGGCCGACCCCTTTACAGAAGCCATCCGCACGGGCCTCGAGATCGGAGCGGAAATCGTGTTCGCCGATCCCGACGCCGCCGAGCGCCCGCACCTCAAGGATTCCTACCCGGACACCTGTGCCATTCGCCACATCGGCCTGGCGCGGTACGTCGAGGCGTACCGGGTCTACCCGCAGGCGCGGTCGGAGGAGATTTCACGGCACGCCGCGGGCATCGCCTGGAAGCTGCAAGGCGCCAATCCTCAGGCCAATGTTCTGGTGGTGCTGTCGCTCAACCTGCTCGACGCCGTGCTGGACGCCATGCAGGAGCCGCAAGCGCAGCCCCTCGCGCGCACGCACCGCGAAGGCGTGGAGCTCTTCAACCCGCATCCCGACTCCCTGGGCGAAATCACCGTTGAGTACCCGGCCCTGCAATGGCGCTACGAGACGTTCCGTCCACTCCTGACGGATATGGCCCTCATCGATCGGCGGCACGCCCAACTGGCGGTGTTCCGCGAGGCCGAGAAGGAGTATGAGGTCTCGACCGGTGAACGCATCGCCCACTGGCAGCGGCGCCTGCTGGCGCGCTACACGCGCAACCTGGCGCTCGCCGGGCAGCAGCTTTCGGCGGGCATTTTCGATCTCACCGTCGCCGCCCGCGGCGTGGCCGACGACAATTATGCCTGGGACGTCTGGGAGGCCGCGTCGCGTTATTCGCCCCAGCAGACAGCCACCAACCTGATGACCGTGCGCATCTCGGGCGAAGAGGTGTGGCTGGACACCCGCCGCATCCGCCTGCGCCGCCGGCTGCCGAGCACCAAGCGAAGGCTTCGCCCCTTCGGCCTGAAGCCGCGCAAGAAGGAGAAGTTTGCCGGAGAGTGGGCCAGCCAGGTGAACGGCGCCGGCATCTGCTCCTACCCGCCCGAAGACCTGGTGGTCGAGGACTATGGCCGGTACCTGAAGAAAAAAGGCAAGAGCATCCTGTCCGAAGAGCGCGTGCGCGTCGAGCCGTTTACCACTTCCATACTCGACGGCATCGACATGCGGGAGACCATCCGCAATTGGTACGCAAGGCGCATCTACGTGCGCCAGTTTCAGAAAATCCAGGGCGAAGTCGGCTCGGTTGTGGTCATCTTCGACGAGGACCGCGACAACCGCTACTCGTATATGACCACATGGCTGGGCGAGAACCAGAACGAATCCGACATGGCCTTCTATTCCACCTTTCCGTTCGACCACCTGGTGGGGCCGGGCATTGGGCGGGCCGAATACGGTGGATTCCTGATGAGCCTTCCCCCGCGCCGGATGTACGATGTGTGGCAGGATGCGGACTATGAGTTTGCCGAATCGAAGTCGGAACGCCTGCTCCTGGCCGGCATCGACTATTCCATCCAGCGGCATGTCGTCTATGTCGCCGCCAAACCCCCGCGCACGATTTTCAAAACCATCGCGTCGCGCGTGGGCCGCACGATCATCTATGTCCCGATCGGCCAGATCTCCCCGGTTTCGCTGAAAAAGATACGTGTCGTCCACGTGCTGGACGGCTACGACAAGCGGGACATCGCCAAAGACTATTTGTGGTGATCAGTTGCATACCGCCGCATCCAGGCTGCGCATTTTGGCGGAGAGTGTGGTGCGCTTGAGACGCAGCATCTCCGCGGCCGCCTTCTTGTTGCCGCCGGTCTTGTGGAGCGCCTGCTCGAGGATGCTGCGTTCGATGAGCGCGACGGTCCGCTCGTAATCCAGGCCGTCATCCGGCACCGCGACCACCGGCGCGCCGGTAAAGATCGGCGTTCCGGCCGGCGCCGGCGCGGCTAGCGGGAAGTCTTCCGCAATGAGAACAATCCGGTCGCCGCTCAGCGCCACCGCCATCTCCACGGCATTCTCCAGTTGCCGGACATTCCCCGGCCAGGAGTAGCCGCACAATCGCTCGATGGCTGCGGGCCAAAGCGACTTGGGCGGAATATCTTCGAGCCGGCAGACCTTTTCCACAAAATGCAAGGCCAGCGCGGGGATGTCGTCGCGCCGCTGTCGCAGGGATGGCATGTGAATGGGAACCACATTGAGCCGGTAAAAAAGGTCCTCCCGGAAGCGGCTCTGCTCGATTCTCCGCTGCAGGTCGCAATTGGTTGCCGCCACTACGCGAATATCCAGTCGGATGGTCTCCGAGCTGCCCAGCCGCTGGAACTCGCGCTCCTGGAGCACGCGCAGGAGCTTGGCCTGGAGATCCAGGGGTAAATCTCCGATTTCATCGAGAAACAAGGTTCCTCCCTGGGCCTGTTCGAACCGGCCGATCCGGTTCTGGAAAGCGCCGGTGAAGGCGCCCTTGACATGGCCGAACCACTCGGCTTCCAACAGGTTTTCCGGGAGCGCACTGCAGTTTACGGCCACCAGCAGCGCCCGGCGGCGCGGACCGGCCAGGTGCAGTGCTCGTGCCGCCATCTCCTTCCCCGTGCCGGTTTCTCCGGTGATCAGGACCGTCGAACGGCGAGCGCCCACCATTCGAATGATGTGGCTAACCTGACGCATCTCCGCGCTTTCGCCGACCAGCAGGCGTTCCCATTCTTCACGCTGGAGATTCGCACCCAGCCGGAACAGACTGCCGGTCCCGCTTCGCTCGTCCGCCTTTTCGGGGGCGGGCAAGGAGCCGATTGTCGGCGGTCGTTTGGCTTCCATAGCGCTTACACCCCAGCAATCGGCGGAAATCAAGAAAGCTTTAGGTTTAGGCGCTTACAGCGCCAAGCCCAGGCGTCCTCTTGCCCCGCGGCAAGAGTGCCACCTCCCCCGGTGGAAGAGGGTTTCGCGTTTCTGGGTTTCGAGTTCCTGGAAACCCCTGAGACGGTTGCTGTACATGTGGCCGCGTAGAAAGGCGTGCCAACATATCTTCCTCCGGCGGCGTGCGCCGCAAGCCAGTTGACCGCGATAATCTTGCTCTCGCTGGAACCCAGGCTGCCCAACAACGCGCCTTCGGTTCGGCAGCGTGTCCCCAGGGCTGCTAAACAATCAAGTGATTTGTGCGGGGCGCCTTAGTCGCGGGGCGGATGGCCCACGGACTACGTCCCTTTGCCTTTGCCGAGGCCCTTGGGCGACTTTTTGCCCAGGCGGCGGATCTCGTCCTTCTCTTCCAGCTCATCGAAGTACTCGAGGATGTCGGCGCGCAACGCCGCGGGACTCCAATCGGGAGAAGTCGCCGCCAGGCTGTCGGCACAGAACTCGATGAAGCCGTCGGCCGCCTTCTCGCGCTTGTTCCCGCTTTTGGCCTTCTCTTTCAGCCGGTAGACGGCCGCGGGCTTGGGGACAAAACTGAACAGCTCGCGGAGCCAGTCTTTGGGCAGGCCGGCGGCGAGGCCGAATCCGATGGCGGTTTCCACATAGGGCGCCACAATCACGGTGCGGCCTTCCGCCAGCGCCGGTTTGATCTCCCAGCGCAGACGAAACAGCAGATCCGAGACGTACAGCAGCACCAGGGTGCGGGGAGTCGCCATGAGCTTCCTGGCCTTTCCCATGCTCAGCTCGTAGAAAGTGTTGGATGCGTCCCACCGGCTGAAACCGGCCGCATCGTCGCCATCTCCGCCGAGGCGCTCCAGGCGCTGGGCGGCCTCGTACAGATCCTTGCCGCGAGTGCCTTCCAGCGCGATCATCCGTCCGCCGGATTCTTTAGTCTTCTCTTTATCGGGTTTGCCGTTTTTCTTCGACGATTTCGACATTCGGAGTTCTCGCCCTGCTGTCCAACCAGGAGACCACCGCCTCGGTGTTCCACTCGGCCCAGGCCCTGCGGTGACCCACCATGAACATCTGGCGGATGGCCCGATGCTGCTCGTAGATGGACTGCCGGGCGTCCACTTTGAGGAACTGGAAGATTTTTGCCAGAGCTTCGTATTCCTGAATGATGCGGCCGACGAACTGACGGTGACTCTTGAGGGGATCCGCGATGTTGGTCACGTCCTGGCCGGCCTCGTAGAAGCTGGGCTTCTTGTTGGCCATGATCCGTTGGGAGGAAACCTCCGGCGGCAGCGCAAAGTAGAATACCAGATCGGGCCAGAACAGCGGATCGTAGGCGTTCATGACCCAGGGGAGGTCGAGCCCGCGCGCAGTATCCCGGGCCAGGGCGGTGAAGAGGAAGCGGTCGGCCACCACCACCTTGCCGTCCCACAGGGCGGGGAGCACTTCGGTTTCCAACTGGTGCCGGAAGGCCGCCGCGCTGAGGATGCAGTACTCCTCCGGACTCAGCGAGTGCGCCAGTTTCCGCGCCTTTAGGATGGGCTCGACGAGGGGCGATGAGTTCCACTTGTAGGTCACCACCTCGTGGCCCACGCTGCGCAGCCAGGTCTTGAAAAGCTTGCGCTGGGTGGTCTTTCCCGAACCGTCAGGCCCCTCGAAGGCCACCAGAAAGCCACGCCTCTTCTCCTGGCGCTTGAGGAGCTCGTGCAGACTCTTCTTGTCGGTCCGAAGCGATTCGTTCATCTGGGTCTATTCAAGGAATATACCCTAAAGCACAGAGGTTTCACACCTATTACACCTATTTATCTCGATTTTGTCTCGATCCGTGGCGTGATATACTGCGGCGGCTGGCATATGTCGAATCGCAAATCACCGGGGAATGGAGGGAGGGGAATTCCGGAGGACCGCGTCGTTCTGGCCATCGAGGAGCGGCGCGAAGCCGTGCTGGAGGTGATTCGTTCCGCCCGCAAGCGGTTGCTCATCTCGTTGTTCCGGTGCACCGATTTTCCGGTTTTGGACGCGATCGGGGAGGCGCTGCAACGCCATGTGGATGTGCGCCTGCTGCTGACGCCGCGTGCGCATGGCTGGGAGAAGCGATTGAAGGAGCTGGGCGCCTACCTGGAGAGCATGGGAGCGCAGGTGCATCCCTACTCGGACGCCGTGGTGAAATACCATGCTAAGTATCTAGTGGCGGACGACGGCCCTGCCCTGGTTGCATCGCTCAACATGACCGAGAAGTGCTTTTCCACCACCAGCGATTTCATCCTCATCACGCAAGATCCGGGAGTGGTCTCGGGCCTTCAGGAGCTGTTCGAGGCCGACTGGCAGGCGCCGCACTCGTCGTTTCCGGCCGGAATATCCGACAGGCTGATCGTGGGCCCCGACCGGGCTCGCGCCCAGTTCACCGAACTCATCAGCCGGGCGCGACACAGCATCCACATCATCGACCACAAGCTCAGCGATCCGGCGACGCTCACGCTGCTCAAGTCGAGAAAGGCACAGGGGGTGGAGGTGGAGGTATTGGGATCCGGTCAACTGGGCAACCTGCTGTCGCACGGAAAACTGATGCTGGTGGATGGGCACACGGCGGCATTCGGCAGCATGTCCCTGTCGGCCCTGAGCCTGGACTTCCGCCGTGAGGTATCGGTGGTGGTCGGGGATGCGCGGTGCGTGCGCAAGTTGAAGGACTTCTACCGTTCGGTGTCGGCGATCGCCGACGCAAAGCAGCGGGCCAAGCCGGCTGCGCGGAAGTGAGATCGAGCGGTTCCGCGGCGGTCGCGGCACGCCGTTGCTTGCTGGTGGCGGTCAATCTGCGCCGGGCCCGGAGGGCGCCCCGCCCTTCCGGCCGGCTGGACCCGCTGGAAAAGCGGGTCCTGGGCGGGTTGACAACCC
Organism: Bryobacteraceae bacterium; assembly: GCA_041485845.1. Taxonomy (GTDB): domain Bacteria; phylum Acidobacteriota; class Terriglobia; order Bryobacterales; family Bryobacteraceae; genus OMOG01. The sequence goes on from JBGPKH010000440.1 coordinate 6,430, forward strand.
GCCCGCACCTGCCCCACAATCAGGAGCCGGTTACCTCTTTGACGAGGCCAAAAAAAGCCTGCTTGCGTGGGGTGTTGATGCCCCAGTTCACCGGCGGGCACTGGTACCCGTCGGCGTAATCGCTCGTGCCGGGATCGAAATAGCCCCACGACGCGTAGCCGCCCAGGGCCGCGAGCATGTTGTTGGCGGGGCGGTCGAAGTCGAAATGGTCGTCTTCGTTGAAGAGCACCGGCATGGGCCGGTAGCCCTCCACTCTACGCGCCTGGGCTATCATCTGGGCGATCCGCGCGGGGTCTTTCACGCCGTTGCCGTGCATCAGCAGAAAATCGGAGCTCCCGACCACGTTCGGCGACGGAACCGCGCCTCCCCCGAAGCTGGTACCGACCAGCAAGCGGCGTCCTCCCCGCCGGATGCCCTTCGCCATTTCGATCAACTCGTGAACGCGGGCCGGCTGGAGAATCTCATGGTCGTATGCCGCCACATCGCACTCGTTGTCGATCTCCAGCAGGACGTTGCGGTAGCCGCGGTCCAGGACCCAGTTCACGGCGTTGCGCACGGCGCGTTTCACCGCCGTCTCGCCGTTCACCCGCTGGTCCTGACCGAAATAGAACAGGCCGAGGATGGGCGCCATGCCCAGTTGGCCGGCACGGTCCAGTATGGATTCCAGCCGCCGCATGTAGTCCGGCCGCAGCGAGCCATCGGGGGCGATGGCGCTGTTGTTCCAAGGCTGCGCCCTGGAATAGCCTTCGGGGCTCCCGCCCTGGAGATTGATGGTAAAGCTGAGCAATCCGTGGCGGCGCCACTCCGGCATGGCCGCCACGAACTCGCGGGTGTTTCGCTGCGGATCCCACCTGCCCGTATCCGGGTAGGCCCACTTGGCGCGGGTCTGCTGGTTCAGGTCGTCAAAAATCCCCTGGATCATGCGGGAGTTCATCAGCAGGCCTTCGATGCGCATTCCCTGGTACGACCGGCCGGCGTAGGTTGGCTGGCCGTCGATGCGGAAGCGGTCGCCCTCGATGGAAATTTCGGTTGGGCGCGCGGCCGCCGCGACGGCGCGGGGCTCGAGGGGCATGACGCCCATGGCCAGGAGATCTCTTCGCGTCATGAGCGCATGGTATCTCGATTGGCGGGGTCGCGCGCTACAACGGGTGGCGCACCATCCCCAGCACCGCGTTGACGAGCACGGCGGCCATGCCCACGGGGATCGCCACCTTCCACCCGATGTCCATGAGCTGATCGTAGCGGAACCGCGGGAACGTGCCGCGGAACCAGATCATCAGGTAGATGATCGAGGAGACCTTGAGCAGGAACCAGAACAGTCCGATCACCGCATG
>JBGPKH010000441.1:0-7748 GCA_041485845.1 Bryobacteraceae bacterium
CCCCCATGCGGCGCGTGGCAATCCGCTTGGTCATGGAGCCGGCGCCGAAGTCCTGCTTGGCGGGTAGTGCCAGTTCCGAATAGATGGCGATGTCGCCGGGCAGCACGTCGTCATCCGTGTTTTCGAGGATCGCGATGCGCCATCCACCGTCGGGCCGGGTGATCTTGGGATCGGCGCGGCGCGCAATCTTGAGCCGTTCGGCGATGTACGCGCGGTTGAGCGATTCGATCTCCGCATCGAGCGCGCGCGTCGCCTCCTCGACGATTCGTGGCACGATGCCGCGCAGCCGCTCCATGTCGCCGGCGTGGAGGTAGACGTGGTAGATCGCCGGCGCCAGGGTGGAATAGTGCAGCGGCTCGAGGCCCTCGCGCAGGTTGCGGACGATTTCCAGGATGATTTCGCGGGCGGTGGCGGGGGTGGTAGTGGCAGGACGGTCCATAATAGGAACCTTCATCAATTCTACCAACGCAGACGCGCCGGATTGGTTCCCTGGCGGCGAGGAATTCCTGTAGCTGGGTATCCGCTTGACTCAGGTTGGTGCCGTTGGCCGACCTTCGTGGGTGGGCCCTCGCCCTCGCAGGCGGTCCCCTGCGTCCGCTTGCGGCAGCGGACGGGGGCGTCCGCCGCGGACCAGGGGGGTCCGCCCTACAAAGCGTTCGCCAGAGCCATTACCTGAGTCAAGCACATACCCACCTTCCTGTATACTCGTCCGAACGGAGATTCCCTATGAAATATATCGTTAGCTGGAGTTTGCCTCACGCGACGTTCCACACCGCGGTGGGGCGTTTTCTGGAAACGGGCGGCATGCCGCCGGCGGGCGTCAAGCTGGTGGGGCGCTGGCACGGAATGAGCGGGCGAGGATTCGCGGTGGTCGAGACGGCCAATGCGAAGGCCTTGTACGAATGGGTGGCGATCTGGTCGGACCTGCTGCCGATGGAGACCACGCCCTGCCTGGAAGACGAAGACGCAGGCGCGGTGCTGAAATCGATCAAGCGGTAGGTCACAGAGCCCTCAAAAAGAAAACCGCGAGTGACTTTGCGGCGAGTTTACTGAATCGAAAGGGTTTAGCGAAAACTGTGCGGCGAGGAATGCCCGCGACGATATCTTGATCGAGATTGTCGGCCGCGAGGAAACGGACCAGCATGCCGGCGACGTCTTCGAGCGGCGAGCGCTTGATGCGGCGTTCGCGACAGCAGCACCGTGTTACCCTTTCGGTTTATGATCGCGGCCCGTGGTGTTCTGCGACCACGGACTCCGGCCGAACTCGCTCCCCATCACCACCAGCGTGGATTCCAGCAGCCCACGCTGTTTCAAATCGCGGATCAAGCCGGAGATCGGCTTGTCCACCGCGCGGCGGGGCCTTTCCCAGGACTTGGGTATCCTGATGTAGTAAAATCATCGAAACTATGCGCCAGTGGCATTCGGCACGAGCCGGTTTCGTGCCAGGTCCTCACGCTCATCGCCGCAGGTGCGCTAGGCGATCGCGCCACTGGGCGCGAGGAGGCGCTGGACGTCTTGCCCGCGGAAGCGGCCCGCGGCCGAGGTAACCAATGACGGGTAAACAGGTAGCGCACTTCGAGATCACCGGCAAGCTGGGCGAAGGCGGCATGGGCGTAGTTTATGAAGCGATCGACCGCCACCTGGACCGGCACATCGCGCTCAAGATTCTGCCGCCGGAGAAGGTCGCGAACCCCGCGCGCAAGCAGCGTTTCATTCAGGAAGCCAAGGCGGCTTCGGCGCTGAACCATCCCAACATCATCACCATCTACGACATCAGCGCGGCCGACGGCGTGGATTACATCGCCATGGAGCTGGTGCCGGGCCGGACGCTCGAGGATCTGCTGGCCAGACGCCGGCCCAAGATTCCCGAGACGCTGAAATACGCTGTCCAGATCGCCGGCGCCCTGGCCGCCGCGCATTCCGCCGGCATCGTGCACCGCGATCTCAAGCCGGCCAACGTGATGGTCACGGAGAGCGGATTGGTGAAGGTCCTCGATTTCGGTCTGGCTAAACTCACGGATGAATCGGGGGTGTCGGAGGACGACGCCACGCGCACCGAGCACGCGCTGACGGAAGACGGCACAGTCGTCGGCAGCGCGGCGTACATGTCGCCCGAGCAGGCGGAAGGCAAAAAAATCGATGCACGGTCGGATATATTTTCCTTCGGCCTGGTGCTCTACGAGATGCTGAGCGGCAAGCGGGCCTTTCGCGCCGCGACCCGCATGGCCACCATGGTGGCGCTCCTGAATCGGGAGCCGGCGCCGCTCGGCGAAATCGCTCCCGGACTGCCCAAGGAGCTGGAGCGGATCGTCACCCGCTGCCTGCGCAAAGACCTGGCGCGGCGCAGCCAGAGCATGGCGGAGATCAAGATCGCGCTGGAGGAATTGAAGGAAGAGACGGAATCCGGCGCGTCTATGAGCATGGCTCCGGCGGCCAGAAGGCCCGCCAACCACTGGCGTTGGATGGCGGTCCCAGCGGCGGTGCTGGCGTTATGCGCGGCCCTGTTCTTTCTGCTGCCCCGCTTCCGGGAAACGCAAGCGCCGCTGAAAGAGGTTCCGCTCACTTCCTACAACGGCTTTCAGGGGGAGCCAACACTCTCACCGGACGGAAGCCAGTTCGCCTTTGTCTGGGATGGCGGGCGGGAGAGGACCCCGCCGCAGCTCTACCTCAGCCTGGCCGGCCAAGGGACGCCGCTGAAGCTGACGAATACGCCCGGCGCCGCGGCCCGGAATCCGGCCTGGTCGCCCGATGGCCAGACGATCGCATTTGTGCGGTCTATCCCAGGGCAGTTTACCGGCGACCTGATCGTCATTCCGGCGCTGGGCGGGCCCGAGCGGAGACTTGACGAAGCCTGGAGCTTGAGCCGCCCGGCCTGGGCCCCCGGCGGGAAGTGGCTCTATTTCTGCGCCAGTGTGTCGCTCCAAACCCGCGCTCTGTTCGTGGACCTCTCGGGCGGTGGCGAAAAGCACCGGTTGACGGACCCTCCGGACGGAGCCAATGGGGACGGGAGCCCTTCCGTTTCTCCGGACGGCCGGAAATTGGTTTTCGTCCGCTCATTCTCTACCTGGAATCAAGACCTCTTTGTGGCCGATTTGCGGGACGGCAACACCGCCGGTGTCCCGCGGCGGCTCACCAGCGATCACCGGAACAAGTACTCGCCAGTGTGGACTACGGATGGCGAAGAGATCGTCTATGTTGCCGGCGAAGCCACCAGCTCTCTGGCTGTTTACCGTGTCCGGGCCTCGGGCGGCGCGCCCGCGCGGGTGGAAGGAATCGGCGATTACGCGGTGGCTCTGGCCATTGCGCCCAAAGGGCACAGGCTCGTCTATAGCCGGTCGTTCCAGGACTACAACATATGGCGGATGCCGCTCCCGGGGGTGCCCTCCGGGCCCGGCAACTCCGCCGGAGGCGCGGGCAAGTTCCTGTCTTCGACACGCTTTGAGGCTTCACCGGCGTATTCACCCGATGGAAAGCGCATTGCCTTCACTTCCAACCGCGGCGGCGTGCGGCAGATCTGGGTGGCCGATGCCGTCGGCTCGAACCCGGTGGCGTTGACGAAATTCACGGAGGGGGTGGCCGGCAGTCCGCAATGGTCGCCGGATGGCCGCACGATCGTGTTCGATGCGCGCCCGGAGGGTCTGGCCGATGTTTATTCCATCCCAGCGGAGGGAGGGCCGCCCAAGCGGCTGACCGATCACCCCGCGGAGGACCATGTCCCGTGCTATTCCGCCGACGGCCGCTGGATTTACTTTGCTTCCACGCGCTCGGGCGAGCGGCAACTCTATCGCATGCCGGCCGACGCCGGGGATGTCGTGCAGATCACGCGCAAGGGCGCATACGCGTCCATGGCGTCGTCCGATGGCAAATGGATCTATTACAGCAAGGCAAGCGGCGCCATCTGGAAAGTGCCGGCGGACGGCGGCGAGGAGACAGCGGTGGTGGATGCCGGAAGCATCTACAACGCTTTTACGTTTTGCGTTACAGGCTCCGGCATCTATTTCGCCGGCGCGCCCGACCCTCGGTCCAGGACAGTGGCGTTGAAGCTGTACCGCTTCGCGGACGGCAAGACGGTGGAGCTGGGGCACTTTGATAAGCCCTTGTCTCTGCACATCAGCGTTTCGCCCGATGAAAAATGGCTGTTGTACACACAGCTCGATTCCTCGGTGGACGATTTGGTGTTGGTGGAGAATTTCCGGTAAGCGCAAGAACTGGGCGAATACGGGGCCCGTTTAATTCGAGCCAAAACCTGATATGCCGGCGACCCGCAGTGTCTACTCGTAGCGCAAAACGCGCACGGGGTCGTACGACGCCGCACGGCGCGCGGGGACGAAGCCGGCGAAGAGAGCGACGCCTGCCAGCAGCAGGCTGGATAACCCCATGGTCACGAGGTCGGTGCTCCCGGCGATCTCGTAGAGCTGCGATTGGACGACGCGCGTGAGGCCGTAGGCGGCCGGCAGGCCCACCACGATGCCGGCCACTACCAGAACGAGCACCTCCTGCATCACCAGCCAGAGCACGCTGCGCGATCCGGCGCCGAGCGCCATGCGAATGCCGATTTCCCGGGAGCGGCGCGTCACCATGTAGCTCATGACGCCGTACAAGCCGAGAATCGCCAGCGCCGTGGCCAGTGCGCCGAAGACGCTCGAGAGCGTGGCAATCAGGCGCTCGTTGATCAGCGACTCGTCCAGTTGGCGGTCCACGGTCTTCAGGTTGAGGATCGGCAGATTGGCATCCAGTTCGTGAACCGTGGCGCGGATGGCGGCGAACGCGCTCTCGGGATCGTGGAGCGTGCGCACGTAGGCAGTCCTCTGGTCGATGAATGACCTTTGGGCGGAGCAGGTGTAGACTTCGAGGGGAATTTCGTCGCGCAGGCTTTCGTAGCGCGTGTCGTTGACCACGCCGACGATCTCGATATTGGTGGGCGTGCCGGGATCGGAGCCGAAGCCGATGCGATGGCCCACCGCCGCGCCATCGGCGAAATAGCGCCGGGCGAAGCGGGCGTTCACGATGGCGACCGGCGGAGCGCCCAAATCGTCCCTGACGCTGAAATCGCGGCCCGCGAGGATGTGCATGCCCACGGCATCGAAATAGCCGCCCGTCACGTCGTTGCGGTGGGGATCGATGTCTTCCCCGCGCTTGGGCTGGTAGCCCTCGATGGTGACGCTGTTGTCCCACTCGTTGCCGTTGAGCGCGGTCATCTGCGACAGGCCCGCGGCGCGCACTCCGGGCAGGGTCTCGAGGCGCTGCCGCAGGCGTTTGTAGAACTCTTGGGTTTGGGCTGAAGTGTAGCCGATGGAGCGCGGCGACACCGCGAACTGGATCAGGTTGGCGGTCTGAAATCCGGGGTCGATGGAGCGCAGATTGGCGAGACTCCGGATGAAGAGGCCGGCGCCAATTAAGAGCAGCAGCGAAAGAGCAACCTGCGAGGCCACCAGAGCCTTGCGGAAGCCGACTTGCGCGCCGCCCATGATGTTGCCGGCCTGGTCCTTCAAGGTCGGTGCGATGTCCGGACGCGTGGATTGCAGCGCGGGCGCCAGGCCGAAGGCGATTCCGGTGACGAGCGCGAGCCCGGAGGTGAAGGCCAGCATCGGGAGATCGGGCGTGCTCCGGATGTTGTAGCCGGTCAGCGCGGTGGGAAGGAAGCCCAGCAGTCCCTTCGCCATCACCATGGCGAGGCCGATTCCGGCAGCGCCGCCGGCGGCCGCGAGCAGCACGCTTTCGGTGAGCAGTTGCTGAATCATGAGGCCGCGGCTGGAGCCCATAGCCAGGCGGATGGCGATCTCTTTCTGGCGGGCCGCGGCGCGCGCCGTCAGCAGGCCGGCCATGTTGGCGCACGCGATGAGCAGCACGAGTCCGACCACCGCCATCAACACCAGCAGCGGGGTCTGGTACTGGCGTCGCAGATTGGTGTTGCCTTGCGAGCCCGGCATCACGTTGAGCCACATGCGCAGGAACTGCTCCTTGTCGTAGGAGGTGGCATTGCGAAAGGCCGGTTGCCGGACTTCCATTTCGATGATCTGGTGGAACAGCGGTTGCAGGCCGGCTTTGGCTTGTTCCATGCCGACGCCCGGCTTGAGGCGGCCGTACACGTTGACCCAACGCTGGCGGCGGTCGAACATCTCCGTGAAGCCGGGCCGCACGGCCGCGGCCATGGCCATGGGAACGAAGATGCCAGCCGGCAGTCCGGGTTCGAGTCCGTCGAAGCCGCGTTGTGAAACGCCCACGATGGTGACGGGGTAGTTGTTGACGCGGATGGTCTGGCCGGGAATTTGCGGATCGCCGGCGAATCGCGCCTGCCAGAAGGCGTAACTCAGCACGGCGTAGGGATGCTCGCCGGCGTGCAGGTCGTCACCGGCGGTGAAGAGACGGCCGATGGCGGGACGGATGCCGAGCAACGGGAAGTAATTGCCGGAGACCAGCTCGCCGCCGATGACCTCGGAGTGCGCCCCGATGGTGACCGTGGGGCTGAGGCGGTAGCGGCACATCATGCCGCTGAAGACCGGGTTGCGGTCGCGGAGGTCCTGGTACATGGGATACGCCAGGGCGTTGCGGCCGTTATTGCCGCCGTAGTGCCGGCCCCGGCCGGCGAGAATCACGACGCGCGCGGGGTCCTGAATAGGCAGCAGTCGCAGGATCAGTTGATCGATGAGCGTGAAGATGGCGGTGTTGGCGCCGATGCCCAGGGCCAGCGAGAGGATCGCGACCGCGGTGAAGACGGGGGCCCTGCGGAAGCTGCGGACGGCGAAGCGGAGGTCCTGCGCGAGGTGTCTCATGGGTGCTGAACGTGATACTCCGCGAGAAGAAAAAGGTTACGCGGGACAGGCCTCCTGGCCTGTCCTCCAGCCTGTGGGGCAGGTTGTTAACCTGGGCCGATTGTCAATCGGCCTTCCGCCAGCCTGAACGACTCCATCGGGCCAGGGAACAGGATGTGATCAGTCCTGGGACTGATTGCGGAGCGGCCGATCCAGATGAGCAACCCGCGAGGCGCGGAACCGTCGCATTCTCCTGTCAACCAAACATCGCGGCTTCCGAACCCGTCTTCAGCCCGAGTTGGATCGGCTCCTGGCAGTCGGGTTGGAGAGTGGCACTCCGCTGAGATGAGTCTCGCGCAGACGAGGTAAACCGGCCAGGTAGGCAAGACCTGAGTCGCTGACGCCCTTGGTTTCGTAGAGCTCGATTCCAGCGGCGGCTTACGGCGCAGCCGCCTACGTGACGGAAGCCTTCATCCTGCACATCGATTCGGCGTCAGTTCCGAAGCGCCGAGAACCGCGGCGCCCGGCCCGTGAGATTCGGACTCTCACGTCCCCAAAGCCTTTCCCGTTCCCGAACCCCACCCGTCGGCTCCATCGCCCGCACCCGCCGCTGACGACGTGGGGCACGCCCCCGACCTGCCCGTAGCCCAGCCCGAGACCGCCAACGAGGCCCCCACGGATCCCCCACCATAACTGCTATCAACTGGTCGGAATTCTGGATGGTTGAACTTCCAGCCATACCCCGACCACCCCTGTCATTTCGCCTGGCGTTCCCCCCTTGCGCAAGTACGAAGAAGCTCTCAGCTTTCGTTCGGCCTGGCGCGAGTCCAGCTCGACGATCTCTACAGGCAGCGCATGAACGATTATCTCTAGCCGATTCGCGATGGCCGCAAACTCGGATTCATCAACCGCACCGCGGGCGCGAGCGAAGCGCAGACGATCAGGATCGGCGCAACGTGTTTCATTCCAATCCCTCCTGTGCGGCAGCCCGCAGCC
>JBGPKH010000442.1:0-7741 GCA_041485845.1 Bryobacteraceae bacterium
ACATCTCGCTCAGGAGGCACGAAAGCAAGACCTTCGGGACGTTGTCCTTCGATGCGGTCACATCGGCACACGGACTCTTTCGGCTGGACAGCGGGCTTGCGGATCGCTTCTGGTCATTGGTCGCCAAGTACGGATGGCTCGAACTCTGTTGGCTGGAGGCAATCCTCCGGCTTGCCGATCATCGAGCGAGTGAAGACGAGGCAGGAGGTCAGACGTGACCCGCACCGTATTCAAAGGTATCAATGGTTCAAATCCGCTCGGATTCATGGCCTCGGTGGGCTTGCTGCGTCTCCTCCATGCCCACGACGATCTCTCGCGCCTTGGGTTCACGGAGGATGGCGCGTTCCACGCGTGGATTGAGTGCGCTCCTGCGCTGAACGATATTCCAGGTATCGTTGCCAAAGACGCGGAGGACGCCGCCGGGCCTCAGCCATGGCGGCTTGAGTACGAAAAGCAGGAGAAGCGTGGCATCAAGGTTGTCGCCGATCTGAAGGCTCCACCTGATCAATTTTCCAAATACCTGAATTCGGCGATTGATGAATGGTTGGCTGGCCGATCGGAACAGTCCGACTATGCCGTGGCTTACGGGACCGACGTTGCGCGTGATGGCAAAGGAAACACCAAGCCGACAGCCTTCCATTTCACCGCCGCGAACCAACAGTTCCTCGGAGCGATTGAAGAAACGCGTGGGAAGATCACCAGAGAATGGGTCGAAGAATCGCTGGACGACTGCAATGGCAAGATGAAGCCTGGGATGAACCTTCGCTGGGATCCCGACGCCGAGCGGAGTCGTGCATTGATGGGTGTCAACCCAAACGACGATGGTACTACAGTAAATGCGCCGTTGGAATGGCTCGCATTCCGCAGTTTGCCAGCATTTCCCAGTGTTCCGGTTGGTAGTCGAATAGTGACTTGTGCGGTGACTGGACGTCGCCAGGACGAGCTTCGTTTTCACTGGCCCCTGTGGTCATGCGGGGCCAGCAACGCAACGGTTCGATCCCTGCTGCTTCTCACCTCGGGTTGGATTGAGAACGACGAGCAGACCAGACGCATGATCGAGACGCACGGTGAAAGTGGGCGACGTCAGCGTTCCTTGGATCGACTTCAACGTGGTCTTGAGATGGCAATCGAGGCACGGCGTCGTCGTAGCGTGTTCGCCATCTGTACGTCCGAGATTCGCCGTACCGCGCAAGGGTTTGGCAATTTTGGCCCAGCTCATGTTCAGGGCTGATCTGATAGGTACAGTTCGGACGCGGAGGAGATAAAACAATGAGATTGATACCAACCAGCGGCGCCTGGATCGAGACTGCCGAACATTCGACGCGCCAGCCGGGGCTCTCGGACCTCGACCCGCACCAGCGGATCGCTTTTCGGGTCGAAATCCGGAGACTTGTCGAATACCGAATTACCAATGAGGTACTCCTTCAAGGGCTCCCGCCGCTCTTCGATCGCATGCTCGACAACGAAACGGAGGAAGCGAATCATGCGCTCCGACTTCTGGAACACCGAACTGGAGAAGATCCTCTGCATCTGAACCCTGATCTCCGCAGCCGGGATGGAGCCTCTCTCGCCCATTGATTATCAGCATACTCCGCTCGCATGTGTCAGGGGGATACGTTGTATCTACGGTATCCCTGAGCGTGTGATGTTGAAGGATGGACAGCTCGGCGTTCGCTTGTTGGAACCCTCTTAAGGCAGTCTGCGCCGCTCGAACCAGTGAAGTAGAACAAAACAGAATGGAAATGGCGGGCCAAGCCGAGATCTGCGGGCCTGGCTCCCCGTCGTGGACACGTTTCGAACTTTGGTGTTTGCTCCTGCCACTCTCGAACTTCGAGCGTAGCGCTGGGGGCACGGAGGCAGAAGGAATGCGCGACGATTGCCGATTTCTAGAAGATGATCCGGACTGCCCATCGTGGCTGCGTTTCGAACTGCGGACTGCGGACTACCGACTAACGCTGAGTACAACACTAACGGGAATCGAAGGCGTTGAGCGGCATTCCGGCCAGTGCCATCCCGTGCTAAGTGTTTGATTTCACGACTTCTGGTTCGGCCCGTGATCCCCAGTTCAGCGCGTACCGGCGTGGGTGTCATGGGGATGTCATGGGACCGGCGCGGAGCCCGGACTGTCACCGCGCAGGAACTGCTCCAATACCGTCTGGAGTTCGGGTATTCGGGAGGACGCCACGTTCCAGACTTCGTCGAGATCCACCCCAATGTAATCGTGGATCAGGACGTCACGCATGCCGCAGATGGCCTTCCAGTCCAGTTGGGCAAGACGGCCGCGCGCGTGGGCCGAGACCCGCTTGGCGGCTTCGCCAATCACCTCGACGTTCCGGATGACGGCGTCCTGTAACTCCTCTGACGCCATGAACTTCTCTCGGCCGGGCCCGATGAAGCGTGTGATGCGGTGGCAGCGTTCCAGCATGTGGTGCAGGTAGAGCCGATCATCCTTCAAAGTGGTGTCGCCTCGCGAAGGATCTGGTCGCGCACGTACCAATGCAGGGATTTCTCCGTCCCGACGTGGACTTTTATCCCGAGCAACTCCTGGAGATCCTCGACTAGCTAGCCCGGCATGATCCAACAGGCTCCGGCCCGGTTCCCAGGCGACCAGCAAATCGAGGTCGCTGTTCTCATTGGCTTCCCCGCGGGCCACGGAGCCGAACACACGCAGGCTATGTGCGCCGCGCCGCCCAGCAAGCCGGAGGATCTCCTCCCGCCGTTCCGCCCGCAAAGTGTCGAGGGTGACCATATCTCCATTGTGCGACAAATTCTGAGCCACTATCAGGGAGACTCGCCCCGCCTTCGGGTACGTCTTCAACAGCGAATCCTCGGGATTGCTTCCAGACCTGCGTCTGCGCTTCTTTTCCGGCAAAGCACCGAGCACCAACGGAAGTGTATCGTCAGGCCAGACTTATTGCTTTCCTGCCACTGGACGAGCGGAGAATATGGCTGTGAAGAGGGGGCGTGTGTTGAACCACACCGATGTCTGCGATAATTCTCTATCAAAAGGAAGATATGGAAGTCGGCCAATCGGCCGTGGCGAGACCGCCAGTGGAAGCGGGCCTTTTTGTGGAGAAAAGGAGAAAACATGAGTCAGCACCAGGGATCATCGACTATCACTGCCGCGCCGAACTGGGACGCCTGCACGACAGCCTCAACTTCGCCGCGATCCCGCATCCCTTGTCGGGCGCGCTCTGCGAGAAGAAAATCGACGGCACCCCTCTCGTACCCGTCGCAGCGTTGAAGAAAGGCATAGGTATCAAAGAGAGAGCGAAGGCGGTTCTTGGTCCCGCGACGTTTGAAGAGATCCTGTCGAACGGCTTTTGGAACCAAGACTCGTGAGAAGAGAAAGCTGAGTTGGGGCAGGAGATCGAGATGCTCCAGCGCAATGACACATGAACTGTCGATGGTGCAGCGGGGCTCCCGCATGCGAATCAGCTTCGATCCGCAGGGGCGAAGATCAGCAGGCCGAGCGCGAGGGTTCCCAAAGCCAGGAGGGCCTTCTTTGCATTCTGCCCTGCATCGATGGCTTTGAGATGCTGGACTATTCCGATCTCCGCCCGGTCCGGATTGGTGGGATCGATTACCACAAGATTAGACCCAAAGCACGGCTGCAACTGCGGCGCGAACACCGGGTCCGACATGACGATCATGTTCTTGCGGAGCGCCATCCCCATGTTGAGCTCCTGACGGCAGGCCTCCGTCAAACCAGCGCCCACGACGCCCAAAACGACCTCCGCTTGATCCAGCTTTTGACCGGCCTCCGGGTCGAGCAAAGTTGGCGCGCCACGGCGAGTGTGTGCTGGCGGCACGTACACGGTCAAGCCATTTACGGCCCCAAGCGCCTGGAGACGAAGCGCAGTGACCTGATCGGCGACATCGCCATATGAGATGAACACTTTCATATCGTCCTGCCCCTCAATTCTAGCGTTTGTGCCGGCTTTGCGCTGTGGCCGTAAGGCACCCCCGATCTACACGAACCGCAGGTCGCTCCCGTCGCCGCCAAGAAGCAGGTACGAGGCACCCCATTGCGCGGGCGCGGCGAGGTCCCACGCTTCCGGATTCGCGGCGTCCCGCAGGCGGATTCCCCATCCTCCGCCGTAGACCAGGTAGCACGAACCGTCTCCGGAATCGTCGATCAGGCACGCCAGTACGGGGGACCAGTGCGCGCCTTCGTCCACTCCCGTCACGTCGCACCACACCGCCTCGCCGTTGCGTTCGAAGCGCAATTGGCTAATGGCGCGGGACGGCGTCCGCGGCTGAAACAACATTCCATCCAGCGCGTCGCAGTTGGGGTTGGGGTCGACCTGGATGAACACGCTCATGGCATCGCCCCCGCGTCCCAGACGTTCGTCATGCGAAATCTCTTCTGCCGCGTCCCGGCCAGCGCTTCCAGGTTGGCGGGGCAGTACATAGCGGAAGGACGGCGGTTGACTGGCGCGTGAATTCTGGCTCGTCGAAATCGCGCAGCGCGCTTGCCGCGGAGAACCAAGGCAGCCGGCCCGCCATGAGGCTCGCGACATACCGCGGCATGGCGACCATGCCGAGTAGCACGGTAGCGGGTCCACAGACACCGGTAGCGGATCTCGCACCGGCCGCGGAAACAGGTCTGGACGAAGGCGAGGAGCCAGGCCGCCATCGAAAGGGTCGCCAGCCACGGCCGCGGCTTTCGAAGCGGGCCCAACGGAAGGCCGCAGCCCAACGCCGCCAGCGGTTCGCCAGCGATGCGAATGTCGAAAGGCCCGTGCCGCCACTCTGCCTCACGGAAGCATCGTACCAGAACGCGGCGGGATGTCTCAGCCCACGCACTCCAGGATGTAATACTTCTTCCCGTCCTCGCGCGCGATCTGCCCCACGATGGTCCACTCGTGGCCGTCGGCGACATAGGTACGACGGTACGAATCGTACTCTACGCCAATCTCCCGCCGCAGCCGATCCTGCTCCACTTCACGTGTGTCTCCGGGCGACCAGGAGTTCTTAGCGATCCGAAACGGGTCCATCCGTCTCATTATGCACCGCGGGCTGATACGATACTTGCCATGGCGACACCCGCCGAAATCAAGGCAGCGCTTCCCGAGAATGCCTATACGCCGCTTCCGCCCGGAACGGTCTACGAGCCCATGGCGCCGGCATCCGCCGCTCTGCCCGAGCTCACTCCGCGGTCGGTGGGATGGGGCCTTTTCCTGTGCATCGTCTTCACCATCGCTTCCGCCTATTCCGGCCTGAAGGTGGGCCAGGTGCTCGAGGCGGCGATCCCCATCTCCATCCTGGCGATCGGACTGGCGCGCCTCTACCCGCGGCGGTCGAGTCTGTTGGAGAACGTCATCATCACGGGTATCGGCGGCCTCGCCGGCTCCATTGTCGCGGGTGCGATTTTCACGATCCCGGCGCTCTACATTCTCAAGCTGGATCCGCACCCCGTGCAGACCATTCTGATTTGCCTGGCCGGCGGATCGCTCGGCGTGCTCTTCCTGATTCCGCTCCGCCGCTATTTCGTCCGCGACATGCACGGGCAGCTCCCTTACCCCGAAGCCACCGCGATCACCGAAGTCCTGGTCACCGGCGAGAAAGGCGGATCCCAGGCCAGGCTGCTGCTCGAAGCCACCGCCATCGCGGGCGTCTACGATTTCTTCGTCACCACCTTTCACGTGTGGAAGGAATACCTGGACTTCCAGTTCACTCCGATCATGAAAGGGTTGGCGGAGCGCGCCCGCGTAGTCCTGCAGTTCGACGCCATCAGTTTCATCCTGGGGCTCGGCTACGTCATGGGACTACGCAGCTCGCTGATTCTGTGCGCCGGCGGTGTGCTCTCGAACCTGGTGCTGGTCCCGCTGATCTGGATGGTGGGCAGCCACCTCACAGACAGCGCGGTGTATCCTGCGCAGATCCCCATCGCGAAAATGACGGCCGTCCAGATTTTCCGCGGGTACGTGCGCTTCGTGGGCGTGGGGGCGATTGCGACGGCGGGGATTTTCGGGATTCTGAAGTCCATGCGTATCGTCGCCGGGTCGTTCGGAGTGGCACTCCGCGCTTTCCGGCGCGGTGAGGCGGCGGGGGAGCGGACCGATCGCGACATTTCGGTGATGAGCATCCTGCTGGGTGTCGTGGTGAGCGCCATCGGCGCCGGCGCTTTGCTCGGACATCTTTCAAGCGCACCGATGGCGATCCTCGCCGGCCTGGCGCTGGCGCTGGTCTTTTCGTTCTTCTTCACTTCGGTTGCGGCCAACGCGATTGCCACCACGGCGCGCAATCCGGTGTCCGGGATGACCATGCTGACCATCATCATTTCCTGCGTGGTCCTGCTGCGGTTCGGACTCTCCGGCACTGCGGGCATGTTCTTTGTCATGACGATCGCGGGCATCGTGTGCACCGCGCTCTCGGTCTCCGGGCAGAGCATCACGGACTTCAAGACGGGATACTGGCTGGGCTCCACTCCATCCGCGCAAGAGAAAGTCAAGTTCCTGGGCGTCGTCGCAGCGTCTATCGCGGTAGGGCTCACCATCGTCATGCTGGCGCGCGCATTTCAATTCGGCGAGTCCGCCCCCGGCGATCCTCGCGTGGTGCTGCCTTCGCCCCAGGCCTCCATCATGAAGGCCCTGGTGGAGGGATTCATGAGCCGCCAGCCGGTCACCTGGGCGCTCTTTGGAACGGGCGCGGCGGTCGCGGTGATGATGGAGATGCTGCAAGTCCCGGCGCTGATCTTCGCGCTGGGGATGTACCTTCCGCTGGAACTGAACACGCCGGCCCTGGTGGGCGGTTTCCTGGCGCACTTCCTGGACCAACGCGGCGCCTCGGTGCGCGAACGCGGCGTGATCGTCGCCTCGGGACTTATGGCGGGCGGCGCTCTCGGCGGTGTGTTCGGCGCAGCCTGCCGCCTGATTCCGGGTTTTACCGAGGATTGGATCCAGACGTCCTTTTACGGCAACGAAATGGTTTCGCAATCGGTCTCGACACTGCTGTTTGTGGGACTCTGCGTCTACGTCTGGCGGCGGTCTCAATCGCGGGAGTCCTGAAATTTTGTAGACACACAGCGTGGGACCAACATAAGATTATCAGACCTTTCTGTCGTATTATAGCCACGCGGACCGAAAAAGATGGCCTGGCACGAAGATGGAAACCGTAGTGGGAGCGGCGGCCGACGGGATCGTGGAGGAAGTGGCCGTCGCGCTGGGCGCTTCTGTCAAGCCTGGTGGGGAGCGGGGGCCGGAGTGTTACCTCCACGCCCTACCTCGACAGGAATGCCTTCGCAGACCCGGCGGCATACACGGCCGGCAATATCGCACGCTCCGCCCCGTATGGCTGTTTGCTCCCCACAATGCGGCCGTGGATCTCATGATCCCAGTATTCGCAGAGAATCCCATATTCGTGAGCGCGTGAAGCCGGCATTTCAGACGGATGGGTTCAATGTCGCACCGGCCGCGTCTTCATGCCCTTTGGCAATTGGCAACGTTATTTCGTGACAAGCTCCCAGGGCCGCAGATGCCCTTGAAATCCCCATCCACCCAGAAGGAGTGGGGGGGGAAGTTGGGCCAGCCGAGGGCTAGCCGAACGTGTTGCAGGCACTCTCCGGCGCCGTTTTCGGTTTCCGGGCTGGCTGACCCTTAGCGACTGTAAGAAAATAACTGTAGCATTATGAACGAGGCAAGATGGCGTAGTTCCATTCGCCGTGGAAAGTGGCGGGGCGCAGTTGGATGGCGGCAAACTCCTGCTTACCGACCTTGATCCCTTTCGGGTACTTGCC
>JBGPKH010000443.1:0-7739 GCA_041485845.1 Bryobacteraceae bacterium
CACGAAGTCTTCTCGACGCCCGAGATGATCGCGAATTTCGTCAAGGGCATTCCGCTGGGGCGGGTGGGGACGTCGATGGAGTGCGCGATGGCTATCGCGTTTCTGGCGTCGGACGCGGCGGCGTATATCGTGGGGGAGACGATCGAGGTCAACGGCGGGCAGTTGATGCTGTAGGTTTGGGCGGCGCGGGCGGTTTCGCCCAATGTCACTGAGCTTCCCCAATATGGCGATGCGGCGGCTTACATCGTGGGGGAGACGCTCGAGGTCAACGGCGGGCAGTTGATGTTGTAGGTTTGGCGGCGCGGGCGGTTTCACCCATTGGCACTCATGCTACGGATTTCGCGGGACGGACTACCTGGTCCGCGATGGGCGTCACGATAGTCGCGGCGGACGGTCCGATTGGCGGTGTACGGGCGCATCGGGGATTTCCTTTTCCCGCGGGATTGTCGCCCCCCGGAGCCGTCCCACGCACACCAATCCCAGGGCGTCTCCGAGCACCAGCCGGCTTACCCCGCTCGCCGTCGCGCCCAGCGCCATCCGAACACGGACGCTGCCGCCGGCGGAGGGCACTATAATAGATCGCAGATGTCGGCCATCATCATCTTCGTCTCCACTGGCCTTTTCGTTTACTGGGCTTCACGAACGACGATTCTGCTGCACGGCTCCGACGACGAGATCGACGCGACGCTTGAAAACGACCTGTGGCGGGGCCGCAGATTTCTACTGTGGTTGCGCTCGATGTTGGTGCCGCCACCGCAATTGGCCGGGTAGCCGGCCGGCTAATCGCCCCAAAATGTTGGGACACCGTGTCCCAAAAAATCCGTTTATCGCCGCCTTCGGTGCTTGATTCGTCCCTCTCCCTGGGCCGCGCCGGGTTGCACTACCACGGCCATCACGCCCCCATCCGCCAGCGCCATCACTTCCGGACGATGGGTGCCGGAGGGGGAGAGCGTGCGTCGCGACGTGGGTGAAGGCGGGCCCCGCGCGGGCGGGCAGCAGGGTGGCGGCGAAAAACAACGCGACGGCTTTGAGCGGTTGGATCATGCGGCTAGCTTGGACAGGCCGGGAGGGCCTGTCCCACTGGCCCTACGCACCGGGGGCGCGGTATGGCACTCCTTTGGCGAGCGCCGCATCCACTTCGTCGATTGTCAGGAGTGCGGTGGTCCTGGTCCGCACCATTCCGGTAGCCGAGACCGCCAGGCCGAGGGCCGCGGCCGATACGTGGTCCGGGAAATCGCACACCACAAACACGTCGGTGTCCCCCAACGCGTAATACACACTCTCCAGCCGGCCGCCCAGCGCGGCCAGCGCCTTGTCGATAGCTGCCTTGCGGCCCGACGCTTTGTCTTTCGCCAACCCGCGCAAACCTTCTGCGGTATAGTTGGCCTCCACGAGAAATTTGGGCATTCCGGTACTTCCTCCGGGTACATGATACTCCGGATGGTGTAGAGTAGTGCGAAAGGGGGTGTGCCATGAAACGAGTACGCGGCCTTTTGTTTCTGGTATTCGCCACGCTGGGCGGCATTGCACTGTTGGTTTCGCGCTCCGATGCCAATCCCGAAACCGTTCGCATCGTGGTTCCCGGAGTGTGGTTTCGCGAAGGCGACATGGACAAGGGGCACTGCAACAACGTCATCATCGAGATGAAGGACTACCTCATCGTGGTGGACGCCAATTATCCCAGCGGCGCGCGCGGCGCCATGGCGGATGCCAAACGCCTGTCGTCCAAGCCCGTCAAGTACGTCTTCGACACGCATCACCATGGCGACCACCTCTACGGAAACGCGGTCTGGACCCAGGCAGGCGCCACCACCCTCGCTTTCAAAGGGGTGTCGGAGGAATTGAAGCGCCTGGAGCCGGCCCGCTGGCTGGCGTCCGCCAAGAGCCGTCCCGACGTGGCCGAGCTCAAGCGCGACACGGCCGAGCCGCCCAAGCAGGACATCAACGAAATGATGTACGTGCTCAACGACGGCTCGCGCAAAGTGGAGTTCCGCCATTTCGGCTGGGCCCACACGCGCGGCGACGGCTTCGTCTATCTTCCCAAGGAGCAGGTGCTGTGCACCGGCGACGCCGCGGTGAACGGCCCCTATAACGCCACTATGGACGCGAACATCGGAAACTGGCCCACGGTTCTGCACACCGCCGAGAAGCTCAAGGTGAAGTTCGTGCTGCCCGGCCACGGCCTGCTTGCGGGCAAGGAATTACTGGCCGGCCAGGCACAGTTCATGGCCGAGCTTTACAAATCGGTGAAGGCTGGAATCGACCAGGGAAAAAAGGTGGAAGATCTGCAGTCCGCGATCCAGATGCCCGACGCCGTCAGCGCCTGGGTTAGCGACGCGTCGCTGAAGCGGCAGATCAAGGATGCCTACGACGAGATCAAGCAGGGCAAGCCGCGCGGGGACTTGACGCAATAGTGCGATCGAAACCGCGCCGCCCGACAACCGCTGCGCCGCCTTCCGTAGGGGCGTCTCCCCGAACTGCTCCGTGGTTCTCCGCTCCGGGCCGCAGCCGCTTCCTGTATCCGCTCCTTTCGATGGTTCTGCTGATCCCCTGCTTCTGGCAATCGCGTTTGCAGGCGGGCGACCTTTCCAGCCACATCTACAACGCGTGGCTGGCGCAATTGATTTCCGCCGGCCACGCGCCGGGACTGGCGATCGTCCGGCAGACCACCAACGTTCTGTTCGACCTCATGCTGAGCGGCCTGTTCTCGCTATTCGGCGCGGAGGCCGCGCAGCGGATTTCGGTGTCGCTCGCAGTCCTGGTGTTGGTCTGGGGAGCGTTCGCCTTCGTGGCCGCCGTTTCGGGCCGGCGCGCGTGGCACGTGCTGCCAATCCTCGCCATGCTGGCCTACGGCTGGGTGTTTCACATGGGATTATTCGGCTTCTATCTCAGCCTCGGAGTGTGCTTCTGGGCGCTGGCTCTCGCTTGGAAGGGCACTCCGCGGCGATTCGCGATGGCTGCGCCGGTGCTGGCCATCGCGTGGGTGGCTCACGCCCTGCCGGTGGCCTGGACCGCGAGTGTCCTCATCTACATATGGCTGGCCCGACGCATGGGGACGCGCCGGCACTTACCGCTGATGATCGCCTCGGCGATGGCCATGGTCATTCTGCGGGTGGCTCTCGGAACCTGGACGATCATACGATGGTTTCCCGAGCAGATCGCCAGCGCCGCCGGTCTCGACCAGGTCGCGGTGTTCGACGGCAAATACCGCGTGGCGGTCGTCGGGCTGTCCGCAGTCTGGGCGTTAGGGTTCGCCAGTCTGTTTCGGGAATCCAAAGCTCGCGAAGTGGTTTCCAGCATCCCATTTCAGATCACCCTGCTGATGGCGATCGGCATCTTCGTTCTCCCCACCACCGTGCTGCTCCCCGGCTATCAGCACCCGTTGGCTTACGTGGCGGAGCGCATGTCGCTGGCGCTGGCCGTCTGTATTTGTGCGCTACTGGGCGGCGCGCGGACGCGCGTCTACCATCACTATGCGATGGCGCTGGTGGCGATCGTCTTTTTCGCCTTTCTCTTTCGCGATGAGAGCGTGTTCAATTCCGTGGAAGACCGCATGCTCCGGCTGGTGGCGCAACTGCCTGCGAACCAGAGGGTCATCAGCGCGATCGACGCCTCCGCGCTGCGCGTCAACGCTTTGACGCACATGATCGACCGCGTTTGCCTCGGGCGGTGTTACAGCTATGCCAATTATGAACCATCCACTGCGCAGTTCCGCATTCGAGCCGTGGCGGAGAACCCCATCGTCATCGATTCGCACCTGGGCGCCGAGGAAATGCAAAGGGGAAGTTACTTAGTGAACCAGCGCGACTTACCCCTCTACGAACTCAACATAGGCCGGAATCAACGGATGGTGATGCTCAGCCTGCTGCCGGGCGTCCCCAACGGCATCACTCCGTGGAACCCCCTTTAGGAGCATGGGTCGCTCACACTACCATCTGCCACTGGAAAACCCCAGCGGCAGCGCCAGTTGACTTTGGTTTCGCGCCGGGCGATGGCGGCCTGTGGCTCACGTTCGGCGACCACGGAGCAGTACCAGCGGCGGGGTGCGCACAGAGCCAGGCACAGAGCCCGGCGCCCCGGCGTTCCCAACGGCATCACTCCCTCGAAGCCCTTCCAGGGGTGAGCCTCGCCCGCCTGCTCCGTCGCAGCCAGAGATCGTACCCGATGCGCACCGCGCTCACCCAGATCAGGGCTGCCGCATAACCGGCCAGCACATCGCTCGCATAATGGACACCCAGGTATACGCGCGAGAATCCGATGGCTGCGGCGAGTGTCCCCGCCGCCACCCAGGTGAGCGCCCTTTGGGTGCGCGAACGCATCCGCATAGTCAGGATCGCGGCCGCGACTCCGTAAAAGCAACAGGAAACGACCGAATGCCCGCTGGGAAAGCTGTACCCCAGAGGTTGGACATATCCGAAGAACGCCTCGGGACGGGTCCGCCGGAAAACGATTTTCAGGATCAGGCTCAGGGCCTCCGCCCCGACGGCCGCCGCTACAAACACCAGAGCCGCCCGCCTGCGTCCCGTGACCGCGAGCCGCCATACCAGAAGGCAGGCCAGCGGAACCAGAAACGCTGGCGCGCCGAGCTCGGTGACGGCGCGCATGACCAAGGTGAGCCGGGGGGAAGCCCAGCCGTGAACCGCGTCGCGAACCGCGCGATCGAACTCCAGGGTCTGTCCGCGCATCACTACGCCGGCCAGCCAGCCGAAAAGCGCCAGCGTCCCGGCCGCCAGGACAAACCCTCCAATGAGCGCGCGGTTTTGTTTCTCCATTCCTTCTACTGTATATTCCGGCAATCGCGCGGCGCAGGCGGATGAAAACGCACATCCAATCGCCATGGCGCTACAGGCCCATAACCAAAGCTAGCTTGTAGTTAACACACAAATACTACACAATCGGAGTGGTTGGGGAATGAGCTAAGGAGATGGAGAAATGTACCTAATTCTGGGTTTTCAGACGGGGCGAAGAACTGAGGCCATCCTGCTGGCCGCTAGCCCGGGCCGCATGCGGGTTGTTATCAGAAGGCGCAATGACACCATGGAGCTACGTCACATTGAGGACCGCTGGATCTCCGATGACGGCGAGCCGGTCGAAATCGAATCGTGGATTTCCGACGGGTACACGGGGATTGCCGGTCTCTTTTCTCAATTCGTCCCCCGCACCCATACGGCCTTCAACTAGCTTCTCGCGCTACGCCGCTTTTTCGGCGCACCTCCGGACTGCCGCCTCAGACCACGTTCGGTTTTTTCGCATGGCCTGGATGCGTTCCAGCGCGTGGATGGTGCGTTCGATCTGCCGGCAGCAGAAATAATGATAGCGGAGTTGTGCGGCGACATCCCGCGGATTGGCCGATAATATCTTCATAGTATCTCCCAAGTAAAGCAGTACCCTGCCCATCCGGCAATACCCCCGAAAGCGGGGCTTGGGCGTAATTGAAGGGGGGATTCGGAACTCCTCGATCTGCCTTCCCAAATTTCCCGAAGAATTTCCGGCCCCAATCGTCATAGAGTGGTAGCGCATACGGAAATGGTGCTGGAAGGATCGGAGCGGGAACTCGTCGCCGCCTGTCAACGCGGAGAACGCGATGCCTTTCGCGCGCTGTTCGAGACCTACAAGGACCAGGTATACTCCATCGCCCTGCGCTTTTCCGGTGACCGGTCGGTTGCCATGGACATCGCCCAAGACACTTTTCTCAAGCTCTTCTCGTCGATCCGCGATTTTCGCGGCGACGCTCGCTTCGAAACCTGGATTTACCGCCTGGTAGTCAACAGTTGCCTCGACCACAAACGCCGATCCTGGCGGTTCATCCCCATCGCCGGCGAGCTTCTGGCGGTCTTGCAAGCCCCCGCCGACAGCCTCAACGAAGTGCTGCGGGGCGAGATGCGCCACCGCGTGCGCTCGGCGGTGGAGAGACTGACGCCGGATCTGCGCATGGCGATCGTCCTGCGATACACCGAGGGCCTGTCCTACGGCGAAATCGCCGAGGTGCTCGGCTGTTCGTCCGGAACCGTGGCTTCGCGGCTGAACCGCGCGCACAAGGCGCTGGAACGCCGCTTGTCGCACCTGGTCGAAAGGAAAGGAGGCGGACATGTCTGAGTGGCTGGAACTGGAGTTGGCCCATCGACTGGCGCCCGTGGCTGCGCCGGAGGACCTGTGGGCCAGGATTGAGAGCGGGAAGCAACCGCGCCCTGCGGCCGCGGCTCTGAAAGCGCGCGCTCCGCGATGGCCGATCGCCGCCGCCATACTGACGATCGGAGTCGCCGCCACCCTGTGGCTGGCCGCCCGCGGCCAGGAGCCCCCACTCAATCTCGAGCAACTGGCGCTCGAGCAACTCCACGCTCCCGCACCTTTGGATCTGCGCTCCAGCGATCCCGCCGGGATCGGCGCCTGGATGCGTCAACATACGGGCGTGGCGGTCACGCTGTCCGCGCGCAGCCCGGCCCGTCTGTCCGGGGTACGCATGATCCAGAGGCGCGGCCTGCGCATCGCCGCGGTCGACTACACCATCGGCGGCGATGCCGCCACGCTTCTCGTCGCGCGCACCGGCCCGGCGGCCGATTCCTCACACGGACGCCTGTCGTGGAAATCGGGTGGGCTGTCCTATGCTCTCGCGTGCTCCAATCTGGAGCATCCGGAAGCCGCCTGCCTGCTCTGTCACGCGAGCCTGTAGTACCCGAGCATGCAGCAACGCGGAACATGCTAGTTCATACGCGCCGGCGGTCCGGAAAGTTGCCGGAAGCGTCTTCAGACCTCCTTCAGCCGCAAGACGTGCGTGATCGCGGACGAGAGGCGGTCCCAGTTGGCGGACTCCTGCGCCATGGCCCGCCGGCCGGGACGCGTCAGGGAATAAAACTTGGCGCGGCGGTTATTCTCGGTGGGCTTCCATTCGGCGGTGATCCAACCCTCCTGCTCCAGCTTGTGGAGGGCGGGATACAGCGAGCCTTCACTCACCTGTAACACGTCGCCCGAGATCTGTCTCAGGCGCAGGCTGATGGCCCATCCGTGCAGGGGCTCCAGGGACAGAATCTTCAGCAGCAGGACGTCGAGCGTGCCCTGGACGAGATCGGTGGGTTTGCTCATGTCTCACCTCGGTTACCGAGAACCCATTCCTCCCGGTAAGCAAGGTGGCGGGGGCGGCCATCGTGCCCGCCCCAAAAGGCTCGATCTAGTTTCCGCCGCGTCCGCCGCCACGGCCGCCGCGTCCGGCGGGCTGGGGTGCGGGCAGGTCTTTGCGCGGAAGCTTGTCGGGACGCGTGGCCGCGTTGTACACGAAGGCCGCTTCGATGATCGCCATCTGCTGCATGTCGGCGGGCTGGATGCGGTCGTACACGTCCATGTTGGAGTGGTGCGTGCGCGTGTTGTAGTCCATGGGATCCTGGACGAATTGGAATCCGGGGAGACCGACCGCATCGTACGACAGGTGGTCGGTGCCGCCCGTGTCGCGGATCGTGATTACCCCGGGGGTGAGGTCCTTGAGCGCGGCGAACCACACCTCGAAGATCGGCCGCATCATTTCGTTGCCCTGCAGATAGATGCCGCGGATCCTGCCGGTGCCGTTGTCGACATTGAAGTAGCCGGCCAGATTGTTGTGTTCGGTGGTGGGCTTCATCACCGTGGGGTCGGCGAAATGCTCCTTGACGTAGGCCCGCGAACCGAGCAGTCCTTCTTCCTCCCCGCCCCAAAGCGCCACGCGAACGGTGCGGTCCATCTTGAAGTTGAGGGTCTTGAGGATGCGCACC
>JBGPKH010000444.1:0-7725 GCA_041485845.1 Bryobacteraceae bacterium
CCTACGCTTCCATTCTCTCCACCATCCAGGAGCGCGAGTACGTCCGCAAAGACGGGGGCCGCTTCCTGCCGACCGAGCTCGGCATGGTGGTCACCGACCTGCTGCTCGAAAGCTTCGACGACATCTTCGATGTCACCTACACTGCGCGCATGGAAGAGGAGCTGGACGAGATCGAAGAAGGCAAGCTCGACTGGCGCGCGGCCATGTCCGAGTTCTACGAGCGCTTCGACAAGGACCTGAGGCACGCCGAAGAGCACATGACCAACATCAAGCGGATGGAACGGCCCACCGACTTGACGTGCGAGAAGTGCGGCAAGCCCCTGGTCATCAAGTGGGGCAAGCACGGCAGCTTCATCGCCTGCACCGGCTATCCCGACTGCACCTACACGCGCGAGCTCACGGTCGATCTGCCGGACGTCGACAAGTTCGATCTCTCCGAGCAGGGAGAAGAGGAGTACTGCGAGAACTGCGGGCGCCCGATGGTGCTCAAGAAGGGCCGCTTCGGCCAGTTCTTCGCCTGCTCGGGATATCCCGACTGCAAGACCACCAAGCAGATCGGCGGCACGCAGAAGAAGCCAGACCAGCCGCTCGACGAGAAATGCCCCCAGTGCGGCAACCACATGGTGCTGAAGAGCGGCCGCTTCGGCGAGTTCACCGCGTGCAGCAATTACCCGGCGTGCAAATACGTCAAGCAGAAGACCATCGGGATGAAGTGCCCGGATTGTTCCGAGGGCGAGATCATCGAGCGCCGCTCCAAGAAGGGCCGGACCTTCTACGGCTGCAACCGCTACCCCGACTGCAAGTTCGTCTCCTGGGGCAAGCCGGTCGCCGAGAAGTGCCCCGAATGCGGCAGTCCCTACATGGTGGAGAAGTGGCTGAAGGCCGGCGCCGTGTGGCAATGCCCCCACGCCGAGTGCAAGCACAAGCAGCCCGCCCCACAGCCCGTGCTCGCGCAGTAGGTAGGACAGACCATCGCTTTTTGTGGTCTGTCATCACTCGCTAAAGCACGGCTGGGCGACAGACGACCAAAGGTGATCGTCTGTCCCACTGCAAGGCCAACCATGCTAGCCTTGTCACCATGAAAGTCGCCCGCATCCACCAGCACGGCGGCCCCGGCGTGCTGGCGTATGAACACGCGCCCGAGCCGGCCATCCGCGCGGACCAGGTTCTGGTCCGCGTCCGCGCCTGCGCGCTCAACCACCTCGACCTCTTCGTGCGCGCGGGCATCCCCGGGATGAAGTTCGCCATGCCGCACGTGCTGGGCAGCGACATTGCCGGCGATATCGTGGAAACGGGGCCGCTCTGCGAGCGCGTCGAGACCGGCTGGCGCGTGCTGCTTTCTCCCGGATTGAGCTGCCGCCAGTGCGCGCAGTGCCTCTCCGGCAACGACAATCTCTGCCGCCGTTACACCCTGTTCGGCTACGGTGTGGATGGCGGCAACTGCGAGCTCCTGGCCGCGCCGGAGTACAGCGTAATCCGGATTCCCGACGACCTCGGCTTCGACGAGGCCGCCGCGGCGCCGCTGGTCTTTCTCACCGCCTGGCACATGCTCATCGCCCGCGCGCGGCTGCAGCCGGGCGAGGATGTGCTGGTGCTGTCCGCGTCGAGCGGAGTGGGCTCGGCCGCCATCCAGATTGCGCGGATGTTCCAGTGTCGCGTGATCGCCACCGCGGGCGGTGAAGAGAAGCTGGCCAAGGCACGCGACCTCGGCGCCGGGCACGTGATCGATCACTACCGTCAGGACATCTCCGCCGAGGTGAAGAAGATCACCGGCAAGCGCGGAGTGGACGTGGTCATCGAGCATGTGGGCGCCGCCACATGGCCCAAGAGCCTGGAATCCCTCGCGCCCGCCGGCCGCCTGGTGACCTGCGGGGCGACCACCGGCTACGACGCCCGCGTCGATCTGCGCTACCTCTTCAGCAAGCAGTGGAGCGTGCTCGGATCGTTCGTGGGGACCATGGGCGAGTTGCACCAGGTGCTGAAGTTCGTCTTCCGGAAGCAGCTCAAGCCGGTGATCGACCAGGTCTATCCGCTCGCCGAGATCCGCGCCGCGCACGACCGCCTGGAGCGGAAGGAGCAGTTCGGCAAGCTGGTGGCGAGGCCGTAGGGGCGGGGAGTGGGACAGGCCTCCTGGCCTGTCCTTTCGAAGGGCGCTGCGCGAGCGTCACGTGGCGGCTCGACGGATCGCTGTCTGAATCGGACAGGCCAGGAGGCCTGTCCCCCTACGCCAGCGGCTTCTGGCGATGCACCAGGTGGACGAAGTTTCCGTCGCCGTCGGCGAAGAACACCAGGCGATTGCCCTTATTGTCGATCGGCTCGCCCAGAAACTCCACGCCCGCCTTGCGT
Source organism: Bryobacteraceae bacterium (assembly GCA_041485845.1). GTDB lineage: Bacteria > Acidobacteriota > Terriglobia > Bryobacterales > Bryobacteraceae > OMOG01. Next base: position 2,347 of record JBGPKH010000444.1, read on the forward strand.
AACTGCTCGTGCGCCGCGTCGAAGTCCTCCACCAGGATTGCCAGGTGGCGGATGCCGGGGTCCTTCATCTTCTGCACGGCGCGCTCTCCTTCCGAGCGGATGATTTCGAGCATCGTCCCGTTGGCCGCCTTCACGAAGTAGTTGCCGTCGTACTCGAAGTTGATGGTGAATTCCAGATGATCGACGTACCACTGCGCCAACTTCCCCGGGTTGGGCGAGGCGATGGCGGTGTGCTCCAGTCCTTTGAACATGCTCCTAGTCTACGACGGTGCGCAGCGCCGCCTCCAGGTTCGACGGATCGAAGCCAAATGGGCCGGGAGCGCTCTTGTACACCACGCGGCCCTCGCGATCGACCAGCAGCAGGCGGTCGGGCCAGCCGGTGTACAGCCGCTCGACCGTGTTGTCGATGCCATCGATCAATGCAGGGAAGCGGATTCCCAGCGTGCGCACGCAGCTCTCGGCCACCTGAAACCGTTCGCCCTCCGAGCGCGGATTGCGGAACACCACGCCCTCGCGGATGTTGCTGCGCATCTGCCAGATGTCGCTGGGGTGCGCCTCTTCGATGTACACGGCGTAGAAGGCTACGCGGTCGCGATAAGTCTCGTACAGCTTGTTGAGCGCGGGAACCTCCCGGCGAAAGGGCGGTCAAGTGTAGCTGCCGAAGACCAGGACCACCGGACGCGAGCCGCGTAAGGACGAAAGCTGTACAGTCTCCTTATGGTCGAGCGACGGCAGGCGGAAGTCCGGCGCGGCGTCTCCCGGTTTCAGCGAGCCCGCGCGGGCGCGCATCCACAACGGCTCGAACGGCAGGACCATCATGAGGGGGAACGGGGTCCGCGCGACGATCCGGCCGAAGACCGCGGGAGGCTGCGACATGGCCCAGTACAGCCCCGCGCAGAGCGCGGCCTCGACGGACACCAGGACCGCCACGCTCCACAGCAGGATGCGCGAGATGCGGCGCGCCGTCATGATTCTTGAATTCTAGCAGGATCGTGGAGCGCACGGGCCGGGAAATCCTTGACTTCGGGTTTGCCTTTTCATTGTGCTACGATAGACCTGTACGGAAAATTACCGTACGCTCGATGGAGGAGGCGCCGTGAGTCGTACCGCTCAGAGGACCAACGCGAAGAAGTCGCGGGCAGGCAGCCCGAGAATGTACCGGTTTGACGCCAGGCTCAATCGGGAACAGAAATTGCTCATCCAACGGGCCGCCGAGATGGAGGGCCGAAGCATGACCGATTTTGTGCTGCAGAGCGCCGCGGCGGCGGCTGAACGAACCATCGAGGAGCGCACCGTGCTGGTTCTGAGCGCTCGCGACAGTTTGAGGTTCGCAAAGGCCATTCTCCACCCGCCCGAACCTGGCCCGGCATTGAGAAAGGCGGCCCGCGAATATGCGGAGATGATGGGCAACCGGTGAACGACGCTTCACTTCCCGATTATCGGTTCGAGCCCCTGAAGCATTCTCACGACCGGTCCCGGTTTCAGTGCGGTGTTGTGGAGCTGGATTATTACCTCCATCATCAAGTGAGTCAAGACGCCAGGCGAAAAGTGGCCGTACCTTTCGCGATGATCGATCCCAGCGGCATCATCGTGGGATATTACACGCTTTCGGCCTATGGCCTTCGGCTGGGAGAACTGCCGGAGGGTGTCGCGAAGAAACTCCCCAGGTATCCACTGCTTCCGGCGACGCTCGTGGGAAGATTGGCAATCGGCAAAGAGTATCGTGGACGGAATCTTGGGCGGATGCTCTTGATGGATTCTTTGCACAGAAGCTGGAAGAACGCGGCGGTCGTCGCCTCGACCGGTGTGGTCGTCGAAGCGCTTGATGAATCGGCCCAGGCACTCTATCGCCACCACGAATTCACGCCACTTCTGAATCGGCCCAACAAACTGTTCCTTCCGATGACTACGATCGAGAGGTCGTTCCAAGGGCTGTGATAGGCCTGCTGCCGGCAGCGAGGCGGCGCTGCATGGGCTCCGGACGGGCACGGCTGGCCAGCGAAACGCAGGTGAGTCTGGCCGCCGAGGGTCGCTTACCAAGCCGCCCGAATCAGGGACACGCCGTGCCTCGGCAGCGCGAACTGAACAGTAACGCGGCCGCTCTGCGCCGTCGTCCATCGCGGCGATTCCAGTAGTTGCAGTTGGCCCGCCTTCTCCAGTTGCGCGTACTGTTGAGGAGACGGTTGCGGGGGTGAGCCCATCTTTTTCCACGTCTCGTGCGAGTTGCTGTATTCGCCGTCGACGCGATAGTGCTCCAGTAGAAAGCGGCCCGCGGGGAGCCCCGAGATGGCGAGCGAGATTTCGGCCGCGGGGCCCGGCTTGCCCGAATCGTGGTAGTTCGAGACCAGGATCGCGACCGAGTGAGCGTCACGGCTGGCCATGGCATGGATGTCCGGCTTGTCCTTGACCCCCGAAGCCACCATGGCGTCGAGCGGCACGGCATCCGGGTTATCGACCGCCACGCGGTCGCCGGTCATCATGCCCAGCATGCGGAAGACGCTGAGAACCGGCTTATCGATGCCGTTCGTCGCCAGGTCGCGGAATCCATCGAAATAGGGCTGATCCTCGAACTCGAAGGCCCAGGTGACGGCTCCCAGCAGGTTCACGTTGTGCCGGGCCGCCAGATCCAGATGGCGCGGCATGACGGCGGCGGTGTAGCTGGAGTACATCACGCCGTTGCGATAGGCGTTCTGCGGGTACACGCGCGACGAGCAGGCCGCGCAGCCTTCCGGGTCGGACTCGCCGATCACCACGGGACGGCCCTTCAATTCCGGGAACGAAGCGACGATCTCGAAACCTTTATTGAGGTCCCGAAGCTGGTTCTCAATCCCCATCACCACGGTGCCGTCGACAAACCGGGGACTGCCTTTGGCGTGGAAACCTACGTAATCCAGGGGAGCTCCGGTCTTGCCCGTGGCATAGTTCACGCCGTGGAGCGCGTGCTCGAGAAAGGCCTGGAGAAACGCCGCGGCCCGGGCCCCTCCGGGGCCGGTGGAATGCGGTCCGCCGATGCGGGCTGACGGCAGGGCGCGTTTCACCGCGTCCGCCGTGTAGTCGTACAGCTTGTGATACTCCTCGGGCGTGCCTTTCCAATAACCGCCGTTCGGCTCGTTCCACACTTCCCACAGCCAGGACTCCACCTCGGCTCTCCCATATTTGGAGACGCAATGCAGGACCCATTGGTGGATCAGCTCCGCCCATTTGGCGTAGTCTTTGGGGGGCTGGGTCCAACCCGTATAGATGTCGTTATAGGGGTCGCCCGGCTTCCAGTGGTGCGTGTATGGCTGGGGCTTGGACGAGAGGGCTTCCGGCATGAAACCGATCTCCACCAGGGGCTTCATCTGGCGTTCGACGTAGGTATCGAAGATCCGATCGGTGATGGTCCAGTCGTAAACCGGCTTGCCCGCGGCGTCTTCGGTGTAGGCGTTGCTGGAGCCCCATTTGAGCGCGGCTTTTCCGTCGCCGGTCACCAGCAGGCTGTGCGTGCGCACATAAACGGGCACGGAGCTCAGCGCCGAGAGCTCGGAGAGCAGCTTCCGGCCGTCCTTCATATAGGTGTAGTTCGGTTCGTCATAGCCGAAGAAGCTCCAGATGGGCTTCAGGGGCCCGAGACTGTTCTCGCCATGGACATTGATCGAAACCGGGATCGAGACGGGCTGTGCGCTGACGGCGAGCAGCCCCGGTGCGCATGCCAGCGCGAGAATCCTGAACGTGTGCCGGGTCATTATTAGATTCTAGCCCCAATGCCGCAATACAAGTTTCCCGCCGGATTCCGAAAATCGGCGGTGCTGTTCCATTACCATCGCGCCGCGGCCGGAAGCGACCGCAGAGTGGTAGTGGCGGCTTCGCTTCGGTCGTGGCGCTGATGGGGGCCGCGTTATCCCAACAGCCGGCCGACCTCCCGGCCGGCCGGTTTGCTGCAATCGTCCTGATGTTGGCTTCGTTCCGTCCAATCGCCCACCCCACTCGGCCCCGAACCCTGTTGTATAATTCTCCCGGTAACCGAACAGGGGCAATGGATCGCCATTTCATCCGTATTGCCGGAACGGTCCGCGAAAGTATCTCAATGAAAACTTGCGTCTGGTTGACCATCGGTCTGCTGCCGGCTTTCGCCCAATACTCCGCCCGCCGCGAGGGCGAGGTGGTCCGCCTGGAAGACGGCAAGACGCAAACCACTGTCTCCGTCATGCCCTCCCACGGCAACAGCGCCTTCGACATGCGCGTCAAGGGCAAAAAGGTCCTTCGCTTCCACTTCGCCTCGGTGGACGAATACAAAGGCGGCCGCGGCATGAGCGGCATCCCGTTCCTCGCGCCGTGGGCCAACCGCCTGGACGAGGCCGCGTTCTTCGCCAACGGTAAAAAGTATCCGTTCAACCTGGAACTGGGCAACGTCCGTCCCGGCCAGAGCAACCACCCGATCCATGGCTTTCTCATGAATGCGACCCAGTGGGAGGTGATCGAGGCCAAGGCGGACACCGGCTCCGCCTGGGTGACCAGCCGCCTCGAGTTCTACCGCCAGCCCGAATGGATGGCCCAGTTCCCCTTCGCCCACACCATCGAGATGACCTACCGGCTGGCGAACGGCAGCCTCGAAGTGCGGACCAGGCTGAACAACCTGAGCACTGCGCCCATGCCCGTCGCCATCGGGTTCCATCCTTTTTTTCAGGTGAACGACGCCCCGCGCGACGAATGGACTTTCGGCCTCGCCGCGCGCACCGAGTGGCTCCTCACCAAGGAGAACATGCCCACCGGCGAGACCCGCCCCATCGAGCAGCTCCTTCCCAAACCGCAGGGCGGCACGCTCAAAGGTCTGAGCCTCGATCACGTATTCGCCGACCTCATCCGCGACGCCGCAGGCAAAGCCACCATGTGGGTGCAGGGCAAGTCCGAGCGCGTTGAAGTCGCATTCGGACCCAACTACAAAGCGGTAGTCGTCTGGTCTCCGGGCGGGCCGAATCGCGACTTCATCTGTTTCGAGCCGATGACCGGCATCACCAACGCGCTGAACCTGGCGCACCGCGGCATTTACAAAGAGCTTCAGTACATTCCACCGGGCCAGAGCTGGCAGGAGAGTTTCTGGGTGAAAGCCAGTGGCTATTAACATACGGCTTGCTTACGCGCGCGGCTCTCTACGCCCTTGCAGAGCCGCGACCTTGCAGAGCCGCGACCTTTCGGAGCCGCGACCGCGCAGAGCCGCGACCTTTCGGAGCCGCGACCTTTCGGAGCCGCGACCTTTGCAGAGCCGCGACCTTTCCGAGCCGCGACCTTTGCAGAGCCGCGACCTTTCGGAGCCGCGACCTTTCGGAGCCGCGACCTTTCGGAGCCGCGACCTTTCGGAGCCGCGACCTTTGCAGAGCCGCGACCTTTCCGAGCCGCGAC
>JBGPKH010000445.1:0-7710 GCA_041485845.1 Bryobacteraceae bacterium
CCTACGGCATGTACGCCCGCAACGTGCGCGGCCTGTCGATGCAAAACGTGCGCTTCGAAGTGCAAACCCCCGACCTCCGCCCCGCCATGGTCTTCGACCACGTCGAGGATGCCGCCGTGAACGGTTTCAGCGCCCAGGGCAACCCCGCCGCCGAGTCACTCCTGCGCTTCATTGACTCGCGCGACGTTCTCCTCACCGCCAGCCGAGTCCTGACGCCCGCGGCGGTATTTCTCCAGGTGGAAGGCGCCGCCAGCCAGGCGATCGCCGTCGACGGAGGCGACCTCTCCAAAGCGGCCAAGCCACTGACCTTCGCCGGCGACGCGACGGGGCAGTCGGCGAAGGTGCGGTAGTTTAGACGAGGATGGGTATGTCCTTGACTCAGGGTAACGGTTCTTGCAGGCACTCAGTGGGGCGGACCCCGGGCGCACCCCTTGGTCCGCGGCGGACGCCCCCGTCCGCCCGGCGGCAAGCCGGCCAGGGGGCTGGCCGCGGGCGAAGGGCCCCGCACCACGTTTCGCTCCCAATGCCGGTTGCAGCCCGCGCATGGTTGGTGTCTTGCAGCGTGCCTTCATCGGGAGGCGGGCGCCCGCCGGCGCCCGAGTGGCACGTCTACCCGAGTTAATTAACGATTATTATACTTTAAAATACTTTAATACTTTACACTTCTGCTCAAATGAAGTTCTATTGAGCAGTAAATCATGCTGGCGTCCGAACTCCGGGTCTCGCGAGACCCGCCATTTTCGTGCCTTCCGCGCGATCACCACAACATGGAGGGCTCTATTTGTCGGCGCTACAAATTTCACCGTAAGGGGTGATCGGGGCCCGCCCCACAATTCATGCAGAATCGTCAAAGTAAGCGGCATTGGGCGCTTTCGCCCGCCGGCCCGCACGCGACACTACCCGTTGCCGCCGCGCAGGAAGTCCGCGATATCCCAATAGCCCGTGCGCGGCATGGGCACGTCGCCGCGCGTGCGGACTTCGAGCAGATAGGGAACGTCGGCGGCGATGGCCTTCCGCAGCGCTGCGCCCAGGTCCGCGGGCTCTTCCACGAGCGCGCTTTCGATCCCGAAGGCCTTTGCCAGCAGCGGGAAATCGGGATTGTAGGGCGTGCCGTCGGGAAGGGTGAACTCGGTCCCGTAGGAGTTCTTAAAGTATGTAACGCCTACCGTCCGGATGGTCGCGAAGCAGAAGTTGTTGAACAGCACCCAAAGCACCGGGACGCCGAGCTCGACGGCAGTGGTCAATGCGCCGACCACCGAGAGCAAACCCCCGTCACCCACCAGGCAGATCACCTTGCGGCCGGGAGCCCCCATCTTCGCGCCGATCGCAGCCGCGGGAGAGAATCCCATGGTAGCGAGGCCGCCGGATGTGATGAAAGACCCGGGCCTGGAAACCCGCAACTGCTGGCCGGCGCCATTCTTGTTCCATCCGACGTCGGTGACGAAGATGGCGTCTTCCGGAGCTGCTTTCGATAGTTCGGCGAGCAGTCTGGCGGGATGGATCGGCTTGCCCGGATCGTTCTGTGAGGGGGCGATCTCCTCCAGCCAGTGCTGCTTGCGGATCTGCAACTCCGCGTTGCGGCCGGAGCGGTCCACCGCGGCCTGCTGCCGCACATGGCGGATGAGATTGCGGAGCGTCTCGCGGGCATCGCCGACAATGCCCACCTCGACGGGATAGACTTTCCCGATCTCCTGGGGGTCGATATCGATCTGGATCACGCGCGAGGGCGGAATGGCGAACGTGTACTGGGGATTCCAGGAGCTGCAATCCGCCTCGCCGAAACCCGTTCCGATCGCGAGAATGACATCGGCCTCCCGCGCCGTCTCATTGGCTGTTCGGGTGCCCCAGATCCCGGTCTGGCCAAGCGCCAGGGGATGCAGTTCCGGGAAAGCCCCCTTGCCCATCAACGTGGTTGCGACCGGAACGTTCAGGAGTTCGGCGAGCTCCCGAAGTTCGGGCGTAGCTTCGGAGAGCAACACGCCGTTGCCGGCAAAGATGAGCGGCTTTTGGGCGGCGCACAGCACTTGGGCCGCGACCATCACTCCGGCGCACGACCCCTGGGGCTGGTCATAGAACGGCCTCCTGGCCAGTGTGACGGGTGTAGCTTCCACCTGTCCCGAGAAGACGTCCATGGGCACGTCAATGAGCACCGGACCGGGCCGGCCCGTCTGTGCCACATTCAGCGCGCGCGGCATTACGTCGGGCAGATACTGGGGGTGGTCCACTCTCCAGACGCGCTTGCAGACCGGGCGGTAGATGTCGCCCTGCGAGGCATCGGCATGAAAGCGGATTCCCTGGTGCGGCTCGCGCGCGTGATGGTAGGAAGGGGTATTGCCGGCAACTACGACCATGGGGGTGGAATCCGCCGCCGCGGAAGCCACCCCGGTCAGGGCATTGGTCAGCCCTGGAGAGAGGTGAACGTTGACCACCGCCAGCTTGTGGGACACCCGGAAATAGGCGTCCGCCGCGTGCGCGGCCATCTGTTCGTGCCGAAACGACACGTACTCGATCCCCAGCCGGTGGCACGCATCGATGAGCGCGTAGTTCGTGTGCCCGCACTGTCCAAAAACTCTGGCGACGCCTTCCTGCTTGAAACACTCGGCCATGAACATCGCGCCGGTCATGTGGTTCTCCTACTTGAGGCTGATGGTGATCAGCCGTTCTTCGGTCATTTCCTGCATCGCGTACTTCGGTCCTTCGCGTCCCATGCCGCTATCCTTCACGCCGGAAAACGGCATCAGGTCGACCCGGCTGCTGGATGGCTCGTTGATGTGGACGATCCCGGTATCGAGCCTGCGGGACGCCGTCAGGGCGCGGGTCACATCCCTGGTAAACAGCCCCACCGCGAGGCCAAACGGCACAGAGTTCACGCGCTCGATCACCTCGTCCAGGCTGCGAAATGGAAGGAGCGACAGCACCGGCGCGAAGATCTCTTCGCACATCACCCGCATGCGAGGCTCGACATCCGCCAGGATCGTGGGTTCGAGAATCGCGCCGTTCCGCCCGCCGCCGTACACAATCCGGGCGCCCTGATGAACGGCCTCGAGCACCCACTCCTCCGCGCGCCGCCCTTCGCTTTCACTGATCATCGGTCCGATGAGGGTCTGCGGATCGTGGGGGTCGCCGACCTTCAACTTGCGGGTTGCCTCCACCAGCAGTCCAGTGAAGCGCTCGATCACCTGCTCGTGGACAAAGAGCCGCTGGATCGACGTGCACGCCTGTCCGGCGCGGCGAAAACCGGAATTGGCGCACCGCGGTGCCGCGCGATCGAGGTCGGCATCCTCGCAGACGATGGTCGCGGAGATGCTGCCGAGCTCGAGGGCGAAGGGACGAAGGCCGATGGCATCGCGAAGACTCTTGCCGACGCTGGTGCTGCCGGTGAACGTGTAAAACGCGATGTCGGGGTTCGCGACCAGCCACTTGCCGATTTCGGCGCCCGGTCCCTGCACGAGGTTGGCGTGCGCCGGAGGCAGGCCCGCGGCCAGCAGGATTTCGAACAGGATCGCCGCGCTGAAGGGCGTCGCCTGGGGCGCCTTCACCACCACCGTGTTTCCTGCCGCCAATGCCGGCGCCACTTTGTGGGCGACCATGTTGAACGGCGAGTTGAAGGAAGTGATCCCGCAGACCACTCCCCGCGGCACGCGGATGGTGAACGCCATGCGGTGCGCATTCCCCGGAGCGGCCTCGATAGGCACCATCTCGCCGGTCAGCCGTTTGGCCTCTTCGGCCGAGGTGAGGAGCGTCTGGACCGCGCGGGCAACTTCGTTGGACGCGTCGCAGATCGGAAATCCGGCTTCGGCGATGATCGTTTGCTCGATCTCGGTGCGTCGCTGCTCGATCAGTTCAGCCGCTTTGTGAAGGATCTGGTAACGGTCGTAGGGGTCCAGTATCCGGCTCTCGAAGGAGCGCCGGGCCGCCGCTACGGCCGCACTCACCTGCTCATGCGATGCGCGGTCGGCCTCGCCGATGAGTTCCCCGGAGAACTTGTCGTACACCGGAATCGTCCCGGCGCCTTCGACCCAATCGCCGCCGATCAGGAGCTTTGCTCGTCTTGTGCCGACCGCAGTTGCCGACAAGGGCACTCCTCTCCTCGCCTGCCTCAGACCTCGCCTGTCCTAAACCCAATACTGTTCACTTTGCGGCCACATGTGGGGCAGGTTGTCAACCTGCGGCCGATTGGCAATCGGCCTGCCGACGCCATGTGTGCTCTCGCAACCCAAAGTGAACAGTATTGGTCTTAAACCTGGGTCATCCTAACACTGCGAACGGGAGGGGTCAACGAAGTAACCGTAATGCCCCGGTAAAGCCCCGGTAAGTCCCGGCAAAACTATTGTCCAGCCAGGAACAGACGTGGTACGATGCATCCGCGATTGAATCCGTCAACCAAAGGCCCGCTGCACGGCATTCGAGTCCTGGATCTGAGCGCCTATATCGCCGGCCCTTACGGGTGCTCGCTGCTGGCGGATCTCGGGGCCGAGGTCATCAAAGTGGAGCCGCCGTCAGGCGATACGTTGCGGCAGTATCCCTCCACTCTGGAGCCGGAAGCCCGCGCCTTTCTCGGCACCAACCGGAGCAAGTTCGGCATCGTTCTCGACCTGAAACAGGGGGAAGGGCAGCAGGTGCTGCTGCGCCTGGTGGAAGCGGCCGACGTCCTGGTTCATAACTTCCGGCCATCCGTGCCGCCCCGGCTCGGGATCGAGTACGAGCGTCTGCGGAAACTGAACCCGCGCCTGATCTACTGCGCCCTGACGGGCTACGGCGAGACTGGTCCGCTGAAGGATAAGGCCGGCTACGACCAGGTGCTGCAGAGCGTCACGGGGATCTGCACGTTTCAAGGACCGCCCGGAAAACCGGAGATCGTCCTGGGCTCCATCGTCGATTTCTATGCCGCTTCGCAGTTGGCTTACGGAGTGACCGCCGCGCTTTTCCATCGGGAACGGACGGGCGAGGGCCAGTATGTGGGCGTCTCGCTTCTGCGCAGCGCGCTGGCGATGCAATCGGGCCGTTTCATCTGGGCCGAGAAGGAGGGACGGGAAGCCGGGAGGGACATGCGGTCGGGTGGCATCACCGGCATTCATCCGACGAAGGAAGGCGACATTTATCTTTCGGCGAACACGCCGCACTTCTGGCACTCCCTTTGTGAACTGGTCGGATTGCCGGAGTTGGCCAAAGATCCCAATTACGACACGGTCCGCAAGCGTGCGCAGAGGGCCGGCGAGATTGTGCCGAAGATCCGGGCGGCTCTGAAATCCCGCGCTGCTATCGAATGGGAGGAACTGTTCGGAGAGCGGGTGCCGTGCGGGGCGGTGCGGCCCATCGAAGACATGTTCGATCATCCACAGGTGCTGGCGGAGGGACTGGTCGCCACGTTCGAGCACAAAACTGTCGGCCGCTACCGAGGGTTGGCGAAGCCGCTCCAACTCAGCGAATCTCCGGGCCCCGAGCCGTTCGCAGCGCCCGCCCTGGGGCAGCACACGGCGGAGGTGCTGGTACGCTATGGATATTCCGCCGAGGAATTGGCGCAACTCCGAAAGCTCAGAGTCATTCCCGAGTGATGGAACCGTTAAACGAGCAACTTGTCGAAAGCATCGATCGGTATATCGAAGGCCTGTTCGCGCCAACCGATGCGGCACTGCTGCAAAATCTCGAGGACGCCGATACCGCCGGCCTGCCGCCCATCAACGTGTCGCCCAATCAGGGTAAGCTGCTGTATCTGATGGTGAAGGTGGCGGGCGCGAAGCGCGTTTTGGAGATCGGCACATTGGGCGGCTACAGCACCACGTGGCTGGCTCGCGCCTTGCCTTCCGACGGCGTGCTCATCACGCTCGAACGGGAGGTCAAGCATGCCGAGGTGGCACGCCGGAACCTGGAACGGGCGGGGCTCGCTGGGATCGTGGAGGTCCGGGTGGGACCCGCCAACGAGTCGCTGCGAGAACTCGTCCGCTCGGGAGTGCCACCGTTTGACGTCATCTTCATCGACGCGGACAAGGCGGGCTACGTCGAGTACCTCGACCTTTCGCTGCAACTCGCCCGGCCGGGCACCCTCATCCTGGCCGACAACGTGATTCGCCACGGGCTGGTGTTGGACGAAAACCCGCCCGACGCCGCCGATCGCGCGGCCCGCGCCTACAACGAGGCCATTGCGCACCACCCCCGCCTGGAGTCGCTGATCCTGCCGGTGGTCCGCAGCAGGGTCGATGGGATGGCCATCTCGATCGTTCGATAGCATAGGTGTGCGTCTCGGTGGGGCAGGCGCTTTCGCCTCAATGCCTCTTAGTTTAAGCGCAATCGGATGTTCGACATTCATTGTGGGGCGGACCCCCATGGGCGTTAGTTCAATCGCACCCGCGCAAAGGGCGACGGCCGGCTTTCTCAGAACGCCGTTTCTTGACCCCAAGAATGCTCGGCCAAGCAAATCCGCTTGTTCGTTGTCCTGCGAACCTGTGTCGTCATCGCAGCAAGGCCAGTACCCAGCTACGACCAACCAGCGATATAGTTAATCGGATGAAAAATAATGTGCGCTATCGCTTTCCGCAGCAAGCGGGTCCGATGTGGAAGGCTGTTTTACGTGTGGTCGCAGGCTTCGAGGCTCTGCCCATGGAGGCCGCCCGACCAGAAATCGTCTGGCCAGCGTTGGCCTTAGCAAAGAGAATCGGTTCGTTGGCCCGAAGTATTGCTGTGCTCGCGTCAGAACGATGTTGGGCCGATGCGATCGTGCTTCTCCGAGTCGCAGTCGAGGCGCAACTGCTGTTAGAGTGGATGCTTCGAGAGCCCGACAAACGCTGTCGAGCATACGTTGCCGGTATTCAGGATGAGGAAGCACGTTTGTACAAGAAGCTAAAGTCAAGTGGAGCGATTACTTTTCAGATTCTGTCGGACTTGGGTCTCGAGGAGACAGACCCGCAGAACGGCCCACAAAGCACGGCATCAGAGCGTCGCCCGGACCTTCGAACTATCGCCTATCAGGCGGGGGATGAAGCTTCCTACGACACGGCCTACTGGATCGCATCGGTGTATGTCCACAATCACCCGCTGTCGTTGATGAAGTATTGCCACAGTTTCTTCAAAGTGGGTCGAGCATTGAGCGGATTTTTTGAGGACGAGTTTCTTGCCTACATAGTGATTTACGGGAGTGTCACTTGCATACTGCATGGCCTACAAACCGTCAATGAGCAGTTGAATCTCGGCTTGGCATCGGGTATCGCGCTGGCATGGGACCGCTTTCACGAAGCCACTGTGAAGGAATCTGGCGGAATTCTTAAATTCGACTTTGAAATGAACCCGGATGACATGATTGTGGGAGAGAAGATCTATACGGAGCGTCGACGAGAGGGCGCAGGGGCACAGCGAGATAAGTCTTGACTTGCCGGCCCTATCACAAATCTCCACACCGCAACGGTGATCACCAGGCAGCCACGAACCAACCGGAATGCGCACCCATCACTATCCCGAAGTCCCGTTGTGGGAAAGTACAGACTGAAGCGGGCGTGAGTTTCTGAAGATCCTTCGATTCGGCTTAAGTTAACGCTAAGGCGTCACGGAAGAATAACCTGGACAGTAACCAGATCTCACCGCGGAGAAACGGAGACGCGGAGATTTGCGCGGAGAAGGAACAGGGAGAGGAGAGCAAGCGGATTCGCGTGAATTGGCGGTCGCGACTCGCAGTCGGGTTCGAGAACGCGGAGCGAGCGGAGGAGCGCAGTCCTGGGC
>JBGPKH010000446.1:0-7708 GCA_041485845.1 Bryobacteraceae bacterium
AGTCCGAGCAGATCCAGACCGTGGGAGAAGTGCAGCGTCACCAAGTGACCGAGTTGCCGCCGATCCAGCCTCATATCATCGAGTATCAATGTCCCAAGGTGGTCTGTCCGGCCTGTGGAGAGGGCACGCGAGCGCCCCTGCGTTTGTCAACTTGATTTGGCCCCCCGCTTCGCCGCCTCTTCTCCGGTCAATCCCTGTAATCAGCTAAAAGTCACTGACCGCCAAGGAGTTGCTTTTACCTCCTTCTTCGCGTTGTGGCCCTGACGGAAGGAGCCCGTAGGGCGACTGGAGTTAGGGCCACAACGCGAAGAAACCGCCGTCGGCCGCCATCGCTAAAATGGCGACACCGGCTCGCTGCCCTCCGGATCAAACATATATTCAAACGGCAGGTGCTCCGTGGCCTTGCTCGATCCCAGTCCGACCTGGAATTCCGTCTGGTTCACGCCCAGGCAGTCCAGCCTCACGATCTGTGCCAGCCTGCTTTCCACCCACCGCCGCCCTTCATCGTGGCTGCGCTCCGCCTGATGGCCGATCTCGAGAGCCCGCTGGAAAGCCGTCTCGCGATTCTCACTCAAGAAGATGTGGACTGCCTCCTCCCAGTGACGCAGCCCTTCCTTCCCTTCCACCATCACGGCCCAACGAATCTGGGCGTAATACCATCGCCTGCAGTTCATGCTTTACCGCCTTTCTTCTTCGCCAGCGTTCTCCGGAACCGGTAGGATTCGTCTCCGGTCTCAATGATGTGGGCTTGGTCCGTCAACCGGTCCAGCATCGCTTTGCACAACCGCGCATTGGGAAACTTCGTGGTCCACTCGGAAAATGGCAGGTTCGTTGTCACGATCACCGCCGCCCGTTCGGCGCGTCCGGCGATGACCTGAAACAGCAACTCCGCCGCCGTGTCCGGCATCACCACGTATCCCAGCTCGTCAATCACGATCAGGTCGTAGCGCGTCCAGCGATTCCGTACGCGCGTCAGTTCGGCCTGGTTCTGGGCTTCGATCAACTCCGTCACCATTTCCGCCGCCGTCGTGAACCGCACCCGCTTGCGCTGGCGGCAGGCAGCGACCGCCAGCCCCGTTGCCAAGTGCGTCTTCCCTGTCCCTGTTTCGCCCAGAAAAATGATCGGCTCCTTGCGCGCCAGGTATCCGCCCTCACTCAGATTCCTTAGCAACGCTGCTGAAATGTGCGGCGCAATCGGGAAGTCGAACTCTTCCAACGTCTTCACCGATGGGAAACGCGCTTCCTGAATCCGTCGCGCCATCGCCTTGCGTTCGCGTTCCTCTACTTCCCCTTCCAGCAGCGCTTCCAGGTAACTCAGGTGCGATTGCTTCTCTTTCACCGCTTCCCCGGCCAAGCGCGCAAACTGCCCTCCCAGCGTCGGCAACCGCAGTTGTTTGGCGTACTGCTGGATCGCTGCCTCCTGGATCGGCTTCACGGCGGCGCTCATTGGATCACCTCCGTCGCCGACCAATTCGGCCGCAACCGCTCATAGTCCTCCAGGCTCGGCTGCGGACGGTCATACCGGCTCAGTACCCCGATATCCACCGCCGCGGCTGCCGGTCGCTGCTCCAGGTTCGTGCCATTCAGGAGATAGCGAATCGACCCTACATTCGAACATCCCAGTTCCAGCACTTCTTCCACCGCCTGCCGCAAACGTGCCGGGCCATACTCGCGACCCAGCAGCAGCACGTCAATCATCGCTCGCGTCCCGGCCTGCTTGCCCTCCCGCTCTTTCAGCACGGACCAGAACTGGTCGTAGCTGGCCGGCCAGCGCCCTTGTGCGCGGCATTGTTCCAGCGCCGTCGAACCGGCCAGCGCCCCCGGTTTCTTCGTCAGCACGTCCAGGTAGTGTTCCAGTTCGAGCACCTTCTGATGACGCTCGTAGCACCGCTCATGCCGGGCCACACACTTCCCCTGGCGCCAGATCTCCACGTATGTCGAGTAGACCTTCACCTGGACCGCAGTGCCCACCGGCAATGGCGCCGAATAGAAGTTCGTCAGCGCCTTCGCGCACCCGCTGGCGTTGATCTCCGGAAAGTGTAAAGAGGCCAGATCGTAGCCCTCTTCGGCCAACGGCAGAAGGTGTTCCCGTTCGACGATCATCCCCGCGCCGATCGTTTGCGCGCGTCCCTCAATCACGCGGTTCTGCTCCTCCCGCGACCCCGCCGCCAACAGCAGGTTCAACTCTTCCAGATTCCGCACGGTCGGAACCGGCGCCAGATAGTTTCGCCGGAACTGTCCCCCTTCCCCTTCCACGCCGCCCTTCTCGTGTCCCTCGCCCGGAGTGCAGAACTCCGCCTGGAATCCCCAGTGGGAGCGGAACCCGATAAACCGGGCCGTCTCTTCGCGCTGATGCCCGCGCAGGATTTCTTTACGGCACTCTTCAGATTGTCGTAACGCAAGACCTGGAACACGCCACCGAAATAGGCGAACGCCAACTCATGCGCTTCCAGAAACGCTTGCTGGGTAGCGTGCGGGTAAGCCCGATGATAGGCGCCGCCGCTGGCCATGCTGCGCAAGCAGAAAATGTATGTCTTGCGCTCCTCGCCGTCGAACTCGGCCCAGCCTTCATACCAGTCCACTTGTGCCTCACCGCCCCACTGATAGGACTGCGCCACAAATGTTTCCTGCCCCAGCAGACCCATAGCGGCCTTCCTGGCTCGCACATACTGGCGAACCGTCGATTCCGCCACTACGGCCGCAGGCATCTCGCGGCACAATCGCATCCAGATCCGGTGCGCCGTGTGCCTTTGTTTTCTGTGTGCTTTGCGGTCCGCCTCCAGAATCGCGTCAATGAATGGGACCGCTGCGGCCGGCTTCGGCCGATCGCGCTCCGGGATTTTCCGCTCGCGCGGCATCGCGCTGGCCAGGGCTTCCCGGACCATCCGCCGGTGTATCCCCAACTTCTTGGCCACCCCTTTTATCGTCCCGGCGCCATGTTCATACTCGCGCCGGATCTGCTCGTATAACTCCACTTTGGCTCTCCTGTTCTCCAAACCGTACCCACCTTCCGGGCTCAGATGCCCGAAACAGGATACACGCTCCCCTGAGCCCGGACATTCGCTACAACGTGAGACCTGTGCTACTCTGAAAATTCTCACGTGTGCCAGCGCGTGTCAGCGAAGCTCTCGTCTTGCGTACCTACCCGTTGAAAGAAGCGGACCTCGTCGTCAGCTTTCTCACCAGGGACCAGGGGAAGTTGCGGGGCGTGGCCAAGCGGGCGCGGCGTCCGAAGAGCGGCTTCGGCGCGGGGCTGGAGCGGTTGTCGCACGTGCGGATGGCGTATTTCCAGCGCGAAACCCGCGAACTGGTAAACCTGGATTCCTGCGAATTGATCCGTTCCCAATTCGGCCTGGTTTCCGATTACTGGGCAAGCGTGGCGCTGGACTACTTCGCGGAGGTTTCCGAACAGTTGCTGCCCTCCGCGGAGCCGAGCGAGAAGTTTTTCCGGCTGCTGCTGGCCGTGCTGGATTCTCTCCAGCCGGCGGGCGCGGACCCGGGCCGCGTGTGGCGGGCGGTAACGTATTTTTCGTTGTGGGCGGTGCGGCTTTCGGGATGGCTGCCGGAACTGCATGTCTGTCTCGGCTGTGGGAGCGTGCTGGACGAACTGGACCGCGCGTTTTTCAGCCGCGGGCAGGCCGGCCTGATTTGCGGGCATTGCCGTCGCGGGGCGGTGCAGGGAAGTAGTTGGGAGTTGAGCGCCGAATCGCGGAGTAGGGCGGCCGAGATGTTGCGCAAGCCGGTGGCGCAGCTTTCGGCGGCGCGCTGGGACCAGGGAACGGCTGCGGATCTGCGGCGGTTCCTGGTGCAGCAGATCGAGGCGCATGCGGAACGAAGATTGGTGACGGCGCGAACGCTCGAGGCTGGCGACTGACACATGCAATCTTTTCAAGAGATCATTCTCAAACTGAAACACTACTGGGCGGAGAGGGGCTGCATCATCCAGGAGCCGTATGACGTGGAGGTGGGTGCGGGCACCATGGTGGCCGAAACGTTCCTCCGCGTGCTCGGTACCAAGCCATACCGCACCGCCTACGTGCAGCCCAGCCGGCGTCCGGCCGACGGGCGCTACGGCGACAATCCCAACCGCCTCTACAAGCACGCCCAGCTCCAGGTGATTCTGAAGCCGTCGCCCGAGGACGTGATCGAACAGTACCTGGGAAGCCTGGAGGCGATCGGCATCGACCTCCACCATCACGACATCAAGTTCGAAGAGGACAATTGGGAGGCGCCCACGCTCGGCGCCTGGGGTATCGGCTGGCAGGTGATGCTCGACGGCCTGGAGATTTCCCAATTCACCTACTTCCAGCAGTGCGGCGGAATCGACCTCGACCTGGTTCCGGCCGAGCTGACCTACGGCCTGGAGCGGCTCACGGCCTTCCTCCAGGTGAAGGACAGCGTGTACGACATCGAGTGGGCGCCGGGATTCTCCTACGGTGACGTGCGCTACCTCGACGAGCTGCAGTACTCTGTCTACAACTTCGAGATGGCCGATATCCCGACGCTGTGGAAGCTGTTCGAGCTGCACGAGGGCGAAGCGGCGCGGCTGCTGAAGCAGTACGATCCGAAGGCGTCCGACAAGAAGCGATTCCCTCTGCTGCCTGCGTACGACCAGGTGCTGAAGTGCTCCAACCTCTTTAACACACTCGATTCGCGCGGCGCGATCAGCGTGACCGAGCGGCAGGCGGTGATCCAGCGGGTGAGGAAGCTGGCGGTCGGGGTGGCGCACGCCTGGGCCGATCAGCAGGCGCCCTCGGCGGAGGTGGCGCAATGAGCCTGCCCTTCCTGCTCGAGATCGGCACCGAAGAGATCCCCGATTGGATGATCCCGAATGCGCTGGAGAACCTGCGGCTGCTTTTTGAAAAGCTGGAGATCCCGCACGAGTCGGTGACGTTGGACGCCACGCCGCGACGCCTGGTGCTGCGCGCGGACGGAGTAGTGGAGCGACAGCCAGACAGCGAAGAGCGCGTCATGGGACCGGCGAAGTCGGCGCCCGCGCAAGCGGTGGCGGGGTTCGCGCGCAAGCAGGGCGTCAAGCCCGAAGATCTCGCCATCGAGACCACGCCGAAGGGCGAGTATTACGCTTTCACTAAGAAGGTGCGCGGCCGCAAAACCAAAGATATTCTGGCTGAAGCGCTGCCCGGCCTCATCCTCCAGATCTACTTCCCCAAGACGATGTACTGGACGGGCAAGGGCGGGCCGCGTTTCATCCGGCCCATCCGCTGGATCGTGGCGCTGCTCGGGGAGGAGATCGTGCCCTTCGAACTGGCGGGCGTGCATTCGGGCTCGCTGACCTCGGGACACCGCAGGCTCGGGGCGCGGGAGATCGTCATCACCATCGCCGACTTCGAACGGCGGCTGCGCGACCACTACGTGATTCTCTCGGCCGAAGAGCGGCGTCAAAAAATCGCGAACGAAATGGCGGGCGTACGCATCAAGCCCGACGCCGCGCTGCTCGAGACGCTGGTCTACATCACCGAGTATCCGACCGCCATCACCGGCAGCTTCGACACGCAGTTCCTGGAACTGCCCGAAGAGGTGCTGATCACGGTGATGCGGCACCACCAGAAGTATTTCTCGGTGGAAGACGCCGATGGCAAGCTGGCCCCGCAGTTCGTGGCGGTCATGAACATCGACGCCGACCGCGAGGACTTCGTCCGCCGCGGCAACGAGCGGGTACTGCGCGCGCGGTTCAACGATGCGCGCTTCTTCTGGGAGACCGACCAGAAGAAGAAGCTGGCCGACCGCGTTGAGGATTTGAAGGCCGTCACGTTCCTCAAGGACCTGAAGGAAGAGGGCTCGTACCAGAAGAAGGTGGAACGGATGCTCGCGCTGCTCAGCGGCGATGCGCATGCCTCGCGCGCCGCGGAGCTCTCGAAGTGCGATCTCACCACCGAGCTGGTGAAGGAGTTTACCGAACTGCAGGGCGTAGTCGGCGGCCTGTACGCGCGGGCGCAGGGCGAACCGGAACCCGTCTGGCGGGCGATTTACGATCACTATAAACCTGAGAGCATGGAAGACGCCATCCCGCGGAACCGTGCCGGACAGATGGTGTCCATAGCGGACAAGATCGACACCTTGCGCAGTTGTTTCAGCGTCGGTCTGATTCCGACGGGTTCGCGCGATCCTTATGGCTTGCGCCGCGCGGCGCAGGGAGTCGTGAGAATTCTGGTGGAAGGCGAGGTCGGGCTTCCGCTGTTAAGCTTGATCGCAGGCGACGAACAACTGCGGGCCTTCTTCGAAGACCGCGTGCGCTTCTACTTCAAGGATGTTTGCGGGTTCAAGTACGACGAAGTAAACGCGGCGACGGCGGCCGGCTGGAGCGATCTCAAAGACCTGGAAGCTCGTCTGTCGCGGATCCAGAAGCTGCGTCCGACGCCCGATTTCGAGCCGCTGGCCGCGAGCTTCAAACGCATTCGCAATATCCTGGAGCAGGCCGGGTGGGACAGGCCTCCCGGCCTGTCCTCTCTGGACCCGGACCTGCTGGAAGCCGGGCCGGAAAAGGATCTCTTCGAAGAATACAGGCGCATCGCCGGACAGCCCATCGAGAACGTGATCTCGCGCCTGCGGCCGAAGGTCGACTTGTTCTTCGACAAAGTTCTGGTAAACGCGCCGGACCCCCGCGTCCGGCAGAACCGCTTAACGCTGCTCAGCACGCTGTTGGCGGAGTTTTCCACCATCGCGGATTTTTCTGAAATTGTTACTAATTCATAGGAGCGAAGAATGAACAAGCATGTCTACTCGTTCGGCAACGGAACCGCCGACGGTGACGGGAAGATGAAAGACACGCTCGGCGGCAAGGGCGCCGGGCTGGCCGAAATGTGCCGGGCCAAGCTGCCGGTGCCGCCCGGCTTCACGATTTCGACTGAAGTCTGCAACCTCTATTTCCACCACAACAACGCCGTCCCCGGAGAGATCCACGAGGAGATGGTCAAGGCCTTGGCGATCCTGGAAGGGCGCATGAGACAGAAGCTCGGCGACGTCGGGAATCCGTTGCTGGTGAGCGTGCGCTCGGGCGCCAAGTTCTCCATGCCGGGCATGATGGACACCATCCTCAACCTCGGGCTGAACGACCAGACGGTGAAGGCCCTCGTCGCCAAGAGCAACAATCCGCGGTTTGCCTACGACTGCTATCGACGCTTCATCCAGATGTACGGCAACGTGGTGCTCGAAATCTCCAAGCACGATTTCGACGCGATCTTCGACGGCCAGAAGAAAAAAGCCAAAGCCAAGCTCGATACCGGGCTGACCGCAGAAGACCTGCAACAGGTGATCGCGGGCTACAAGAAGCTGGTCGAAAAGAAGACCGGCAAGCCGTTCCCGCAGGATGCCATGCAACAGCTCCGGGGCGCGCGCGACGCCGTGTTCGGTTCCTGGTTCAACGACCGCGCCATCCACTATCGCAAGATGAACCAGATTCCCGACGACCTGGGCACCGCCGTCAACGTGCAGGCCATGGTGTTCGGCAATCTCGGCGAGACTTCGGCGACCGGCGTGGGCTTCACGCGCAATCCGGCGACCGGCGAGAAGGCCTTCTACGGCGAGTTCCTGGAGAACGCGCAGGGCGAAGACGTGGTGTCGGGCGTTCGCACCCCGCATACCTTCTCCGAGCTCGAAAAGTGGAATCCGGAGGTCTACAACCAGCTCCGCGAGATCACCACCATGCTCGAGAACCACTACCGCGACATCCAGGATTTCGAATTCACGG
>JBGPKH010000447.1:0-7652 GCA_041485845.1 Bryobacteraceae bacterium
CACGCTGGCGCCGCAAGGCGTCGTGCTGCCTCGAAGCACGTTCCTGAACACCAGCATCAACACGGTGACCCCGGCCTACTTCGAGACCATGGGGATGCCGCTGCTCGCGGGCCGCAACGTGGAAACCGGCGACGTCGATAAGCGGCCGATCCCCATCGTGGTGAACCAGGCATTTGCCGATTTCTTCTTCCCGCGGCAGAACCCGATCGGGAAAATGATGTCCGGCGACCAGACGCCGCGGTTCGTCGTGGTGGGGCTCACCACCACCGCGAAATACCGTTCCATGCGCGAGCCGGACCCGCCCACATTTTACGACGTGCTGGATGCCGGCAAAGGCAACCAGCGGCCGCTGCTGATGTACGTGCGCACGCACGGCTCACCGGCGGGCATCATAAGCGCCGTGCGGGGAGTGTTGGCCAAACTCGACCCCGCGGTGCCGCTGGTGGAAGTCTTCACCGTCGAGCAGGAGATCCAAACCTCGCTGTGGCAGGAGAGGCTGGTAGCGCTGCTCGCCGCGTTTTTTGGCGCCGTCTCAGTGGTCCTGGCGGGTATCGGCTTGTATGGATCGCTCACTTACTCGGTGGCGCAGCGGTCGCACGAGCTGGGCATACGGGCGGCGATAGGCGCGCAAGTTCGCGACATCGTCGGGACGGTGTGTGCGCCGATCGCGCTGGCGGTGGCCTGCGGCCTGGTGGGCGGCGCTCTGGCGGCGGCGTTTCTGCTGCGGGTGACCGAACGGCTGCTGTACGGTGTCCGTCCGGGCGATCCGCTGTCCTTCGGCGCGGCTGCGTGCTTCGTGCTGGCGTGCGCAGCGGCAGCCGCGGTTGTGCCCGCGTGGCGCGCGGCGAGAATCGATCCAGCGCGGGCGTTGCGGGAGGAGTAGGGCCGGTTCGCACTGGTTCGCAGACGAAAGCGCCTGCGCCACAAAATACGGGCTAGAATGAGGCGATGGCGGAAAACCAACCCGACGCCAAGCCGGTCGAATCGTTCGAAGCTTCCCTGGACGAGCTCGAAAAAGTCGTCAAACAACTCGAAGGCGGCGACCTCTCGCTCGAACGCTCGCTGGAGCTCTTCGAGCGCGGTATGGGGCTCAGCGATACCTGCCGCCAACAACTGGAGCAGGCCGAGACCCGCGTCGAAATACTGATCCGCAAAGAGGGCAAGCTTACGCCTGAGCCGTATCGCCCCGAAAAGTCCTGACCTGCATGACTCTGCGCGACTACCTCGCCCAGCAACAACGACTGGTGGATGCGGAGCTCGACCGCCTGGTCCCCCCGGAAACCACGCCGCCGGAGACCATCCACCGCGCCATGCGCTACAGCCTCTTCGCCGGCGGCAAGCGCATCCGCCCGATCCTGTGCATCGAGGCCGCGCGCACGGTTTCGGACGCGCCGGACGGCGTCGCCGCGGCCGCCTGCTCCCTGGAGCTCATCCACACCTATTCGCTCATCCATGACGACCTGCCGGCGCTGGATAACGACGATTACCGGCGCGGCAAGCTCACCAACCACAAGGTTTTCGGCGATGCCATGGCGATTCTTGCGGGCGACGCGCTCCTGACTCTCGCCTTCCAGGTGCTGGCGGAACTTCCCGCGATCGCCGGCCGGCGCGCGCGCCTCATCGCGGAACTTTCCACGGCCGCGGGCACCGTCGGCGGCATGATCGGCGGACAGGTGGCTGACCTGGAGGGCGAAGGCAAGCCTCCCAACGCACAACTGCTCGAGACCATTCACCGCGCCAAGACGGGAGCGCTGCTGCGCGCCAGTCTGCGGCTCGGCGCCATCTACGCCGGCGCTAGCGAGGAGCAGTACGCGGCGCTCTCCTGCTACGGTGAGCACGTGGGCCTGGCCTTCCAGATCGTGGACGACATCCTGGACGTGGAAGAATCTTCCGAAGCGCTGGGCAAAACCGCCGGCAAGGACGCGCAGCAGCAGAAGATCACTTTCCCCGCGGTGTACGGCCTGGAGACTTCGCGCCGCATGGCGGAAGAGGAATGCGCGCGCGCCCACCAGGTGCTGGGGCTCTTCGGCGAACGGGCCGCGCGCCTGCACGAGTTGGCCGATTTGATCGTGCGGCGAAAGTCATGAGCGTCTTTGTGGGGCAGGCGCTTTCGCCTGCCAACGGGTCCTCCCCACATCCATGAAAACCCGGCTCGACCGCCTGATTGTAGACCGTGGCCTGGCCGATTCGCGCGAGAAGGCGCAGGCCCTCATCATGGCCGGCGAGGTCACGATCGACGGGCAGAAAGCCACCAAGCCCGGCCAGCCCGTTTCGCCGGACTGCGTCGTGGAAGTGCTGGCGCGACCTCCCTACGTGAGCCGCGGCGGCCTCAAACTGGCGGGCGCGCTCCGCCACTTCGCCATCCACGTGACGGGCAAGATCTGCCTGGACGTGGGTTCGTCCACCGGCGGCTTCACCGACGCGCTGCTGCAAGCCGGGGCGGCGCGCGTGCATGCGGTGGATGTGGGCGTGGGCCAACTGGCGTGGCGGCTGCGCACCGACCCACGCGTGGCGCGGCACGAAGGCATCAACGCGCGCGCGCTGAAGCTCGAGGATATCGGCGACCGCGTGGAGTTTCTCACCTGCGACGTGAGCTTCATTTCCGCGACCATGATCCTTCCGGCCGCCGTGCCGCTGCTCCAACCCGGCGGGCAAATGGTTATACTGATCAAGCCGCAGTTTGAAGTGGGGAAGGGCCAGGTGGGCAAGGGCGGAATCGTTCGCGATCCGCAACTCCACCAGGCCGCTTGCGATCGGGTGACGCGCGCCGTGCAGGATTCCGGATTCGAAACCAGCATCATGGAGAGCCCTATTCTGGGCGCCGAAGGGAACAAGGAGTTTCTCCTGTATGCCCATCATTAAGACGGTCGGTATCGTCTCCAAACCGAACGCCGCTGCCGCCGTGGACCTTGTCCCCAAGCTGCTGGAGTGGCTGAAAGACCGCGATATCGCGGTGCGCATGGACGAGGAGACGGCTTTGTACGCGCGCCGGGCGGGGGAGGGCCTTCCGCGCGAGGCCGTGCCGGAGGGCAGCGACCTCATCGTCGTTCTGGGCGGAGACGGCACGCTGCTATCGGCCGCGCGCGCCATCGGGCGGCGCGAGATTCCGCTGTTCCCGGTCAATGTCGGCGGCCTCGGTTTCCTCACGGCCATCAGCATCGGCGAGCTGTTCCCCGAACTGGAGCGCGCCTTCCGCGGCGAGCATCGCGTCGGCAAGCGCAGACTGCTCAACACCGAAGTGGAACGCGACGGCCAAGTGGTGGCGAGCTTCGACGCCCTCAACGATGCCGTGCTCACGAAATCCGCGATTGCCCGCATGATCGACCTGGACGCATACGTGGACAAGCAGTTCGTGTGCGCCTATAAAGCCGACGGATTGATCATTTCTACGCCTACGGGTTCGACGGCTTATTCGCTCTCGGCCGGCGGGCCGATCATCTTTCCTTCCGTGCCGGCCATCTGCATCACGCCGATCTGCCCGCACATGCTCACCAATCGTCCGGTGATCGTGCCCGAAACGAGCGTGGTGCGGGTGATTTCGCGCGGGCCGGACGAAAGCGTGTACCTCACCATCGACGGCCAGGTGGGCACGCCGATCCGGGAAGGCGACGTGCTGGTGTGCCAGAGTTCGCACTACTCGCTGCTGCTGGTGCGCCCGCCGCGCATGATGTTCTTCGACGTGCTGCGCCAGAAGTTGAAATGGGGAGAGCGATGAAGTGAAATGAGGAAACGATGAAGCGCATTTCGCTCACCGCCTGGATTTTCATCGGGATGGCCGGCGGCGTAGCGGTGGGCATCGCCGCGCCCGGGTTCGCCAAACAACTGGCGCCGGTCAGCAACGTGTTTCTGCGGCTGATCCGCTCCATCATCGCCCCCCTGCTGTTCGGCACGCTGGTAGTGGGCATCGGCGGCGGCGGCGATCTGAAACAAATGGGCCGCATCGGCGCCAAGGCCATCCTTTATTTCGAAATCGTCACCACCATCGCGCTGTTTCTGGGACTGGGAGCGGTGAACCTGGTGCGCCCCGGCGATGGCGTTCCCATCCAGAGCACCACCGCCGAAACCGCGGCCATCGCCGAGCGCCCGACCCTCACCTCGGTGATCGAACACGTCTTCCCCACCAGTATCATCGACGCCCTGGCACGCAACGACGCGTTGCAGATCGTGGTCTTCGCCTTCCTGTTCGGCGCCGCCTGCGCGGCCATCGGAGCGAAAGCCGCGCCGATCGTGGCGTTCTGCTCGGCCCTGGCCGAGGTGATGTTCCGCTACACGAAGTATGTGATGTACCTCGCGCCCCTGGGCGTGGGCGCGGCCATTGCGGTTACCGTGGGTTCCAAAGGCGTGACCGTGCTGTTCGGACTGGGCAAGCTGATCCTGGCCATGTACGCCACGCTCCTGATATTCGTGGTATT
Organism: Bryobacteraceae bacterium; assembly: GCA_041485845.1. Taxonomy (GTDB): domain Bacteria; phylum Acidobacteriota; class Terriglobia; order Bryobacterales; family Bryobacteraceae; genus OMOG01. The sequence goes on from JBGPKH010000447.1 coordinate 4,413, forward strand.
CGTGCTGGGCTCCGTCGTCATCGTCGCGCGCATCCCGCTGGGCAAGTTCTACCGCGCGGTGCGCGAGCCGTTCCTGATCGCATTCTCCACCGCGTCGAGCGAAGCCGCGCTGCCGCTGGCGCTCGAAAACATGGAGCAGTTCGGCGTGCCGAAACACATCGTCGGTTTCGTCATCCCGACGGGCTATAGCTTCAATCTCGACGGCACTACGCTGTATCTCTCGCTGGCGTCGGTGTTCGTGGCGCAAGCCGCGGGCGTACACCTTTCCCTCGCCGAGCAGATCCTCATGATGCTGACCCTGATGCTCACCAGCAAGGGAGTCGCGGGAGTGCCGCGCTCGGCGCTCGTGATTCTTTCCGGCACCCTGGCGACGTTCCACTTGCCGATGGAGGGCGTAGCGGTGTTGCTGGGCGTGGACGCGCTGCTGGATATGGCGCGGACGTCGATCAACGTGTTGGGCAACTGCCTGGCGAGCGCGGTGGTAGCGCGGTGGGAAGGTTACAAATTGTAGGGAGTTCCTACGTTCTGGTCAAGTCAGAAGTGGGACAGACTGGGACAGACGATCGCCTTTTGTCGTCAGTCACCCAGGCCGCGCTTGAACGATGGCTCAAACGGAGAACCAGCCGGGTAGCCAAGCAGATTCTGGGCCGCAGCGGGACGCCTCTGGCAAGACGGGTCTTTCGACCATTGGGTGCGATCCGATGAGGAACTCCAGGATTGATGCTAATCACGTTCACGCAATCCGCCAACCAGTTTGGTGACCCGGAAGGTCCGGAACCCGTAGGATTTTCTCATAGTGACCAGTTCGCGGTGAGCGCGCAGAGTCCGGGCCACTTTCTTCAGCGGTTCGATCCGGGAGCGAACCGGGGCAACCGGCGATGTGCTGCACAACTCGCCGTTGCATCTCTTTGACTTGAGACGGAAAGCTCAATGAGTTGTTTTCTGGAGCTTCTTAACCCTTCTGCGGAGTACGATGAATGCCTGGCCCAACAAACGTACCTACGGCTGCGGCATCGGCGGCGGGGGCGGCAATGGACCCGCCACATTCGCCGCCAGCGCAATGGCGATGGAGTTGTACCCGCGGCAGTTCACCTGAGCCAGTAGCTGGCAGAGGTCTGGCTCCTCGTGAACCAGTTGCGCGAGCTGAATCCCATATTGCGAAAACAGTTGATCCGCCTGCGTGCGCCCCGCTGGCACGGGTCCGAAAACCTGGTTCAAGATGGCCTGCGTGCCGGGCTCCAACGGGCGCTCCTGTCCCCGGTTAAACACGAACTGGTTTTCTCCCACCCAGTCAAACGGGTCTTGCGCGAACCGATTGTGGTGATCCCGCCGCGGCTGCGAACGCACTTCCCCATGGTTGCTGCGCAGCAGCACGCTCCCCGTGGCCGCGTCGAACATGCTCTGGATGGTCACGGCATAGAATTCCTCCCGGTTGTCGTAGTTGGCGCCCATCGGAATCCGAATCCCGGTGTCATGGCCCCGCGTTTCGCGGAGCGAATGAACCAGCTCATGAACCAGCGTGGATGCCGGGCTGTTGCCCGCTCCGCCCCTATGGCGGTACAGGCCGGGAGTGAACGCGACTGTAACGTCCGCTCCTGTTCCGGTACCCCCGGCAATCGCCGAAAACGCGCCCATACCCGCCGCGTCCGTGACGGCGTTCAGGGGGCCCCGGTAGGGCACGATTCTGACTTGATGCCCGCCGGCGCGTGCCGCCATACGGGCTATCACGATGCGTGCCACCGGATTGGTCGCCCACGCTTGGCTCACGACGCGCAACACGTCAGCCTCATAGGCATGAGGATGCGGGTTGGCCTCATTCCCCACATGCATCAGTTGGCCGTGGTGGTAGCCGTAAACATGCCAGAACCGCCCGTCGATCGTTAGTCCGCGAAATGTCATCATAATCGGTATTCCTCCTCCCGGCCCCGGTAAAAGCACTTCTGCAACCAAGATCACCAGCCATTGTTTTCAACCAAATGAGAAATCGAATGAACAGGTCCTGGACGTCCACAGATTCTTTGTGTCCAGAAGGTGGACATCCGGGAGGCGCCGTCCAACACCACGGCGCGCGCGCCGCGCACGCGCAGCGCGGATTTTGTTGTGTCCATCCAGCAATTAGTTCAATTAGCCAAAGCCATCGACAACGAGTACAACACCCTACAGGCCTGCGTCGAAGGACCGATTCCTCGCCGCCCCGTCGGCTCCGCAACTACTCCCGCTCCCATTCGCATTGCCAAGGACGCATGACGCCGGAACCGAAACACGGTTTTCTGTTTCATTGCTCTCCGGGGGCCTTTACCTGCCCAGCGTCGGTGACGTCCCCCCCCCGGGATTTTACGCACCTGGGTGCGCCAAAATCCGCGCTACACCCAATTCTGACCCAAGTTGTCCCCATCATTCGAGCCTTTTGAATGTGGCACTTAGAATGCACAACCCCTGAACCGGATAAAAGGACTCTAAATAGATACAAAATGCAACTCACCAGAGCCGCCGATTACGCTGTAAGGGTGATGATTCACCTCGCCGGGCTGCCGCCGGAAACGCGCGCCTGCCGTGCCGACCTCGCCGGCGCGGCCGAATGTCCGGAACAATTCCTGTCCAAAGTGCTGCAAAGCCTGACCCGCGCGGGGCTGGTCCTCTCCCATCGGGGCAACACCGGGGGCTTCGAGCTTTCCACGCTCCACCGCAACGCGTCGGTACTCGAAATCGTCGAGGCCATCGAAGGTCCCCTCCACCTGAACGTCTGCCTCACCTCAGACCAGGCCTGCGCCCGGCAGGGGTGGTGCCCCGCCCATGCCGTTTGGGCCGAAGCGCAGATCGCCATGGTCGGTGTCTTACAGCGCGCCTCCATCGGCGACCTGGCACAGCAGGTGGCCCGTAGCCGGGACGGCGGGCTGGTCAACGGTCCCCGATGGAACTGACCTGGGTATGGGTTTCGGCCAGCCTCATCGTGGGTCTGGCTGCAAGTCTGCCGGTGGCAGTCCTAAGTCACATCTAATCATTTTGCCGGGAACAGGCGATGCCGCGGCGGCGGCTCCGGGCCTGGCTTCGATCGCGCCTCCCGGTGCTTGGGAACTCGCGCCGGCTCGAAGCTGGCACGCCCGTCGTCTGTTATTTCATTGTTATGACTGAAACACGAAAGCCAAAACGCAATTCCGCGACTGGAGAACCACCCTAAGGCCTTACGTAGCATAGCGGCGGCTTACGAATTTCGCGACAGAGACTATTCAGGCTCGATGG
>JBGPKH010000448.1:0-7648 GCA_041485845.1 Bryobacteraceae bacterium
TATCATATATTATACAAGATTGAGGTGGAAAGCAAGAGCCAAAACACAATACGAATTTGCTCTTCGTTCGAACCAGGCCTAAAACATCAATGGAATCAAATGATTTGGTCGGCTAAAGAACTTGGTTGCGGAATCGCTGGCGAATTCGCGAATTCGGCGCAGTTCCGCCGCACCCCTCGTCCGGCCCGGCGGCGCCCCCAAAAAGATCTCTCCGGCGTCGCCGAGCGTCAGCGGAGTGCCGCTCTCCAGGGCGATCTTTTTGAGCTTCCCACCGCCCAGGAAGGCCACCTACCGCCGGTCGGGCGAGGGGAAGGAATATGTGCCGCCACGGGTTCCCGGAACTGAGGCGTGATCTTCGACTGGTCCAGCCGCCCGGCCGCCGGTTGGGCTTTGCAGGAGGGCCGTGTGATCGCGGAACCGATCGGTTCATCGCGCGTGAACCATAGAATCGACGCATGGGCGAGCCTCCGGCCTGCCGCGGCTGGGCTCTCCACAAAATACCTGCTTTCCGCCCGCTCCTATCTTTTGGCCACTGGGTTGCGTCTTTTCGCGCGAAAATCGGATAGAATCAGTTGAGTTCGCGATTTCAACCTAAGGAGCTGACGAATGCGAGTAAAGTTTTCCGGTTTGACGGGTCCCTGTTTCGGGATCCTTTTCGGCTTGGTGCTGGTGTTCAGCGTGGGCGCCCAACCAAAGAAGGAGAAGGCGCCGAAGATCATGAACGTCCAGGGCCGGGTCCAGATGCTCGACAAGGCCACGTCCGCCATCACCGTCGCAAAGGGGAACCTCAATCGGAAGGTGGTGTTCAGCGGCGATACCAAATTCATGTATGGGCACAGCAAGAACAACAAGCCGGGTGCGGCGGATCAGGTGAAGGAAGGCTACTACATCTCCTGCTCCGGCACGTACAACGATAAGACACAGTTGGTGGCAAAGGAGTGCGTCTACCGGGAAACACAGTAGAGTAAGACCGCTCCTCCTTTTACCGGCCGTCCATGCACCGATTCCGCGAATTGGCTGAACAGGATCGAGATCGGAGGCGAGCCTGCCAAATAGCGGACCAAGAAGTTGCCGAATCATTCGCGGAGTGACAGGCCGGGGTCATTTGGCTCCGGCCAGCGCCGCCTCCACTTCGGCGACATACTTGGCGAGTGAAGATCCCGCCGGCTCCAGGGACAGCGCCTTTTTCAGATAAGGCACGAACTCGGCGCCGCCGGCGAGAGCGAATTTTTTTCCGCGGTGAACCGCGTAGAGCTGGCCGTCTTCCCACAGAAGACAGGCGCGGTGGCCGCCATATACGGCGGAGAGCCCCACGTCGATTTGAACGACTTTGCCATCGAAGCGCGGGATCACGGCGCCCGCCGTCGGGGTGTGGCCGATGACGATGCGCTTGACCCCGTGGGTGGCCAGCACTTTGTTGACGTGGGCCTCAATCGCCGCGCCTTCGTCTTGCGCCAGCCCGCGATACCACAGCGGCCCATCCGCCGCCGTGACGGGGCTTCCGTCCTTGATCTTGGTTACGTCTTTGAGTTCCGCGGCGACCATCTGGTTGATCTGGTTCAGCGGCATGGTGGCGTACCGCGGGCTGATTCCCCCGTGCAGGTAAATCGCATCGTTGATCTTGACGATCGTGCTATTGGAGCGGATCCACTTGCCGTACGTGCCCTTGGGTCCGAACTCCAGGCGATGTTCAAACCAGCCGAGCGGATGCTCGGCTTCCCACTTCTTGCGGGCGGCGTCGTCGGAGCGCTGCCCTTTGCTTTCCTGCTCCCAGAAAGTGGCGCGGACCTGCTCGGAGTCGCCGCTGCGGAAGGCGGCGAACTCGCTGGGGGTGGTATAGCGGAGGTCGCCATATAGCATCATGGCTTCGTGATTGCCGATGAGCGCGTGGACCTGGCCTCCCGCTTTGACTGCCTGTTTCTCCAGCGCCATCAGGAGGTCCATCACCTTTTTCGTTGCGGGGCCGCGGTCCGGCACGTCGCCGGTCTGCACCAGGTGTGTCTTGCCGCCGATCCAGAGGTCCTTCTCGTCGATAACCCCGGCGGAGCGCAGCACCTCGACAAAGCCGTCGTAGTCGCCGTGAACGTCGCCCACGGCTACCACCCGTTCGACGCCCGTCCACTGGGCTTGCGCCACCAGCGGCGGCGCCGCCGCCAGCAGCAGCCAGACGATCGGCACAAGCGCCAGCAAAATTACCGAGCCCCGCAGCGTGGGGCGGGATGGCATCCCGCGCGGCGGTTGTCTGCCGCCGCTGTCACGGTGTCTTGCGAAACTAAATAGCGCAGCGGCCGCCCGTTGACGCGCGCGGCTCACGATGTTGAAGGCAGTGTGAGGCATACCGTGGTTCCCTTTCCCTCCAGACTCTGTATGTGGATGTCGCCACCGTGCTCAATGATATACTGACGCGACGTGAACAGGCTCCAGTTACCGGTCGAAACGCGGCCGTCGGCCACCTGGAAACGGGGATCGAAGATGTGCGCCAGTTGCTCGGCGGGGATGCCGCGTCCGTTATCTTCGACCTTCAACTCCAGCAGGGAATCGCGTAGCGCGGTGGAAACCGCGATCCGGCCCTCGCCAGGGAGCGCCTGGATGGAGTTGGAGAGCAGGTTGCAGAGAACCGCGATGAGCCGCTGCGGCCGGCAGGTGACGTTCGGGACGGGGCCGAGATCGAGGTCGAAGCGGGTGCCCTGGGGGCTCTGCGGCTTCATTAATCCGACTGCCTCGTTCACCAGATCGTTCAGATTGGCCTGCTGGGTAACGGCTTCATCGAGATTGGTCAGGCGTTGGATGCGATTGACGGTTTTCCGCAGCCGTTCGAGCGAATCCTGGAGGGAGCGGCGCAGATCCGCCTGCAAGCCCAGCAACCGCGCCTGGCCCTCGGGAGGCGCGGTGGCCTGGCGCCCAGACACCACCAGCAGAGTGTCGATCCCGCTCGAGAGCGCGCCAATGGGCTGGCTCAGCTCGTGCGCCAACGCCGCCGTCATCCGCACCATGGTGCCCGTGCTCTCCGCCCGCATCGCCTGCGACTGGAACTCGCGCAGCTCGCAGGAGGTCTGGAGCGTGTCCAGATATAAACGGTAGTACATGCGGCGTTGGGCGTAAAGAGTCGCGCTGATGGATGCGGCCGCCAGCGCCAGCATGGCGAAGAACAACGAATGTCCGCAACCTAGACCGGCGGCGAGTACGATGGCGCCCATGGCGAGGCACTGGACCGGCAGCAGCGGCACCGCAGTCACCGCGGCCAGAATCAGAAAGGTCGCGGTTCCGAGCGCGTAATCGGCGGTAACGCCGGCGAGCATGGAGCGGACCGCGATCACCGAAGCGGCGCACGAGGAGACGCCCGCCAGCAGACGGTTGTGCGGATAGGCCGCCAACAGGCTGGCCACTCCGAAAGTGATCCCCGCCAACAGGAGGAGCTCGAAGGCCGTTTGGCGCGGTGTCATCCCGGCAAGGGCGATGACCGCCACCAACGCTTCGGCGCCCGCGACCACCCGCGCCCCGCGATAGCTCGCCGAGAGGATCTCCTGGCGGAAACCTTCGTCCCGCTCCAGGCCTCCCGGCAGAAGCCAATCTCGAACTCGGGCCCAGCGCATAGGAATCACTATACCGCGGACCGGCCGCTTGTTGTATCATAGAACACTCCATGCGACGAGTCCGGCTGTTCTGGCGAAGCGTATACGACGTGCGCCCGGGTGAAGGCATGCGCACCCTGTTCATGTGTCTGCACATGTTCTTCGTGCTGTTCGCGTACTACATCTTGAAGCCCGTTTCACAGGCGCTTTTCCTGAACAAGTTCGACATTGATCAGCTTCCCTATCTGTACATACTGATCGCCATCGTGGGCGGGATGCTGGCCTACGCGTACACCGCGGTGGCGGTTCGCTCGTCGCTGACGGCCGCCGTGAACTGGTCGACCGCCATTACCGTGGCCTGCCTGCTGGCCCTCTGGTGGATGCTGCGCTTCAATTTCGACTGGATGCTGTACGTGTTCAATGTCTGGGTCAGCCTGTTCAGCATCGTGACGGTGTCACAGGCCTGGCTGGTGTCGGCCAATGTCTTCAATTCGCGGGAAGCCAAGCGGCTCTATGGATTGCTGGGCCTCAGCGCCCTGTCCGGCGCGGCCGTCGGCGGCGAAGTCACCGCCAGCCTGGCCCACGTGTTGGAGGCTCACGATCTCCTGCTCGTTACTGCGGCCGTGATCCTGCCAGCCTATGCCTGTGTCCGCGTGGTCGCCGCCCAGAAGGACGTGAACCTGTCGGCGGTCCGCGCCGGCGAAGCCGATGAGGAGTTCGCCTTCAAAGACATCGTCTCGGGCATCCGCCGCCACCGCCACCTGCAAGTCATCATGGCCATTATCACCATCACGTACATCGTCGACATAATGGTGCAGTTTCAATTCAGCGCTATGGCCAAGGCGGCTTTTCGCAACCCCAAGGATCTCACCGCTTTCCTCGCCAGCTTTTACGGACTCTATCTGAACGTGATCAACTTCACGATGCAGTTTTTTCTGACCGCGGTGATCGTCCGCTACCTGGGAGTGGGCGGGACCTTGCAGATCCTGCCGGTGATGGTCGCGGTCACCTCGTCCATCGTGATGTTCGTGCCTCGCCTGGGCGCGGCCGCGGCCATGCGCCTCTCCGAAGCCGCCACCCGCTATACCTTTAACCGCACCGGGATGGAGCTGCTGTACCTGCCCTTGCCCACCGACCTGAAGAACCGGACCAAAGCCTTCGTCGATATCTTCATGGACCGTTTCGGCCGGGGTCTGGGCGGCATGGTTCTCGTGGCCTACACGACTTTGATCGAGAAAGATCCCAAGCACCCCAACTTCACGCGCATTTCGGTGATCATCACCTCCATTGCGATTTGCTGGATCCTGCTCTCCGCGCGCGCGGGAAGGGAATACATGGCCACCATCCGCCGCCGCCTGGAGTCCCGCCGCCTCGATTTCGAGGGCGCGCGCATTGCCGTGGCCGGGGCCGAGACCGTCGCGCTGCTGGAAAAGACCCTGCAAGAGGGAGCGCCGCGGCAGGCGGCGTACGCCCTCGGACTACTGGCCGATGTGCCCGGCTACGACCTTGGGCCGCGCGTGGACGCGCTCGTGCGGCATGCCAGTGCGGAGTGCCGGACCAAAGCGTATGAGGTGGCCGCGGCCATCCGTTACGCGGGGTTGGTGGAGCCGGCTTCGCGGGCGCTCGAATCGCCGGGAGAGGTGCACGAGCAGCGGGCCGCTGTGGCCTACCTTTTGGCCGTGTCGCCCGAGGGTCCCGTGACCGCCTCCTGGGTGGAGCGTGCCGCCGCGGATGCCGATGCCGGGAGGCGCGCGCTGTCGGCGTATGCCGTCGGGCTGTCCGCTCAGGATCGCAGCGGAGCCCTGCGGCGGCTTCTGGACGATCGCGATCCGCTGGTGGCCTCCGCGGCGTGCCGGTCCGCCGGGCTGATCGGCGACCGCCTCTATTTCGAACAGGTCGTGCATCGCCTGGCCGATCACGCGGTGCGCGGAGCGGCCATCGAGTCCCTGGCTATGTACGGAGCCAGGGTATGCGGCTCGCTCGGCGACATACTGTCGGATCGCAATGCGTCGCTGGCAGTCCGCCGGCGGATCCCGCGCGTGCTCCGCCTGATCCCCGATCAGCGCAGTATCGACGTGCTGATTGGTTCCCTCGGCGCCCCCGATCCCGCCATCCGTATGGCCGTGCTCAAGGCGCTCAACCGCCTGCGCAAATCCGCTCCGCGGCTCCTGTTCCCGGCTCCGCCCATCAACCAGCACATCCTGAACGAGGTCACCGAGTGCTTCCACTTGCACGCGCAGCTTGCGCCCTTGCGCGCCGCGGCGCCGCCGAGAGTCGCCTCGGCATTGCTGGTGCGGACGCTGGAGAGCCGTGTGCGGCAGTCCATGGAACGTCTCTTCCGGCTGCTCGGTCTGCGCTACTCGCCGGACGAAATCTATAACGCGTACCTGGCCCTCCAATCCGGCAACCCGGAACGCGTGACGCCGGCGCACGATTATCTCGACAGCCTGCTGGAACGCGAGATCAAACGCCTGATCCTGCCGCTGCTCGACTCCCCCGACCGCCTTTCCACGCATGCCCGGGATTTGCTCCGCATCGAGCCCAAATCCCTCGAAACCGCGGTCCGGGAACTGCTCCTTTCCGGCGACTCCTGGCTCGCCATGTGCGCCATTGCGTCCGCCGCGGAGTTGAAGCTCAGAGGTCTGGCCGCGGACATCGCCAGGGCGGGTGAGCATGCGGGAGAGGAGACCGTTGCGGTAGCGCGCGCCGCCGCCGCCGCGCTGGCTTGAACCGGAGGACTGAATGGCAGAGCTGAACATCGTCGAAAAGGTAATCGCGCTGGAGGGGGTGGACCTGTTGAGCGGCTTGCAGCCCGATCAACTGGCCCGCATCGCTTCCATTGCCACCGAAGTGCGCCATGCTCCGGGGAAGGTGGTGCTCGATCCAACCAAGCCGTTGGACGCCCTGTTTGTTGTGCTGGACGGCGCCGTGTCGCTGGCCAAAGACGGCGTCGAGATCCATACCGCCGGGCAGAACGACGTTCTCGGCGCCTGGGCCCTGTTCGACAGCGAGGCCATGCCGGTGACCGCCACCACCATCGAAGATACGCGCCTGCTGCGCATCAGCCGCGACGATTTCTACGAGCTGCTTTCCGATAATGTGGAGATCACCGCGACGGTGTTCGCCACCCTGGTGAAACGCTTCCGCAAGCTGGTTGGGCAATGACCGTACAGATTCAGGAGGAGCAATTGCTCGAGCTGCAGCGGCAGGCCACGCTAGGCCGTCTGCTGGCCAGCGTGGCCCACGAATTCAGCGCGCCCATCGGCTCCATTCTCTCCAACCGGGACGTGGAGCTGCGCCTGCTCGATCGCATCGAGAAGGCCGCGGCGGAGCCTGCGCCCGAGCGGGTCCGGGAGCTGGTGACGTCGTCCCGCGAGCTGGCGCGCGTCGACCAGATTGCCGGGGAGCGCCTCATCCGGCTGGTCCGCAGTCTGAAGACCGCCGCCCGCGTGCCCGATCCGGAGTGGCACCGGGTCAACGTGAACGAGATCGTCGACAGCGCCCTGCAGATCGCCAAAACGGAGTTCCGCAAGCGCATTGAGGTGGAAACGGATTTCGGGACAGTGCCCGACGTGGAGTGCCATCCGCACCTGCTGAGCCAGGCCCTCCTGAACCTGGTCACCAATGCCGGCCAGGCGATTGAGGGAAACGGCAAGATCACCGCCGGCACGCGGCTGGAGGGCGACCGGGTGCATATCTGGATTGCCGACACGGGGCACGGCATTCGCGAAGAGAACCAGGCGAAAGTGCTGAAGCAGGGATTTACGACCAAGCCGGTGGGCTCCGGCACGGGTCTGGGCCTGTTGATCGTCGAGCGCATCGTGACGGAAGACCACGGGGGCACCATCGACTTCGAGAGCGTGTGGGGACAGGGGACCACCTTTCACGTGAGGATCCCGCTCGAGGCGAAGAAAAAAGGAGCAGAGTAGAGTGGCAGAGAATCGCAAGCCGGCCGTTGTCCTGGTGGACGACGAAGAAATGATCCTGACCAGCATTCGCACGCTGCTGATGCTGGAGGCGGACTACGACGTGACGTGCTTCACCGACCCGCTGGAAGCGGCCAAGCACCTCGAGAA
>JBGPKH010000449.1:0-7639 GCA_041485845.1 Bryobacteraceae bacterium
CGTAACATTCATTACGTGGTCCAGGCGAAATCCATTGGCGCGGAGACACTTCCGCAGAATATCGACAAACGTGAACGTACGGAAATTGCCAATGTGGGCAAAGTCATACACGGTGGGGCCGCAGGTGTACATGCGGACGGTGTTGTCGCGGGCCGGTGAGAAATCCTCCACCTGCTGAGACAACGTGTTGTAGCAGCGAAGCGGCATAAATGGGGTGGGATTTTACATGGTACCAAACGCCGGGGTATAGCCGCTTTGGTCCATATACATGGTTATGGGATGCACTTTTGACCACGTAAAAAGTACGCAATCGCCCAGCCATGTCGAAAGGTAAGGCACTCTTTTCCGGCGGGTTGGTTGAAAAATCAACGCGCCGCCCCGTAACCGTCGTGGACTCCGAATTGCTCATTAATCGTGAACCCATAATACTGCTCTTCCAAGCGCTCAAGATCCGCTTGCCGAACTTCCGGAAGGGACTTTGAAAATGGAGGTATGCGTGGAACACCTGCAGGACCGCCGCACCAACCGCCGTTACGAACTTCGTCTTCCGCTCCATTACCGCTTTGCTGAAAAGGGCGCAGTGCCGCGCACCGGCTCGGGAACCACCTGCGAGATGAGCTCGTATGGTCTCAGCTTTCGCAGCCGCAAGGCGTTGCCGGTGGGCACCCACATCGAGATGATCGTCGATTGGCCACCGCGCTACGGTGACCTGTATCCGATCGATCTGGTGATGACCGGGTTCATCGTGCGCAGCACGGGTGGGAAGACCGCGGTCCGGGTATCATCCCGCAAATTCCGCGTGAATGCGGCGGCAGTTACGTACCAGGCGACGGCGTAGCAGGTGCTATCCCGCCATCTTTAAGGCCTTCAGACGGTCGCGCAACTGGGCCGCCTTCTCGAATTCAAACTTGCGCGCCGCTTCGCGCATCCTCTCCTCTAACTCTCCCATGAAACGCACCCGCTGCTCCGGCGTGAGGTTGTCGACCTCCTCGTCGGCTTCGAGCGGCACCGTTACGTAGTCGCCTTCCACTACGGCCACCAGGCTCATATCGATCGGCCTGACGATGGATTGCGGCACGATCCCGTTGCGCTCGTTGTATTCCACCTGGGTCTGCCGCCGGCGAGCGGTTTCCTCCAGGGCGCGGCGCATGCTGTCGGTCATCACATCCGCATAGAGGATTGCGTGCCCCTCGACGTGCCGCGCGGCGCGCCCCATGGTCTGGATGAGCGATCCCGACGACCGCAGAAAACCTTCCTTGTCGGCGTCCAGGATGGCCACCAGGGAAACCTCCGGCAGATCGAGCCCTTCGCGCAGGAGGTTGATTCCCACCAGCACGTCGAACTCGCCGCGCCGCAGGTCGCGCAGAATCCTGATGCGGTCGAACGTGGTCACTTCCGAGTGCAGGTAGCGGCAGCGCACGCCGACCTCGGAATAATACTCCGCCAGGTCCTCGGACATGCGTTTGGTAAGCGTGGTCACCAGCACACGCTGATTGGCCGCGGTCCGCTTGCGGATCTCGCCCAGCAGGTCGTCCACCTGGCCCTTCACCGGGCGGATCTCCACGCTCGGATCCACGAGTCCGGTGGGCCGGATGATCTGTTCGACCACGACGCCCGCCGATTTCGTCAGCTCGTACGGCCCCGGTGTGGCCGAGACATAGATCACTTGGTTAACGCGATGCTCGAACTCTTCGAAGGTAAGCGGCCGGTTGTCCAGGGCGCTGGGCATGCGGAATCCGTGGGCCACCAGCACCTCTTTGCGCGACCGGTCTCCGTGATACATGCCGTGCAATTGGGGAACGGTCTGGTGGCTTTCATCGAGGAAGATCATGGAATCGTGCGGCAGGTAGTCCAGCAGCGTGGGCGGCGCTTCGCCGGGCAGCCTTCCGGAGAAGTGGCGGGAGTAGTTTTCGATGCCGTGGCAGTAGCCGATCTCCTTGATCATTTCGAGATCGAACATCGTGCGCTGGAAGAGCCGCTGCGCTTCGATCGGCTTGCCCTGCTTTTCGAGCTCCTTGTGCCACCACTCCAGCTCCGTGCGGATGCTGTCCATGGCGCCCTGCCGCGTCTCGTCCGACATCACGTAGTGCGTCTTGGGGTAGATCGGCAGCCGCTGGTAAGTCTGTTTCACCTGTCCCAGCAGCGGATCGATCTGCGCGAGGCTCTCGACCTCGTCGCCCCACAGCTCGATGCGGTAGGCGTTGTCGTCGTAGGTCGGATAGATTTCGATCACGTCGCCGCGCACGCGGAAGGCGCCGCGGCGGAAGTCGGTGTCGTTGCGCTCGTAGAGGATCTCGACCAGTTTCGAGAGGATCTGGTTGCGCGAAATCTTCTGCCCCTTCTCCAGCATGAGGAGCATGCCGTAGTAGGCTTCGGGCGACCCGAGTCCGTAGATGCAGCTCACGCTGGCTACGATGACGCAGTCGCGGCGCTCGAACAGCGACTTGGTGGCCGAGAGCCGCAGCTTGTCGAGCTCGTCGTTGATGGTGGCCTCTTTTTCGATGTAGACGTCGCTCGATGCAATGTAGGCCTCGGGCTGGTAGTAATCGTAGTAGCTGACGAAGTATTCGACCGCGTTGTCCGGGAAGAAGGACTTAAACTCATGATAGAGCTGGGCGGCGAGAGTCTTGTTATGCGCCAGGACGAGCGCGGGCCGCCCCACGGCCTCGATCACCTTGGCCATGGTGAAGGTCTTCCCGGAGCCGGTGACGCCGAGCAGCACCTGGTGCCGCTCGGCGTCACGCACCCCGCGAGTAAGCTCCGCTATGGCATTTTCCTGATCCCCGCGCGGCCGGTAGTTGACCGCCAGTCGAAACCCCATACATTCAGAGTGGCACAAGTATGGGGCGTGCGTCCTTCGACGGCGACCGGCGGGCCTCGACGCCCGCCGTCGAGCCTTACTTACAGACGAGGCCCCAACTAAGGTATGCACCCTGCGGCGGCGGGGCGTCATAGCGAACCCGCATCGACATCGTCTGTCCAGTCTTGATGGCGACGGAAGTCACCTGGTCGGAACAACGCGTGGACGTGCGGTCGTCGAAGCTGGCCCGGCACCACAATGCGGTAGTGAGACCGTCCACCATCAGGGTCACCTCCAATTTGGCGCTGGAAGCCGCCGGGCTGGTGGCCAGCACGTTGAGATTCACGAACGTGCAAGCCATGGGAGCAGGGGCTTCGGCGTTGGCGCTCTGCCCGGTCAAAGGGCTGCCGCCGCCGAGCGCGGAGTATCCGACAGCGAGATCGGACATGGGGATGTTGCCGAGTATGATCGAAGCAATCCCCGCGGGGCCCTGGGGTCCAGCCGGGCCCATCGGACCCATAGTGGACGGCCTGCATCAACTGGGAGCGGGAGTCCTCCTTCGACAGATATCCCGATGCACCCAGTTGCAGAGCGCGCGCGGCGTAGTGGGGATTAGGCGTCGGGGAAGAGCCGGCCGGCCTCGCGTGTGATCTGCCGGTATTTCGCCGGCCGCCCCAGAGGAACCGCGCACCGGCCGCGTCTTCATGCCCTTTGGTGGGCCGCCGCGGCCCATCGGGACCTCCCTAACTAACGGTCACGGCTCTGTAACTCACGCTGAATCAGCACAACCATAACCGAGACGCGACCGTCAGGAAGCCTGTCCCACGTTCTTACTGATGCGAAGCCTGGTAGTGTTGCCCCAGCAGGTCCCCGCCGAAATCCCCCTCGAAATCGCGCCACACGCTGTGGATGTGGTTGGCGTTGTTCTGCGTGTTGTCGTACTCGATCAGGAACGCCGGCGTCTGGACCCGGTAGTAGTGTGGATCGCCTCTGTTGACTCCGCCGGCCCACGCGAAGAAGAGATTCGCCTGCGTCTTGCGATACTGCTCCAGCCGCATGTCGGCGATGGCGGGCGGGAAGTTGGAAGCATAGTCCGACACCAGCTCGGCCAGGATCTCCTTCTGCTTCGCGGTCAGCTTCGCAAACGGGAGCCCGTTCGGCTGCCCGCTCAGCGCGGCCTTTCGCGAGTCGAAGGTGATGATGTCCTTGTAGGCGGTCTTGTCCACGATGGCCGTGGCGCGCTGCGCGTCGTTGAGCGATTGGATCAGCTCGCGACCCAGGTCTTCCTCGCGGCCGAGAGCGCGCAGGCCGGCGCGCGGACCCTCTTTCACCATGGCGGGGTTCGAGCCGAAGAAACTCGGGCTGGAGGCGATCTTGCCGTTGACCACGGTGAAGTTCAGGCTGATGTGGTGGCCCTCGAAGCGATAGCCCCAGGTGCCCTGCGGCCCGGGATCTCCGAAGATGGAGACGTAGTATTTCTCCGGATCGCGCTCCGGGGCCTTGGTGCCGGCCTCCATGTCCTTGAGGATCTGGTCGAGGCTCATGATGGTGTGCGCCTTGATGACACCCTGCTGCGAGAGGCCCGCCGTGAGAAGCGCCTCGGCAAGATGCTTTTGCGCCGAGGTCATCTCGCGCAGCGCCACGCCCTTGCGTTCGAGAGGAACGAAGTGCCAGTTCATACGCTCGTCGGTGGTGAACGGGAATGCCGCGCGCGCCCGCTGCTCGGACGTCAGCGAATTGAGAAACGCCTTGGCGGCATCCGTCATAACAATGGGAGAGTTGAGGCGCTCGTACGCGGCCGTAAGCAACGCGAGAGCGCAAAACACAAACAGCAGACGTTTCATAATTGCCTGATAGTCTATCAAAAGCCGTCCGCGGCGGCGCAAGCCGGGAGGCCGGCGACAACGCGGTGATATAATCGGCCCCATCGATGCGATGAAGACTTCCGTTGCCGCGCGAAAGTCCGGAGCAAAGCGTCTGCCCGTGCAGTACCTGACCACGCGGGTGATGGCCGAATCTGCGACCGCCGCCGAAGGTATCCCCAAGCTCCTCGAAGCCATCTGTGGGAGTCTGGAGTGCGAGCACGGCGCGGTCTGGAGCGTGGACCGGTCGCAGAATGTGCTGCGGTACCTGGCGAGCTGGCACGTTCCCGGCGTCGGATTTGCGGAATTCGACGCGGTCAGCCGGGAGATGACCCTAGCGAAGGGGGTGGGTCTGCCGGGCAGCGTCTGGAGCAGCCGCCAGCCGGTGTGGCTCAGCGACGTGCCCCGTGAAAGCAATTTTCCTCGCAAGCCGATCGCCATCAGGGAAGGGATCCATAGCGCCGTCGGATTTCCGATCGTGCTGGCAGGAGAAATCCTCGGGGTGATGGAATTCTTCAGCCGGGAGATCCGCGAGCCGGATCCCAAGGTCCTCGAGATTCTCGGCGCCATCGGAATCCAGGTGGGACAGTTCCTCGAGCGGACGCGTTCCGAGGAAGACATGCGGGCCAGTGAGGAGAGATTTCGCAACCTGTTCGAAGAGGCGCCGGTCGCCTACCACGAGATCGATACCGAGGGCATCGTTCGCCGCGTGAATCGCGCCGAGCGCCAATTGCTGGGCCTGGATGCCGAGGCGATCATTGGCAGGCACGTTTCGGAATTCGTGTCGCCGGCGGAACGGGACGCCAGCCGCGAGGCGGTGAAGCGGAAGCTCGCTCGTGAAATGCCCATTGTTCCGTTCGAGCGTGAGTACATGTTGGGCGACGGAACCATCGTGAACACCGAGATTCACGAGAGCCTCATCCTCGATCCAAACGGCAACGTCACCGGAATCCGGTCCGCGCTGCTGGATATCACCGGCCGGCGGCAGGCGGAGCGGGCGCTCAATCGCTTTTTCACGCTGTCGCTGGACATGCTCTGCATTGCCGGGTTCGACGGCTACTTCAAGAGGCTCAATCCGGCGTGGGGACGAATCCTCGGATACCGGCAGGAAGAACTGCAGTCGAAGCCGTTTCTGGAATTCGTCCATCCCGGCGACCGCGAGGCAACCATCGCGTCCATGGCTCAACTGACCGCGGGCGAGGAAGTGGTCTCGTTCGAGAATCGCTACATCTGCCCCGATGGCTCCTATAAGTGGCTGCTGTGGACCGCGGCGCCGTTTACCCGTGAGCGGCTGATTTACGCCGCGGCGCGCGACATCACGGTGCGCAAGGAAGCCGAAGACAAGCTGAAACTGTACGCGCAGGAGTTGGAAACCGCTCGTCAGTTGCAGGAGGAGAATCATGCGCGCCTGGCGCAAGTTGTGAAAGAGCTGGAACTGGCCAAAGCGCGCGCCGAGGCCGCCGGCCGCGCCAAGACCGAGTTCCTGGCCAACATGAGCCACGAGATCCGCACGCCGATGAACGCCATCGTCGGGATGACCGAACTGGCATTGGACACGCGGTTGACCGGCGAGCAGCGCGAGTACCTGGATACCGTGCGCGAGTCGGCCGACGCGCTGCTGCGGCTGATCGACGACATCCTGGATTTTTCGAAAGTCGAGGAGCGCAAGCTCGACTTGGACTGTGCCGACTTCAACCTCCGCGACACGCTCGAAGATGCGGTCCGGCTCCTGGCGCTGCGAGCCCAGCAGAAGGGGCTGGAACTGGCCTGCCACATTCGGCCGGGAGTGCCCGATGCGATTGTCGGGGACCGCGGCCGGCTCCGCCAGATCGTCGTCAACCTGGTGGGGAATGCCATCAAGTTCACCGATCGCGGCGAAGTCGTGCTGCGCGTGGAGACAGCGGCGCAGACCAGCGAGACTGTGGAGCTGCACTTCGCGGTGTCCGACACCGGTATCGGAGTGCCGGCCGAGAAACAGGAATCCATCTTCGAGGCATTTGTTCAGGCCGACAGTTCGACGACGCGCCGTTTTGGAGGCACAGGGCTGGGGCTCGCCATCTCCGCCCAACTGGTGAAACTGATGCATGGCCGGATCTGGCTCGAAAGCGAGGAGGGGCAAGGCTGTACATTCCACTTCACCGCACACTTCGATCTCGCAACGGCCCTGCCGGCCGCATCCCAACCGCCGGCGCCTGAGCGCCTCCGCGACCTGCGCGTGCTGGTGGTGGACGACAATGCCACCAACCGCCAGATTCTGGAAGAGACGCTCATCAACTGGGAGATGCAAGCCATTGTGGCAAGGAGCGGCGCCGAGGCGCTGGAGGTGCTGAATCACGCCGCCGAAACGGGCGCTTCGTTCCAACTCGCCCTGCTCGACGCGCAGATGCCGTACATGGACGGTCTGACGCTCGCGGAGCAGATCCGCCAGGACCCGCGCTTCGAGAAACTGATCCTGCTGGTTCTCACTTCGGCGGGCAGCCGTCCCCCGGAGGCGCGGTACAAACAGACGGGCATACAGGCCTGGCTCACCAAGCCGATCAAGCAATCCGACCTCTTCGATGCCATTGCCACGGCGGTGGGCGCGGGGACCGGGGCGCGTGCCAAGAGCCGCCGGACCACGCGCGCGAAGGCGGTTCGCAAGTCGTACCGCGTGCTGGTGGCGGAAGACAACACGGTCAACCAGAGGATGGTGGTCCGGCTACTTGGCAAGCTGGGACATAAGGCTGTGCTGGCGGCCAACGGTCTCGAGGCTCTGGCGGCGCTCGAGCAGTCGCCGGAATTCGACTTGATTCTGATGGATATCCAGATGCCTGAGATGGGCGGATTCGAGGCCACCGCCGCGATTCGCCGGCAGGAAGCCGGGACCGCCAGGCACATCCCCATCGTCGCCTTGACCGCACACGCGATGAAGGGCGACCGCGAGCGGTGCATGGCGGCGGGCATGGACGGCTACCTGGCGAAGCCGGTCCAGCGGGAC
>JBGPKH010000450.1:0-7589 GCA_041485845.1 Bryobacteraceae bacterium
GGTTGCCGCGGGCAGGAAGAAGCTACTCAATGGCCGCTCCCGTTTCGCGCACGAAGACGTCTTCGAGCGTGGGCTTGTGCAGGCCCACGGATTCGACCGCGCCGGGGAAGGCTTCGACCACCTCGGCGATGAAGCGGTGTCCGTTTTGGATCTCGACGCGCACCCGGCCATCCATCACCGAGGGGCGCACGCCGAAGCGCTTTTCGATCCCCGCCGCCAGCGCCTGGGTGTCCGCGGATTCGAGCACCACCACGTCGCCGCCGATGCGTGAGCGCAGTTCGGCGGGCGTGCCCTCGGCGACGATCTTGCCCTGGTGCAGCAGCACCAGGCGGTCGCAGCGGCCGGCCTCTTCGAGGATGTGGGTGGTGAGCAGAATCGTCACTCCTTCGCCCTGGCGAAGATTTTCGACGTGGCGGGAGAGGTCGCGCCGCGCCGCGGGGTCGAGGCCAGTGGAGGCCTCGTCCATGAGCAACACCTGCGGGCGGTGCAGCAGCGCCTTGGCGATTTCCACGCGCCGGCGCAGGCCGCCGGAGAGAGTCTCGACCAGGTCTTTGCGGCGGTCGGAGAGGCCCAGTCGCTCCATGGCGCGCTCCATGCGGTCGCGCAGGATGTTTCCGCTGAGGCCGTGCAGGTGGCCCTGGGCGCGCAGGTTCTCCTCGACGGTGAGCGCCTTGTCGAGACTTTGCGTCTGGAAGACCACGCCCACGTTGCGGCGCACTGCGGCGGGATTGCGCTCGACGTCATATCCGGCGATGATGGCGTGGCCGCCGGTGGGCGCCATCATGGTGGACAGGATGCGGAAGAGCGTGGACTTGCCGCCGCCGTTCGGCCCCAGCAGACCGAAGATCTCGCCTTTCTTCACGTCGAAACCGACGTTGGCAAGCGCGACGCGATCTCCGTATTTGTGAGTGAGGTTCTGAACTTTAATCACAACCCGGGCCTATCTAAGAGCATAAGCCCATAGATGAGCGGAAGGTAAAGGACCGATGTGATGAGAACGTTGCGCGCGCGAGTGAGACTGCGCTCCAGCGCCACCCGCACACCCGAGTACAGGAACCACAGGCCCAGCAGCAAGGCGCCGATGAGGTAGATGCGCCCCGACATGCCGAGCATGCTCGGCGCCAGGCTCACGGGAATGAGCGCCAGACCGTAGAGGACGATCTGCCGCGCGGTGGAGCGGCCGTCCGGTTCGACTACCGGCAGCATGCGGATGCCGGCGCGCGCGTAGTCGTCCCGGTACATCCACGCGATGGAATAGAAATGCGGGAATTGCCATAGAAACAGGATGGCGAAGAGGACCCACGACTCGCGGGTGAGCGTGCCGGCCGCGGCAGCGTAGCCGATCATGGGCGGCATGGCGCCGGGGAATGCGCCCACGGTGGTGGACCACCAGGTGCGCTGCTTCAGGGGAGTGTAAAGGAACAAGTAGCTGGCGAGGGTGAATGCGCCGATGAGGCCGGAGAGCAGGTTCACACCCAGCCAGAGATCCACGAAGCCAGCCACGGAAAGCGCCGTTCCGAAGGCCAGCGCTCGCGGCGGGGACAGGCGGCCCGACGGCAGCGGCCGGCCGGAAGTGCGGCGCATTTTGCGATCGGCCTGGCGCTCGGACCATTGATTCAGCGCCGCGGTGCCCGAGGCGATCAGTCCCGTTCCGAGGATGGTGTGGAGGAGGGAAATCAATGGGATGCTCTTGAGGAACTCCCACCAGCCCGCGGCGCCGCGCAGGCCGAAGAAATAGCCGATCCCCGTGCTCATGAGGATCAGCCAGGTGATTCGCGGCTTCGTGAGTTCGATGTAATCGCGCATCGGGCGAAGTGTGTGGGCAGGACAGAGACCCGCCCTGCCCCACGTTACTACCCCTTAAACGAAAAGTCCTGAGTCTTGCTCTCCTTGGCGCCGACCGTGATGGTCTGGTCCGACGTGCCATACTTCTCGTGCCAGGCTTCGATCGTGTAGGTCCCAGGAGGCAGTCCCTTTATTGTAAACGTTCCGTCGCTGCCCGTGACGGCGAAGAACGGGTGCGCGACCACGCCGATGTAGGCGCGCATCCAGGGGTGGATGTTGCACTTCACGGGGATCATGACTTCCTGGCGGGCGAAGCTCTGGTTCTTGTCCGCGCTGCCCGGCGCCTGCGACTCGTTCCATTCCTGGTTGGTGGAAGGCTGGGGGTGGATGTTGTGGTTGGTCGGGTCGCTATTCTTGATGGCGATCGGCTGTCCGGCCATGACGCCGATCATGTGCGGGCTGTACATGCAACCGTTCTGGTCGAGCGAGACCGGTGTAGTTGCCACCTGCCAGTTCTGGTCCGGAAGGCCGGACTTGATCCAGACGAACGTGTACTTGAGCGTGCCGTTATCGTTGACCACCACGTCTTCGGGCTTCTGCGGCGAGGACGCGTGAGCGCGCATGCAAACCGGGTTGGCCGACATGTCGATGGCTTTGCCCGCGGGCTTGGCGCCGTCGAAGGTGACCTTTCCGGTGATGGTGGCGCCATTGGCCTCGTCGGGAACAGCGGCTGCGCCTCCGCCCGCCGCCGGGGCTGTCGGTTCGAGCTTTTTCGCTGTTTCGGGGGCGCCGCCGCCGCCGCATCCCGCGAGCGACAATACGCAGGCCAACCCGATTCCTATCAAAATCTTCTTCATGCTCTGAGAGCCTCCTTAAGAAAACAAAACCTTTTTGGCTAAATCTCTTAATTCCCTGAACTCCCTGCACTCGATCGCAGGCGGTTCAATTCGTCCGGCGTGAACTGGAACATATAGCGTACCAGCAGGTCGGCGTGATCTTTCGGATATCCGCTGAAACTGGATGGCGTGGGGCCGGCGAACACCCACCGGTTTTCTTCGTGCCGGAACAGGCCCGAAGGCATCGCGGTTCCCGGACTCATCATCGCCGGGTTCAGCATCCAGCGCTTGGTCCAGCCCGGCTTCAAACGCTCTCTGGCGACGGTGAAATTCGGCGCCGTGGCGCGGGCATCGTGCTGGGCATCGCCGGTCATGTGGCATTTCAGGCAGGGCGCACCCTCGCTGCTGAACAGGCTGCGAGCCATGCCGCGTTCCTGGTCGCTGAGCGGATCCAACTGCTCGGCGATGAACGGCTGCGATTGCGAAGACAAAGCCTCGAAGAAGCGCACCAATTTCCGTAACTCGCCATCGGAGAAGCTGAAGGTGGGCATCCGCACCTTTAGATACTGGCGGACGCCATCGCGATTCGTGTCATTTTCCGACAGTGCCGGATTGCCGAGGAAGCGCATCAGCCAATCGGGCCGGACGCGCGCGCCCTCGCCGATGAGCGTGGGCGGCTTCTGGTCCTTCCAATCCGGATCCTGGTACTTTGTCAGTGTGTCGAAGATGGTGGTCTGCGCGGTGTGCACGCGGTGGCAGCCCATGCAGTTGTACTTGCGCACTACCCACCAGCCATCGATGATGTCCTGCCGCTGGTCAGCCGGCTGATAGAAGTACTTCGGCGGAACGCTGGCATCCACCGAGCCTTCGAGGAACGTCGTTACGGCATCGATCTCGGCCTTCGAGAGGTTGAAGTTCGGCATTTTGAGCCGATCCTGCCTGGCCTTCTCCTTGCCCTGATCGTAGACCGCGGGATTCTCCAGCTTGTGCTCGAAAAAGCCCTTGTGGGTGTACCAGCCTTCCCTTTCGGCTTCGTGTCCGAGCAAAGCGAAGTCCAGGCGCTCGAGAGGCTTGGAGCCTTCCTTGGTCAACTCGGTGCCGATGCGCTGTTCCTCTTCGAGTCCGGAGATCTCGTGGCAGGCGGCGCAGCCGTAAAAACGAACCTTGGCGAGCCCGGCGTTCCTGAGGTTGGGATCGTCGAGGTAATCGGCGTTGGCGTAGCTGGCATTGGTGCCCTTGCGGGTCATGAGGTAGCTGGCGATATCGCGCGCTTCGTCCTCGGTGAGCCGCAAGCTGGGCATGGGCGTCATCTGCTGAACTTGCAGCTCGTGGCCGTCGTTGGGGCACCTGGAGTGCTCCAGGTCGAAGACGTACGGCAGGTTGTGCTTGTCGTAATCGGCTTTGGTCAGATCTTTCTTCTCGAAGGTGCAGTAAGGCGCGGTGCGCTGGCGCGGGTTGTGTACCCATCGCACCAGGTAATCGTAGTTGGCCTTTTCGCCTTCCCGGCTGAGATTCGCGGCAAACGTACCGCCCTGCTTCTGGTTGCCCTCACCCATGGAGTGGCAGGCCATGCAGCCGCGGGTTTCAAACGCTTCCTTTCCCTTTTCGGGATCGCCGGGCTTCTGCTGCGGCAACTCTCCCTGCACGCCCGACTGCCAGATGAAGGCGCCGATGGCGCGGATCTCGTCGGCGTCGAGGCGGAAGGTGGGCATCTTGGTGCCTTCGCGCCACTTGTGCGGATCCTGGAGCCATATCGGAACCCACTCCTTGCGCAGCTTCACGCGCACTTCCTTGAGGCTGGGTCCGATCTTCTTGACCTCGCGTACCAGCTCGTGGGAGCGCATATCGAGCTGCTCCATTTTGGCGTCGAGGCCGGTGGAGCGGACCTTCAGGTCGTTGGCCTCCGCGTTGAGCTTTTTGGCATCGGCATCGCTGGTGCGCGGGTTGTTGGCTTTCTGCTCTTTGAAGCCGGCCTCGCGCAGCCACTCGGCCTTCTGCTGCTCGAACTGGCGGATCTGCTGGTTGACGGAGGCGATCTCGTCGGCCTCGCGATCGAATCCTTCGTAACGATGGCAGCCCCGGCAGCCGCGCAGGCGGAAGATCTCGCGGCCGGCGTTGAGCGTGTCGGCCATTTCGGTGACGATCTCTTTCACGTGGCACTGCTGGCACCCGGCGTCGATGTTCTCCTTGTGATGCATCGGCCAGAGCCAGTACTTGTTGTATCCGTGCGCCTTCTCGACACTGGAGAGCGCCGCGCCGTTGCCGCCGTGACATGGTGTGCATCCGAACTTTTCGGGATCGTGGATCTTGAGGAGCTCTTTGCTGGGATGGCTGGTGAACACCGCCTCGCCGCCCATCGCCGCCTTGGTGAGGACGACCGGTTCGCGCGCGCCGAGATGGCACGATTCGCAGCGGTCGACCAGGTCGACGTCTTTGACGTGGATCTGGCGGATGCGAATGTCGAAGTTGGCGAGCGAGTTCTCGACCGCGGCGATGGTGTCGGTGCTGGCGTCGGCGAGGCGGTCGGAGAGATACTGATCGCGCCCGGCCCGCAGCTCCGTGGCCTTCTTCATCACGTCCACTCGCTTCTGCAAGAGCGCGGCTTTCTTGTCCTTCATGTCCTGCAGAAGCTTAGCCATATCGTCGAACTTCATGGACCTGGGCTCTTCGCCGGGGCCGGGCAACTGGATCTTCTGCACCTCGTCCTTCAACTTCTGGATTTCCTGCCGCAGCGAGTCCTTGCGGCTGTCGCTGGTGGAGACCTCGATTTCATACGTCAGCGAGCCGATGTGCGCGCGAGTCACCTGAAAGGGATCGTTGAGCGCCAGGATCTTGGGAACGAGGCTCTCGTTGACTTCCTTGTCGATGGCCGAAGCCTCGGGTATGGCGGCCTTCTCGGCGGCCTGCATCTCGCGGTCGAGGCGCTGGTATTCGGGCGAGCCTTTGATCTGCCGTTCGGTGGCGGCCTGCCCGGTTTTCGCCGTCGCCAGATATTTGGAATAGAGTTTCTCGAAGCGCGCTTCGTAGCTCTTCCAGGGGCGGATTCCATACATCTCGTCCCACAGTCCCCACACCATGGAAATCACCAGGAGCGCGGACCAGATGAAGAGGTGTTTGCTCAGCGATGAGTGGAGTACCGGGTCTTTGTCTTGATCGCTCATATATTAGCCGCCTAGATATTGAACCAGGGCGTGACCCAAATGTATTTAATACGGAACATCAGCCGGATCAGAATCTTCACCGGCAGAGCCAGCATGACGATCAGGAACGTCTGCATGACAACGTACTGGAGCACGCTCATACGCGCGTAGATCTTGCGGTTGAAGGCCGTCTTGGTGATCAGCTTGTGCATCAGGACTCCGGCCGCCGCCAGGTAAAGGCCGACCACCATAGCGCCGAAGATGATTTTGCCCACGCGGCCCGAGATTCCGAAGATGTCCGGCAGGTCGCGGTTGACCTCGAAGATCAGGCGGTTGTGGTCCCAGGTGGTGCCGGGCCAGAACCACATCCAGCCAGGGCCGCGGATGAGGGTGCCGATCACGATCATGGAGACCCACAGGACGATGAAGCCGAAGATGAAGGTCAGGATGGAGAACTTGCGCTGCTTGAGGGTATAGTAGCCGTTGCCGAGCGGGTTGGTGTCGATGTAGGGAATCACCATCAGGCCGACGATGATGAGCGACGGCATGACCACGCCGGCCATCCAGGGATCGAAGTAGACCAGCATTTCCTGGAGACCGAGGAAGTACCACGGCGCCTTCGACGGATTCATGGTGAGGGTGGGATTGGACGGCTCTTCGAGCGGCGCGTTGAGGGTGATCGACCAGACCATGAGGATCACGGTGACGATGATGGCCGCGAGAAACTCGATGCGCAGCAGGTAGGGCCAGACGTGGACTTCGCGCGTCCAGCCGGGTTTGAAGGGCTGGATTTTGCGATGGTGGGTCTTGGCCATCGCCGGATCGGATTCGAGCTGCGCGATGAGCTTGTCGTTGGCGAAGGCCTGGCGCAGGCCGTACCAGGTATAGAACGGGACTACGAAGAGCAACAGCACGATCGGCACGTTGTCCGGGGTGCTGAGGATGGTCCAGAGTTGATGTAAATCCATGTCACACCGTAGGAATCGAATTCACCGCCGAGACGCCGAGACGCCGAGAAAAACGGGAAAAAGCAAAAACAGATTTCGTACTTCGGCCGGATTTGTGCCGTACCTCAGGGTAGAGCGCCGAGGTGGCCGAGAGCGCCGAGGAACACCTCCTGGCAAATCGAGCCTGCGAGGCGAAGATGGTTACCTCTGCTCCCTCGGCGCGCCAACCCGCGGCTAGAGACGAACCTGAATGCGCGCAAATGCCGTTTTCCGTTTTTCCTCGGCGTCTCTGCGCCTCGGCGGTGAACTTCATATTTTCTTCACGTCCTTAATCTCGCTTTCCAGCATGACCGGCGCGGGGCCCGAGATGCCTCCGTCTTTGCGGACGCGCCAGAAATGCACCACCATGAAGGCCGACGCGATGATGGGGATGGCGACGCAGTGCCAGATGTAAGCGCGGAGCAGTGCGTTGGCGTCCACGATGGATCCGCCGAGCAGGCCGAATCGCACGTCGTTGAAGGGCGTCATGCCGAGTTGCGGGCCGAAGGGTCCGGCGTGGCCCAGCAGCGGGGTGGCGCGGGCCATGTTGGTTCCCACGGTGACCGCCCAGAAGCCGAGTTGATCGTCGGGCAGCAGGTAACCGGTGAACGAAAGCAGCAGCGTGAGCACGAGCAGGATCACGCCGACGTTCCAATTGAACTCGCGGGGCTTTTTGTAAGAACCGGTGAGAAATACGCGGAACATGTGCAGCTCGACGGCGATGACCATCAAGTGCGCTGCCCAGCGATGCATGTTGCGTAGCAACTTGCAGAATGGCACGTCGTGCTCGAGATAAAGAATGTCTCTGAAAGCAAGGATCTTCGTCGGGTGGTAATAGAACA
>JBGPKH010000451.1:0-7588 GCA_041485845.1 Bryobacteraceae bacterium
AGTCATGGAGGGACGGGATATCGGAACCGTGGTGTTCCCCGCCGCGGATGTCAAGATCTTCCTCGACGCCGAGCCCGAGGAGCGCGTGCGGCGGCGCTTCCGGGAAGGGCGCGACAAAGGCGAAGGGATCTCGGAAGGACAACTGGCGGCGCAGATGAAAGAACGCGACCGGCGCGACAGCACGCGCTCCGATGCGCCTCTGTCGCAGGCCCCCGACGCCATCTACCTCGATTCCACTCCGCTTTCGCTGGACGAGGTGGAAGAGGCCATTTTGAAAATCGTGCGCGCGCGCGTCACCAACGGAAAGGATTTCAGTTGAAGAGTGGGGCAGACAATCCTGCCTGCAGCCGCCTTTCGGCGGCTTGGACAGGCCGGGAGGCCTGTCCTACTGACGGAAAGGATTTCAGTTGAAGGATCTCGTGGTCATGAAATTCGGCGGCACCAGCGTGGGTTCCGCCGAACGAATGCGGGTGGCGGCGCGGCTCGCCGCCGACGAACGAAGGAAGCGGCCGGTGGCTGTGGTGGTCTCAGCTATGTCCAAGATCACCGACCTCCTGCTCGACACCATGCGCCACGCCGAGGCGGGCGACCGCGCGGGCATGGAGACCAATCTCGCGGCCCTGCGCGCGCGCCACGAAGAAGCGTGCCGCGGACTGCTTCCGGAAGCCCGGCAAGAGCCGGCGATGGCGGGAATCCACAAGCTGGTCGCCGAATTCGAGCGCATCGTAAGCGGCATGGCGATGCTGGGCGAGCGCCCTCCGCGGTCCGTGGACGAGGCCGTGGCGGTCGGCGAGCGGCTCTCGGCCCTGCTGCTCTCGGAACACCTGGCAGCGGAGGGCACCCCGTCGGCAGCGGTCAACGCGTGGGACGTGGTCGTGACGGATGCGGTCTTCGGCAACGCGTCGCCCTTGATGGAACCGACTCGCGAGAAGGCGCGCGCGATGCTGCTGCCCTTGCTGGAAGAGGGTTCCCTGCCGGTAATCACTGGCTTCAACGGCGCCACCGCCGACGGCCGCCCGACGACGCTGGGGCGCGGCGGCTCGGATTTCTCGGCGTCGATTCTCGCGGCCGCGCTGGATGCCGCGGAGTTGTGGATCTGGACTGACGTGGACGGAATCATGAGCGCCGACCCGCGGCTGGTGCCGGACGCCGAAGTGCTCGCCGAAATCACTTACGCGGAAGCGGCTGAGCTGGCGTACGCCGGCGCCAAGGTGCTGCATCCGAGGACGCTCGCGCCGCTGGCCGAGCGAAAGATTCCGGTGTGGAGCAAGAACAGCTTCGCGCCGGAAAAGCCGGGCACCAAGATCGTACCCACGGTCGCGGCGGCCAACGGCACCCGCGCCGTGGCGTCCATGGGAAACGTGGCGCTAGTGGCGTTGGAACCGGCGAGCCCCGAGCTGAACGGCGTGCAGGTGATGGGCCGGGCGCTCGAAGCGGTGGCCCGCGCCAACGTCGAGCTGCTGCTGGTCTCCAGTTCCAGCTATCGCCAGAACTTCTGTTTCCTGGTCCGACACGAAGAACTGGAGCGCACCCTGGCGGCGCTCGAATCGGCGCTGGCGCTGGAACTGGCGCACCATTATCTGCACCCCGTCCAGGTGGACCGCGACGTCGGACTCCTGACGGCGGTAGGCGAGGGCATGCAGGGCAAGCCCGGCCTGGCAGGCCGGATCTTCACCGCGATCTCGCGCGTGCAGGTGAACATCATCGCCATCGCGCAGGGTTCGAGCGAGCTGACGATTGCGGTGGTCGTGCGGCGCGACGGCCTCGAGAAGGCGGTGCAGGCGGTGCACGCCGAGTGCGGCCTGGGACATCGCCCGCCGGTCCCGGTGTTCCAGTTTCCGATGTCGAGACGGAAGGAGTAGGGGCCGAGCCCATTCGCATGGAAGGCGTCATCGTTCAGGTCAACATTTCGCCGGGAGGCCTCCCCAAGCGGGCGATTCCCGAAGGCCTCCTCACGCCCATGGGCATCGAGGGAGACCGCCATGCACACCCCGACATTCATGGCGGCGAACGGAAAGCGATTCTCCTGATCGCCGCTGAAGCGATCGAGGACCTGGCGGCCCGCGGCTATCCGCTCTTTTTCGGCGCGCTCGGCGAGAACCTCACCACACGCGGCCTCAACGTGCGCGATATCCGGATCGGCGATCAAATCCGGGCCGGTGGAGCGCTGCTCGAAATCACCCAGCCGCGGGGGCCTTGTACGCAACTGGACATCTACGGCGAGTCGCTGAAGTACGACATCTACGACCAGCGCGTGAAGCAACGCGACCACACTTCGCCGCGATGGGGCATGAGCGGGTTCTATGCCAGCGTGGTCGCGCCCGGCCCCGTGGGTCCGGGCGATATAATTGCTGTCGTGACCAAGCTGGCTTGACTCCATGCAGAGTTCGCTCGACGCAATGCTGTTGGGAGCGAGGCTCCCGGAACGAATTGCGGCGCGCGTCGAGGTGTTGCTTCGCTCGGCGCCCGACCCCGCCACGGCACTCCATTATCTCGAGCGGCTGCGCCATGAGTCTCCCGGAGGATTCGATCGCGTGTGCAGCTCGCCGGCGGCTATGCGCTGCGCCGTGAACCTGTTCTCGTACAGCCATTTTCTATCGGAGTTCGTGTTGCACGCCCCGGAACGCATCCTGGAAGTGGCCACTTCGGGCAGCCTCTACCGCGTGCTCTCGGCAGAGCAGTACGAGCAGCGTCTGTTCGAATTCCTGGGTCATGGCCATGCAGGTGTGCCGCCGGCCGTGGACCTGGCGCGATTCCGCCGCCGCCAGTTGCTGCGCATCGTGCTGCGCGACGTGCTGGGGGTGGCCACGCTTTCCGACGTCACCCAGGAGCTTTCGCGCCTCGCCGATGCGATCCTCGATGTAACCTATCGCCGGCTGCGCGCGGAGCTGGTGGCGCGCCACGGCGAGCCGCGTCTCCCGGATGGACGGCCGTGCGGATTCTCGGTGATCGCGCTCGGCAAGCTGGGCGGGGAAGAGCTGAACTACAGCTCGGACATCGACCTGATGTTCATCTATGGCGGCAACGGCGAGACCGGCGGTCTCTCGCCCATCAGCAACAAGGAGTTCTATAAGAAAGTTGCCAACCAGTACACGTCGCTGCTTTCTTCCTACACCGCCGACGGCCAGTGCTATCGCGTCGACCTTCGCCTGCGGCCCGATGGCACGCTGGGCGAGATTTGCATTTCCGCGGACGGGGCAAAGACCTATTACCAGGATCGCGCGCGCGACTGGGAAAAGCAGATGCTGATCAAGGCGCGCGTCGCAGCCGGCGAGCGCGAGCCGGGAGCGTCCCTGCTGGAATTCGTCGAGCCGCTGATCTATCAAAGCTCGCTCGATTTCCGCGCGGTGGAATCGGTATCGGAGACGCGCCAGCGCATCGGCGAAAAGATGACGGCGAAACGCGGGCTCCAGAACGGTCTCGACGTCAAGCTCACGCCCGGCGGGATTCGCGATATCGAGTTCCTGGTGCAGTGCCTGCAACGTTTGCACGGCGGCCGCGAACCTTGGATCCGCCATGGAGGAACCACGCTGGCGCTGTTCCGCTTGCGCGACAAAGGACTGCTCTCCGACGGCGAGTACGCGCGGCTGGCGTCCGCGTACCGGTTCCTGCGCTACCTGGAGCACCGTCTGCAAATCGAAGAAGACCGCCAGACCCACACCCTTCCCTCGGACCCCGTGCGCCTTGACGTGCTGGCACGCATGCTGCCGCCGGAGAGCCCCGGCATCACGCTCACCGCCGAGTCGCTCAAGGACAAGCTGGAGGAGCACCTGGCGTCCGTCCGCGAAACTTACGACCGCGTGATTCACGCGCAGAAACCGATGTATTACACGGCGGCGCCGGAGCCCGCATCGGAGCGGGAATCCGCATCGGTGCAGAAGGAAGTCGAGGGCCTGGCGCCGCCGAGCAACCTGACGCGTTTTCTCGATCAGCGCGCGCCGCAACTGGCGGAGGCCGTTGCCGGGGCGCCCCTGCATCGCGGCCGCGAGCGCTTCGAGCACTTCCTCGAGAAGGCCCTGGCCACCCCCGATCTGCTGGGCCGTCTGAACGCGGACCCCCAACTCGCCGCTGGCGTGATCGATCTGTTCGAGCACAGCCCTTACTTCGCCGACGATCTGCTGCGCTACCCGGAACTGCTGGACGAGATCGGCGAACCGTTCCAACTGGAAGGCGGGCCGCTCGAAGACGGTGCCGCGTTGCGGCGCTTCTACCGGCGGCAGATGCTCCGCATTCAGAGTGAAAGCCTTCTCCGGCCGGCGAAGATCTTCGCGACCCTGCGAAAGACGTCGGTGCTGGCGGACAGCGTGATCGCGGCGGCGTATCGCATCGCCCTCGCCGAAGCGCCTCCCCCGGCGAGCCCTTCCTACATGCCGGTCAACCAGATGATGTCGATCGCGCTTGGCCGGCTGGGCATGGGCGAGTTCGACCTGGGCTCCGACGCCGACCTGGTCTTCATCATCCCGGATGAAGATGCCGCCGAGCATTCCTTCTGGACGGGCGTGGCGGAACGCATGATCCAGACCATGAGCTCTTACACCAGCGAAGGTGTGATGTTCGCGGTGGACACGCGCTTGCGGCCGAGTGGGCGCGAGGGCGACCTGGTGCAGACCGAGGGCGCCTACAAGACCTATTTCGCAAGCCACGCCGAAGCCTGGGAAGGCATCACCTACATGAAGTCGCGCGCCGTGGCCGGCAACGTGGAACGCGCCACCGAGTTCCTGCACGAGTTGCAGGATGTGGACTGGCGGCGCTACGGGCAGAGTATGCGGTCGCGCAAGGAACTGGCGGAGATGCGCGCGCGCCTGGAGCGCGAGCAGGGACCGCGCAATCCGATCAAGGCCGGCATGGGCGGGTATTACGATATCGATTTCGCCCTGATGTATCTGCGGCTCAAGGGCGCGGGCATTTTCTACAAGGTGCTGAACACGCCCGAGCGCATCGATGTCATCGAGAAGATGGGCCACCTGGATCGCGAGGACGCCGACTTTCTGCGCGAGGCCGCCACCTTCTATCGCGCGCTCGACCACGGGCAGCGCGTCTCCACCGGCCACGCGGAAGGCAGCCTTCCGACCTCCCAGGCGCAGTTCGAAGTGCTCACCAACCTGGTGAAGCGCTGGACGCCCGAGCACCTGCACCGGGAACGCCTGGACGTGACGCTGCGCGAGATCCGCCAGCGCACGCGCGAGTTCTTCAACCGCCTGTTCGGCAGGTTGTGATCCATGCCGGTGAAAGCCTTCCGCTTCTCCGCCTCGATCCTGATCGTTGCGGCGATCGTGGGTTTGTACCGCGTTCTGCTGCCGGGTAAAGTCAACAACACCACCGTCGCGCTGACGCTGCTGCTCGCGATCCTGGGGGTATCGGCGGTTTGGGGACTGGCCGAGGCCACCGTCGCCTCCATCGTCGCGGTCCTCGGATTCAATTACTACTTCCTTCCTCCGCTGGGGACGTTCACCATCCAGGATCCGCAGAATTGGGTGGCGCTGGCGGCATTTCTGGTGACCGCCGTGACCGCCAGCCAGCTTTCCGAGCGCGCACGGCGGCGGACCGAGGAGGCGCAAGCGCGCCGCATCGAAATCGAACGTCTGTACGCGCTGGTGCAGGCCATGATGCCCGGCGGCAATCCCCGCAAGACCATCCGCGAGTTTGTCAACAAAGTAGTGCAGGTGTTCGGCTGCGACGGGGCGGCGTTCTACTACCGGCCTGGTGACGAGATTCTCCGCTCGGGCCCGGAGAGCCAACCGGTTTCGGACCACGACCTTCGGGCGGCGGCGGAAATCGACGATGTGTCGATGGAGCCGGAGCGCTCGCTGGCCACGGCGCCGGTGCGCCTCGGCGGCCGGTCGCTGGGGAGCCTGGCGTTGATCGGCGGGCTGCCGTCGGAACAGACCGTGCGCGCCATCGTGAACCTGGTGGCCATCACCATCGAAAAGGCGCGGGCGCTGGAGGATGCCAGTCATGCCGAAGCCGCGCGCCAGAGCGAGGTGCTGAAATCCGCGCTGCTCGATTCGCTGGCGCACGATATCAAGACGCCGCTCACTTCCATCAAGGCGGCGGTGACCAGCCTGCTCGGAAGCGCGCCGCGGACCGAGCGCGAA
Organism: Bryobacteraceae bacterium; assembly: GCA_041485845.1. GTDB lineage: Bacteria > Acidobacteriota > Terriglobia > Bryobacterales > Bryobacteraceae > OMOG01. The sequence continues at coordinate 6,096 of JBGPKH010000451.1, forward strand.
TTGCTCACCATCATCGACGAGGAGGCCGACCGGCTGAATCGCCTGGCGGCTGAGGTAGTCGCCATGGCGCGCATCGAAGCCGGCAAGCTGCACCTGGAGAAACAACCGGTAGAGGCCGCGGGCCTGGTTGCCAGCGCGCTCTCGGAGTACGCCATGCAGCTCAAAGGCCGGGCGGTTACCGTGAATGTGCCGGAGGGGCTGCCGCCCGCCGAGGCCGATCGCGAATTTGTCGAGCAGGTAGTGAAGCAGTTCATTGAGAATGCGCTCAAGTATTCGCCCGAGGGGTCGCCGATCGCTGTCTCGGCGGAGCTGAAGAGTGGGAGAATCGTGATCGGAGTCGCGGATCGCGGACCGGGCATCCAAGAGAACGAGCGCGGCCGCATCTTCGACAAGTTCTTCCGCGGGCGGCAGCACCGCTTTGCAACCAAGGGAACCGGCATGGGCCTGGCGATCGCCAAGGGGATCGTGGAAGCGCACGGAGAACGAATCTGGGTGGAGAGCGAGCCGGGGCACGGCTCGGTGTTCTATTTTTCGCTGCCGTTGAGCGGAGGGCGTGAAGCCGCGGAGGTCGGGAAAGTTGAGCGCCGGTAAGATCCTGGTGGTGGACGACGATCCGCAGATCCGCCGCGTCATGAAGGCCACGCTGGTGGGCCACAGCTACGAGGTGATCGAAGCACGCACGGGCGAGGATGCCCTGGAGTCTATTCCGCGCGAGATGCCGAATCTGGTGATGCTGGACATGAACATGCCCGGCATGGGCGGCCTGGAGACCTGCCGCGCGATTCGCGGGGGCTCGGACATTCCGGTGATCATCCTCTCGGTGCGCAACAGCGAGAAGGACAAGGTGGCCGCGCTGGACGCCGGCGCCGACGACTACGTCACCAAGCCCTTCGGCATCGAAGAGCTGCTGGCGCGGATTCGTGCCGCGCTGCGCCGCTCGCCCTCGTCGCCCGAAGGCGGCCCGCACGCGTTCGCATCCGAAGATCTGGAGATCGACTTCGACACCCGGCGCGTACGGGCGCACGGCAAGGATGTGCGGCTCACGCCCAAGGAATTCGATCTGCTGCGGTGCTTGGTGGCGCACGCGGGCAAGCCCGTGACGCATCGCGAGCTGCTCCAGGCCGTGTGGGGGCCGGATTACGGCGACGAGCCCGAGTACCTGCGTGTGTTTATCAACCAGGTGCGCAAGAAGATCGAGGCGAATCCGGCGCGGCCCAAGTTCATTCTCACGGAGCCGTGGGTGGGGTACCGGTTCGCGGCGCCGGCTCTGTAGGATCGCACTCACCTTCCGATTCAAAGCCCCCGGCGCCAGAAAGTGGCCGAGCTATCAGTGGTGCGTCGATTCGCTTACGCTGAAACCATGGTCCCGATTCGACTAGACCGGATAACTGTGCTTACGGATTGCACACAACAGAAACGAGGGAAGTAAGCTACTGATTCTGAAGGGATTTGTAGCGGGAACGGGACTCGAACCCGCGACGTCCAGCTTGGGA